>JAQGPC010000194.1 GCA_028293285.1 Pedosphaera sp.
GCTTCAAAAAAAGCTGATAGTCCGGGGAGTTAAGGTCGACAGCGTTTCCAACGCCACCCATCTGACCGTTCATGGAAATGCTGCGAACCCGCGCACCTTTCGCGCCGTTTACCTTGTCACCGGGGCATTTGTAGATACCAATCGACCGATTACAATACGGGCCCAAAAGCGATTGAGTTAGATTATCGGTGTTATAGTTGTCAGGGTTGGAGGGCGTAGGCGGAAGATCCCAGGCCAGTTTCCCAGCCACCCAACTGGCAGTCCCTGCCGGGGCTGTAGAAGAAGCGTTGGGCGCAAGGCGAGTCTCGTTGTCATCCGCATACATTACCCAGGCGAGAGTCAATTGCTTCTGATTGTTAACACAGCCGATTCGTTCGGCCTTTTGCTTGGCCTTGCCAAGTGCCGGAAGCAGCAAACCAGCGAGAATGGCAATAATAGCAATGACTACGAGTAATTCGATAAGTGTAAATCCTTGTGACTTGTATCTCCTTGCTAAAAGGGATGATTCGGCAACGCACATAACATTAAAAACGGCGATGCCTATAAGGTTTAGTTGTTACCCAGTTTTGTCAATAAAATACAATTATTGGTTGACTATTCGGATAAGCATTTTACAATCCTAACATCTCAAATTACCTAGTGATGACCTACCTTCGCCAACAGTGGAATCGCACTCATATTTTATTTCTGATTTGAAAGTTTCCTTATGAAAAAACTCACGCTCTTGTTATCTACCGCCGTTGCGATCTTCGCTTCATTATCATTTTTCACAGGGTCAGCTTCCGCGCAGATTCTGGCTCAAGACAGCGCGGCAGCGTACAATACGGCCGGGAATACGTGGACGAATGGTGAGAATCTGGGTTTTGGTTTCACGCCTTGGGTGCTTACGAACACCGTCAATAACGGGGGGAATTTTAGCGGCTTTTTTATTGGTGATGGCGGTGCCATCGCGACAACAAACAATAGTTCTTTCGGGATGTATGCCAACGGTTCGAGCGGCGCCAACGCCTCAGTCGCTTATCGCGGGTTTACCAATGCATTGACGACCAACGTGGTTTTCAAGATCAAATGGCGGAACCAGGGGATTGGGAATGCGACTAGTCACCGGGGTGGCTTCAATTTGCGTTCAGGCAATGATACCAGCGATATCGAGGCGGGTGCGCGTTTTGACTTTTATTACATCGGAGGAGTAGCGGATTCCTTTGTCATTTCTGACGGAAATGGAGCCAACACGATCAATGTGCCTTTCAGCAGCGGGCCTTTCCAATTGGAATTTACCTTACTGACGCAGGACACGTATCGGTTCGTCATCAAGGACCCGACGGGCACAACGGTCATTACCAACTTTGACAATATGCCCCTGGCGGGCAACCCCGGCGATCCGATCAACAGCCTTGCGCTCTACGCATTGCAGACGGATGGCAACCAGAATTTTAACAACCTTGAGATTTCTTCCACGTCGCTCATTCCACCAGTGATTGCAAATGTTCTGCCCGCCAATGGTTCGATTTATATTGCTGCGACTAATAAAGTTTCGTTTGAAGCAAATTCCACTTTCTCGACGATTGCCACCAGTGGCATCACATTAACGCTTAATGGTGTTAATCAAACACTCACCTTCACGGGTACGCCCACGAACCGGATAGCAATCATGAGTTCAGCGTTGGCACCCAACCTGGTTTATAACGCCACTATTCTGGTCACTGACGCGAACGGCAATCATGCCACGAATACATTCAGCTTCAATACGTGGACCACTAATTTGTTTTTCATCGAAGCAGAAGATTACAATTTTAGTTCGGGCGGATTTATTTCGAATCCTTTTCCCAATCTGTTTGGAGGTTTAAATGGCACCAACGGCGTTGATTATTTCGACGTGCCGGACGCGGGAACCAACCCTTATCGGCCCGGCGATATCGCTGCCGTGGATGCTCCGCCGGTTTCAGCCGATGTGGATCACAATGATTTTCTCGCCAACGGATATTCAGATTACAACCTGGCTTTCGTCAGCTTTGGAGAATGGGAAAATTACACACGCAGTTTCAGCAATACGGCTTATAACGTTTACGCGCGGATGGCATCGCTTTCCGGCGATCCCACCATGAGACTGGATCGTCTGGCGAACATTACGGCCACGACCTCCAACCAGCCGTTTGCCGCATTGGGCACATTCATTTGTCCCGCGAACACTGGCGGCGGCCAGGGCTATACATTCGTGCCGCTGAAAGACTTTTTCAGCAGCAATGTAGTAATTCGCTTCACAGGCACGAACACGGTTCGTACCACCAGAATTGGTGGCGGTTATAATTTCAATTATCTGCTGTTTGTGCCGGTCACAAACAGCACAACATTAAGACCGTATATCAGCGCGGGATATCCCTTCCCCAGTGCAGCGAATGTAGGGCCAGAGAAGAGCATTTCCTTCACGATTGCCAATCGCCAGGGGACACTCAATACCGGAAGCATTCTATTGTTCCTGAATGCATCGAACGTCACGAGCGGCATCACGCTAAGCAATAATGCTGCGGGCACAATCGTCACCTATCTGCCGTCTACGTTATTGACTCCGAACAGCACCAACACCGTAACGGCAGTATTCAATGATGGCGGGACACCCATTACGAATACGTGGCAGTTCACAACAGCGAATGCAGCTACAATTCCGCCTGGATTTGCACTCCCAGTGGGTTCGGGGTCGAACCCCGGCTTTGCAATCCACATGGTCAAGGCGGATGATAATGCATCCCCGATAACCTTCCCTCCGAGTGTGGCCCGTGCTGAAGCGCAATTGGCAGGCGTTATCACGAACACGGCTACCAGCCAGCCTTATCCCAATCTGGCCGCCGGTCCCGACGGCAACGGATTGTTCTCAGACACGAACGTGATCAACTTCGATATAAATGCAACTTCCACCGGGACATTCCCCGGCGATGCCGCGTTCCCATATATTCCGGCCAGCGGCACCAATAACTTCTTTGCCATGGAAGCACTAATGTACGTGCAGCTATCTCCTGGTATTTATACTTTCGCTGTGCGTAGCGACGACGGTTTCAAATTCACCACCGGGCCCACGCCCGCCAATACGAACCTGACGCTGGGTATCTTTGATGGCGGTCGCGGCAACGACAACGCTTCCACGTTTGACTTCATTGTCCAGACGAACGGGCTTTATCCGATGCGCTTGCTGTATTTCCAAGGCGAGTTTGGCGGGAATGTGGAGTTGTATTCCATCAACCGCAACGATGGCACGGCCATATTAATCAATGATCCTAACAACGCTAATTCAATCAAAGCGTTTCAGGCCGTCGGTTCTGGCGTGACACCGGTTAATATCGTAAACCCGGCGCATAGTGGCAGCAGTTCCAGCTTCAATTTCCTGACGCAAGTGGGACATACCCACTTCGTAGAATATAAGAATACACTGAACGATGTGATCTGGACTCCGTTGAAAACCATTTCCGGTACTGGCTCGGTGACGAATGTGACGGACAACACGGCGACGGTTAACACCCGCTTCTACCGGGTAAGAACGCAATAGGTTTGCGAGTAACTCAATTACCAAAGTCGGGCTTCGGCCCGACTTTTTTCTTTTGAAGGAGATAACTTAATGGACGGGCGGCTTAGTCCTTCGGAACAAACTCAGCTATCCGCTTTTTGGCATCGGCTATTTGTTCCGGCGTCATTTCCTTGGTGATCTTTTCACGAACATCGGCTCCCAAATGATCACCATGGGTTTCTGCGAGAGCGAACCATTTATAAGCTTCCACATAATCCTTGGGCATCCCCTGCCCGTTCGTGCACAAGATGGCCAGACGGTTTTGTGCCCCGCCATAACCGCGCTCAGCGGCTTTGCGATACCATCTGGCGGCTTCAGTGTAATCCTGCGGAACCGCCCACCCGTTTTCATGCATGACACCCAGATTATTTTGCGATGAGGCATAGTTCTGGGCCACGGCTTTTTGAAACAACTTGAGCGCTTCGGCAAGGTCCTTGGAAACGCCTTTGCCTTCGAGATACAATTCTCCCAGATTATTTTGTGCCGCCGCATAATTTTGAGCAGTCGCCTTTTGATACCACTTTACTGCTTCGGCATAATCCTGAGACGCGCCCTTGCCTTCGGCATACATCCAGCCAAGGTTGTATTGGGATTCAGCGTAATTTTTATCGGCGGCTTTGCGGCACCATTTGATTGCTTCGGCAAAATCCTGTGGCACGCCTTTGCCATTGACATACATCATGCCCAGGTTGTTCTCGGCGGAAGCAAAGCCTTGTTCAGCAGCTTTGCGATACCATTTAAGCGCTTCACCCGAATCCTGTTTTACCCCTTTGCCTTCGGCATAAAGTGCAGCGAGATGCCGTTGAGCGGAAGCCGAGCCTTTTTCCGCGGCTTTGCGAAACCAATCCACGGCTTTCTCCACATCCTGATGCGTCCCACGACCATTTTTGTAAGCGAGGCCGAGGGCAATTTGGGCTTCAACATCCCCCTTTTCAGCCCGGGAAATGGTTTCTTCCAATTCCGGCGATTGCGCCCAAGCAATAGCGGTAAGCCCAACCACGAGCACGGGAACTAACAGGCAGGATTTGAGATAGTATCCGGGATTGTGGAAAGCTTTCATAAGGCTTCGAATAGTAGATTGGTTACCCACAGGAAACCAAAATTCAACTGATTTAGCCAGCAGATTCCTTCCCTCTGCAATCACAAGCTGGCGGATATTGTCAGGTTAACTTTGCCACTGGTTCGACTTATAATAAGGCACATTCCTACTCTAACGGGTGCGCCTGTAAAATCGAATGCTTTATGCAAGGCCGAAACCAGCACGATAGGAATGACACGAGAACCGTAACAGATGACAATCTTGACGTCTCTGGTGAAACGTTTAACCTAGTAATGAACCGGCTTAAAGACTATTGTAAGCGAATATTCATCGTGCAATTGTATTTTAATCTCCAGCAGCACGACATAGTGCCCGGAGCTTCGCTATTTGATTATGCGGAGTCCATGGGCATTAAAGTCCCCACTTCCTGTCACAAACAAGGCAAGTGCAAGGAGTGCCTGGTTGAAGTCACCGAAGGCATGGCTTGCCTCTCGGAGCGAACCAAGGAAGAGAGTCATCTGCGGGAAAATTTCCGCTTATCCTGCTGTTGCAAAATAGTGAAGGACGACGACGTGGTGCGCTGCCACACGATGCGGCGAGGCAACATGCGCATCGAACGCCATGCGTTTCAACTTCCATCGAGCACGCAGAAACTGAAACTTGATCCGACCGTGACGCGCGACGGCGATCGCATCCTGCTCGACGGTCAGGAAATTGATCGTACGACCGGACCCATTCATGGAATCGCCATGGACTTGGGCACAACGACTGTGGTCGTCCGGCTCTTGAACCTTGAGACCGGTGAAGTTGTAGCCGACGCTTCGATTGAAAACCCGCAGCGCTTCGGCGGTTCGGATGTCATGTCGCGGATTCATTACGATACGCATGACAAAAGCAAGTTGCTGCAACGGACGTTGATCGGCTATCTCACCCATGTGATCGAAGAATTCCCGGTTAATCCCAAATCCATTTACGAATTGGTGGTAGCGGGTAATTCCACCATGCGCGACATTTTTTTCCGGCTGAATGTTTATTCCATCGGCCAGAATCCGTATCAGTCCATCACGGAACTTGAAATGGCTGCGGGCGAGCGCACCACCACCAGTCTCGCCGACACTGCCGCAAAATTGCATCTGCCCATTCATCCGCGCGCGCGCATCTATGGCATGCCCATCATCAGCGGACACGTGGGCGCAGACGCCGCTGCCTGCATGTTGGCTGTGGATATTGCTAATGAAGATCGTCTGGTCGCCGTCATGGACATCGGCACCAACACAGAACTCATCCTTGGCAACAAGGACAAAATTTACGCTGCCTCCTGCCCTGCTGGACCGGCGTTTGAAGGTGGCGCGATTTCCTGCGGCATGCCCGGTTTGACGGGTGCGATTGAAAAGGTTGCCATCGAACCTGATGGCTCGATGCGCCTCCAAGTCATCGGTGATGGTCCGCCAGAAGGAATTTGCGGTTCGGGACTCGTGGATCTTTTGAGCGAGTTGCTTAGAGTTGGGCGCATCAATTCACTGGGCCGCTTCGAGCAAGACGAAGGGCGCATTGTATTGGATGCGCAAGGCAACCGCCCGATTTATTTTACCGAGAGCGACATCAATGAACTGGCCCAAGCCAAAGGCGCAAACGTCGCTGGCCTGCAAATTCTTTTTCAAAACTTCGGCATTCCCTTCGCAGACCTGGATGTGTTTTATCTTGCCGGTGGTTTTGGCCGCCACTTGAATGTGCAATCTTCGCGGAACATCGGGCTGATTCCGAATATTCCCGATTCGAAAATTATACAGGTCGGCAACGCTTCGATTGAAGGCGCGTGCATCGCGCTGCTCTCAAAAACCAAGCGCGCCGAATTGGAGAGCATGGTCAAGCGCGTCACGCATTGCCGGTTGGAAACGCATCCCGGCTTCTTTGATTATTTTGTCGAAGGCTGCCAGTTCAATCCCATTGAATCCAAGGTCGCCGTGGAGAGCACAACGTCGTGAACACCATTCAGTCGCCAGCTTCGGACACGTTTGAGTTCACCGACGAGCAGCCCCGGTTGAAAGTGCAGGAATCCGAATACCTGCGGCTGCTTGGCTATCCCCGTGATCACGCGCTCGACGCCCGCCCGCGCGAACTGGCTGATTGGGCACAACGTTGGTATGCGGAAAACGGCCGCCCCTGGGTTTTTGCACGCGCCGCCGGGCGGCTTAAAACCGCAACCGGCAAAGTCTATTTGAGCGGCGCGGAATTTGTCTCCGACCGCCTGCATGAGCAGTTCGTCGCGGCGGAAGCGCACGACGCCATGCTCGTGGCCGTCAGCGCGGGCAAGGAATGTGAAGAAAAAGCCCGCCAATGCTGGCAGGAAGGCAAGCCAGACGAATATTTTTTTCTGGAGATGTATGGCTCGGCGGTCGTTGAGCATCTGGTTACCCACGCTGCTGGACGCATCTGCGCCTGGGCCGAACAAAACAGCATGGCCGTCTTGCCCCACTACAGTCCCGGATATTCCGGTTGGCCAGTTTCCGATCAGCCGAAGCTTTGGAATATCATTCGTGGCAATAATGGAACGCCTTTCCCCGCCCAACTGGATGTCATGGAGTCCGGGATGCTGCGGCCCAAAAAATCGCTGCTCACTGTTTTTGGCCTCACGCGCCATCCCGAAAAGGTCCAGCCTGGATCAAGGCTTATTCCCTGTGAAAACTGTTCTTTGCCGGGTTGCCAATATCGCCGCGCACCTTATCGTTATTTCATGCCACAGTCCGAAAGCGTAAGTCTCCAACAAAATGAGATTGCCGCGCCTTCCATTCCCGTTGCGCCGGTGCTGGACAAAATGGCCCGCTACAGCCTTAACGCCCGCGCACTAAGAAAGTGGTCGCAGGAACGGTTGCAACTCGAGACCGCCAATGACGGCTCAATTAATGCCCGCTTTCGTTACGAAGGCACGACCTGTTCCAATCTGGGCCGTTCCATCGAGTATAATTATCACGTCCGCCTGCAACCGCGCGCGCAAGCTTACCGGATCGCAGAGGCACATTGCGCCCCGGCGGAGGGCGATACTGGGTACACTTTCATGTGCGAGTATCTGAAAGACCCGACCGGGTTCATGAATCTCGTCAACGCTGAAAAGCCGCTCATCGGCCGCCCGCTCAACGATGTGCTCGCTTGGAAGCGTTCAATCAATCCCGCTGGCTGCCATTGCGAAGCCGGCAGTCGCGAACACAAATGGGGCATGGTCTTTGAAGTCATTCATTTCGCGCTCGCGCAAAAAGGCGCGTCCTAAACGATTGACAAAAACAGCTGATTCTCAAAAACTTTTAACTTATCTATGACCAAACTTTGCGACATCAATCCGGTGGCCACGGAAAAACTTCCACCCACTTTTACTGACAAGTCTCGCATCGGCGTCCATTACACCGATGCCTTCATCAAGCCGATGAACACGAAGCTCGCTGACGGCACGCGCGTAGGCTGTAAACGCAAAGGTCTCAAAATTACTCTGACCGTTGGCACTAAAAAAGGCGAGGGCCTAATGCGTCGCCTCGATGTCAGTCCCGATCCCATCATCATGCTCAAGGCCGCCCTCGCAGAAGCCGCGAAGAACGCTGGCGTGGAGATGCAGATTAGCGACACTGAAATCCTGATCGCAGCGTAAACGCAGCTCGTTCTTTGCTCATGCAGCGCGGGCTTCAGCCCCTTACACGGTAATTTTTAAAATAGCTTTCCGGCCATCACTCATGAAAAAATTGTTGCACGAAGTATTGCGCGAGCGTCGGTTGGTTTGCGATGGCGCGATGGGCACGCAACTCATGCTCGCCGGACTCGAACAGGGCAACTGCGGTGAGCATTGGAATCTGACGCATCCCGAACGCGTTTTGGAAATCCAGCGTCGTTACGCCAGGGCGGGTGCGGATTGCATCATCACGAATACTTTTGGCGGCAGTCGCACGATGCTAAAGCGCCATGGTCATGCTGAAGATTTGCATGCCATCAATCAGGCCGGTGTCCGCATTGCGCGCGAGGCTTTCGAGGGACGCGAGGGTTACGTGCTGGGCGATCTCGGCCCGCTCGGCGCCATCCTCGAACCCTACGGCGATATGCCGGAAGCGGACGCCTTTGAAGCGTATCGTGAGCAGGCCGTTGCGCTGGTGGAAGCTGGAGCGGATGCCATCGTTATCGAAACACAAACTTCGCTGGAAGAAATCGGCGTCGCCATTGACGCCGCCAAAGCTGCCGGAGCACCCTGTATCATCGCTTCCCTGGCCTACGATCTTTCGCAGGATAAAACATTTTATGTGACCATGATGGGCGTGATGCCCGACCGTGCTGCGGGATTTGTTGAAGAACGTGGTGCGAATATCGTCTCGCTGAATTGCGGCACTGGCATGGACATGGTCGGCGCAGCTACAGTTGCGCGCATCTACCGTGAAAGCTGCAGCCTGCCCGTCATGGTGGTACGTTTCGCCGGTCTGCCCGTTCTGGAAATCATGATGGCCGTTTACAAGCATTCCGCCGCCGACCTCGCGCTTGGCGTTCCCGGTGCATTGGGAGCCGGTGCAAACATCATCGGCTCCTGTTGCGGCAGCACGCCCGAACACACTCGTGCCATCCGCGAGGTGGTGGAAAAATTTAATAACAGCCTGAGCACGAGTTAATTTCATCGCGTGAAAGCTTTTGCCATTTTCCGGCTGCTCCTCGTCTGCTTCGTGGCATTGTTTCCGGCAATTTCACGCGCCATCGAACCTTCCCAAGTTATTAATCTCTGGCCGGAAACTGCGCCTGGAGAAAAAGGCAACATTGGTGAAGAGCACAATGTCACAAAACCGACTGGCAAAATGACCGCCAATAAACCGGTGGTCAGAATCGGTAACGTTTCCAAGCCTACCATCAGTATCTTCCGACCACTTGCAACCAATGACATCGGCACTACGGTATTAGTTTTCCCTGGCGGCGCGTATAACATTATCGCCACAGACATCGAAGGCACCGAGGTTTGCCAATGGCTGAATTCACTAGGCGTGACTGCGGTGCTTTTGAAATACCGCGTTCCTCGACGCGCAGGCTTGGAAAAACACGTCGCCCCCTTGCAAGACGCCCAACGCGCCCTGAGTCTTGTCCGGCATCGCGCAACGGAACTCAAGATTGATCCTAAGAAAATCGGTGTGCTTGGCTTCTCCGCTGGTGGCCATTTGGCGGCAGCGCTTTCCACAAGTGCCGAAAAACTCACTTACACCAGTGTTGACGCTGCCGACACGGAAAATTGCCGACCCAATTTCGCAATGCTCATCTATCCTGCTTACCTGACCTTAACCAATAATCTGGAAAAGCTTTCCCCTGAAGTCGCCGTCACCACAAATCACCCACCAACGTTCCTGGCGATGACTCAGGACGATCCACTTCATGCGGAGAATGTTTTGTCTTATTCGCTGGCTTTGAAGCAGGCAAAGGTTCCCGTGGAATTGCACCTCTATCCCAGCGGTGGCCACGGTTACGGCTTGCGGCCTACGGGAAATCCTGTCGCCACCTGGCCGGACCGCGCCGCTGACTGGCTTCGGAGCCGGGGTTTGCTGTCACGCCGGTGACTTAACCGCGGTAATAATTCCTACGGCAGTTTTGCTGGGTCAATTCCGCGTGGCAGTTTTTTCTGGACCAGCCCTACCTTGCGCGCGGCGGAATCTTTTGCATTTTTCCAATACCGCACGGTTAAATCCATTCCCGCTGTTTTCGCAGCCTCGGAATCGGCGCCACTGACCACCAGCCATTCGCAGCCCTTTTCTTTCGCGACTCGCACCACACTGGCCTTTCCAGCCGGAAGTTTCGCCGCCACTTCCTTGATCAATTCATGGGATTTGGCTGTCCCGACCAAAATCAAATTGCCGGAAGTCCGCATCGCTGACGGCAAATCGTTAAGTTGTAAAAATGGAATAAGTCTTCCCGTCGCGCTTTCCAGCGTTTGCGCAATGGCAATGGCCGTCTCCACTTCCATCACCGGCGCATCTACTCCGTAAACTACGGCAGCAACATTCCCGAAAGGATATTTCAATTCTTCCGCAACTCCACGCGGATAGGTCACTTCATTGGTGACGCTCGTTTCGAATACCGGCATGCCCGGCAACCGTGCCTCCACCGCGGCATAGCGAAGAAAACCGTTGGTGCCTTCCAGCCGGACAAAGGCGTGATAAAAACCTGGCTTTACCTTTGCCGTGGCCAGCTTGAGCGCGATATTCTTCGTTTCGTGCGGCGCAAGGGAAATTTTTTCAGTTCCGGCCACCTCCACTTTCAATTCTGCCGGCGCTTCAACCATGGTTTTCAATTCCAAGGCCTCGCCGGATTGGTTGGTAATAATGATGTTGGCCGTTCCCATGCCAGCCTTGTCCAACTCAGTTTCGCTATAGCTGACGGCAAGCATTTTCGCGGGACTATTTGGCGCAATGTAATGCTGGATGATTTTTTCAAATTCCAACGCTTCCATTTTCGGATGACGGCTTAGATTAAATATCTCGTAATGCCGAAGCAGATTGCCGCGCCCTATGACCGGGTTTGGCGAGAGGGTTTCCTGAAATTGAAATTGATAGAAGTCCGAGATCGAACGTGTTGCCAATGCTCCCTCGAAAATCTTCGGATAAATCTTTGCACGGTCTTCCGGAGTCATGCGCGTGAGACCGCGATAATTCCATTCCGTGATAATAGGCGGTTTGCCGATGCGCGTGCCATAATCGCCCGTCGCCAATGCCCATCCACGCGCGCTCGGTAGCGCGTCCAGCGTATCCACGTAGGCATGCAGCCCAAACCGGTCAAATCCCACTCCTGTCTTCGCCAGTCGGTCAAAAAGGCCGGTGTTATTTTGCGCCGTCCAATGCATCTTCACGTGAGGCGCGATCTTTTTTACTGTTTCATAAAGCTGACTCCATTCCGCCGTCTTGTTTGCCGGGATGTTCCAAATCAAAGTTTCGTTCTCAATTTCCACTCCGTCGATGGCATCACCATAACGTTTAATCAATTCTTCCATTTGCTGTGGCGAAGCATAAACATCCAGCAGCGCTTTCATGCCCAGATGCCGCATTTCTCCAAACAGAAAATCCAGATATTCCTGGCGAACCTTTTTATTGATAGGGGCGAGTAGTTCGAGGTGATGCAGTCGGATAAGCTCGAAGCCCATCCATTTCGCCAGGCGTAAATCGCGGCGAATCTCATCCGCGAACAGCGGCCATTGTTGCACGGTGTCAGCCGCCAGCGGCCAGAAGCCTTCTCGATCCATGCCCAGCAACTTTTCGGTGTCGAAGTTTTCACCCAACGTAGAATAAGGAAAATAGCTGGTGCCAAACCGGACACTTGCCACGCCAAAAAACATTTCGATTTTTCCACCGCTCGCCTGCTGTTCACGATAGGAAGTGGTGCCGAGAAAAATCTCGTCGGCGGTATCATCGCTCACTTCCCGCTCTTGCAATGCCAAACGTGTGCTGATTACAAAGCCTTCGCCTTTGGGCGGCAGAACGTTTTCACGCACCCGATCCCGATAGGATTTGATGTTCGGGCGGGCAATTTCTGTTATGGCAAAGAAAGCGCCCGGAATACTCTGTGCTTCCCGTCCGAATTGCGCCTGGCTGCCCATCATGTAGCGTCCGGGACTTTTGGCGGTTGGCTCAGCGTACACCGTAAAAACGGGATCGAAGGGGTTGATCCAAACCACAGACGGTCCGCCCTTGATTTGCGACCGCACCCAATCCACACCATGTTGCGTGTGCCAGTGCCGTCCTTCCGCCTCATGAAAAAGTGTGGACGCTACCGAACCAAAATCGCTTCGCCGATTATCATAGCACATTGTTCTCTTTTCCAATGGAGGATGTTCCCAGCGACAAATCAACGCACCGGACATATTCGACGTGGCTGCGGATTGATTGGTGATGCCCGCGCTGAAATCGATAAAACCTTCGTGATAAAGCTTCACCTCCACCGAAATCCCCAGCCCCGATTTGTTGCCTGTCGCTTTCCAGGTATCGAACACTGCGCCTGTGCCCGCCTTCGCAAAAGACAAATTCAGCACCTGAAAAGCTTTCGCGTAATCTTCCTTGGTGCTGACAATGTCTCCATCCTCTCTTTTTTTCTTCGGCCCGATTATCAAGTCCCATGTCAATTGGCCTGCTTTTTTTCCAGCGGCGGTCAATTCAATCCCATTGGTGACTGCCGCAATCGAAATCAATTTTGGTGAATTACCTACCGTCGCCTGAAAAGAAAGTTCCTTTTGCCCGTTTGCTGGAATGTCTGTGATAAAAACGGTATTAGAACCGTCCTGTTGAACAGGCTCGCCGT
>JAQGPC010000301.1 GCA_028293285.1 Pedosphaera sp.
GATGCGCTAATGGTACTGGCTGTATTTGTTTGCCCCGAAAAGAATCCAAGCTTGACCAGCCTTTATTAGAGCCCGAGCAACGCACGATTAAAGAGTAGTTTGTATGCGAATAGCCAAACCTGAAGAAAATGATTCCGAATTGGAATTCGAAGGCAGATATATGGCACTTGAACGGCGCCTGTGGGTGACTGATCGGGAGCGCGCCGCAAAGGTAGTAAATGCTCCTTTAGAAAAGGAGTTCCAAGAAAGACAATTTGATCGGATACATGTTGAGGGAGGGAATGATTATGAATCGCAGGGAAATGGAATTCAACCGCCGGATCAGGGGCACATCAGACCGCCTGAGTACATGGAAGGAGAACAATTGGCTGGTAATCCAGACAATAAGACCAGCGGCGGGGCTACGGACTGGCAGGATTACGGAGACTATGAACCGGGTTATTCCGGTCACCAGCGAACGCCACGGAGACGTGTTCTTCCCAGTGAAAGTTTCGCAAGTAAGGCCGGAAGAGCCAGAATAAAGAAAGTTGCCCGACAAGCAAAGACTTGGAAAGGACGGCAAAATAGCCTCCAAGTATTACAGAAGAAAAAGCGTAATCGATAGGCTCGGGTTGCCTGGTACACCTAGATTCGCAGATTTGACGCATTGAAATTTAACCCTCAACCGAAAGGCAAATATGAAAAGCATATCTAAATTATCGGTTTTGGCGACCACGCTCGCCCTTATGGTGACAGTCTTTTGGAGCCCGGGCTCAACAATCCAACGCTACTGGCAACCGGACGGACGTGGCAAATCCCTCATATGCATTCCAGATTTATAATCACCATGGAAAACAACCGTATTTCCAAGGTGGTCAAACGTCTCCCACTTCAACTGGAAAATAATAAGCAAAGTATCTACTCACATGAAAACGGGAAATGGACATGGAGAGACTGATCGCGTGCGGGCGCATACTTTGCCTTCAGTCAATGAACACATTGATGAGAAGACAAAGCAGCAACTCGTTTATTATGTAAGCCGTCCGGAAGGCATTTCCCAGCGGATTCAAGAATTGGATTCCGAATGGGACGTGGAGCGTTGGCTGGAAACCAATGCCTCTTCGCTTGCACTCGGAGGACTTCTGCTGGGACTGACCTTCAATAAAAAATGGCTTTGGGTACCCGGTATCGTTCTGCCGTTTCTTTTAATGCACGCAGTTCAAGGGTGGTGTCCACCGCTGCCATTACTGCGACGCTTGGGAGTGCGGACGCAACGGGAAATTGATGAGGAGAAGTATGCCTTGAAATATCTTCGCGGTGACTTTCAAGAAATCAAGGCAGCGATCGAAGAAACCCGTCGAGCGATTACAGCCTATAAGGCAAGCGCTCTTTGAGTCTTAAATGATTGCCTATTCCCTCGCTGAAACAAGGAAGGCGAGGGGGCTTTTTCAAGGATACGAATTATCATTCCATATGGCCGAGCAACTAAACGCAGAAGTAATTGTCGTGGGTGGCGGCATCGCCGGCCTGTCAGCCGGCATTTATCTCGGTCGCGCGGAACGTGAAACACTTATCATTGACTCTGATAAGTCCATGGCGAAATGGGAGCCGGACGTGCAAAACTATCTTGGCTTTCCTGAAGGAATAGCGGGTGAAGATTTAGTGGAACGAGGCCGCCAACAAGTTGAGCGTTACCACGCTAAAATTGTACAGGACGAAGTGGTGGCGGCGGAAAAGGAAGGAAGTGTTTTTATCTTAACCGGAAAGGAGCGCACCTATCAAGCCAAGTGCCTGCTGATCGCGACCGGCATTTATCATCTGCCCCCTGAAATTGACGGAGTGACGGAATGTTTAGGACACAGCATGTTCTTCTGCAAGGATTGCGACGGTTTTCGGGTTCGCGGGAAGCAGATTGCGATTTATGGCTGGACCAATGAAACTGTCCAATACGCGTTGGGCATGCTTTTTTATTCCTCCACCGTATTCATCGTAACCGATGGAAAAAAAGTGCGGTGGGACAAACAACATGCCGAATGGATCGAAGAATATAAAATACCGGTCTATCCGAAATCCATCGAACGCGTCCAACGCGAAGAATGCCAGGTAAAATCCTTGAAGTTCAGTGATGAATCTGAGCTGCAAATCGATGCATTGTTTACCACCCGGGGAGATATTTATTTCAACAGACTGGCGAAAAATCTCGGCGCTAAATTGGACGAAGACGGCCAGATTGTTGTTGACCTCTGCCTTCGCACAAGCGTTGAAGGGCTTTATGCGGCGGGCTGTGTAACCCCGGCAAATTGCCAGATGATTATTGCAGCCGGACAGGGAGCGACAGCCGCCCAGAGTATTAACCGCGACCTGTTTGAAGAAAGCCTCGCAACCCATGCTCTTCGCCGATTTCGAAAAGTCCAGCTGGAAGATTTGAAGGAAACTGGCTCTCCCAAGGATCGAAAGACACTTTCGGAAACGACACCCATAAAAGACGAGGCCAAACTCGTGTCAGAAGCAAGTTTGAAGGATGGGGAATGATGCACAGAAAGGAGTTTGATCATGGAACATATTGAGAAGTCAATCGAAGTCGAAGCACCCTTGGACAAGGTATATAACCAGTGGACGCAATTTGAAGACTTTCCGGAATTTATGGAAGGAGTCGAAGAAGTCAAACAGCTTGATGAAAAACATCTGCATTGGGTAGCTGAAATCGGCGGGAAGAAAAAGGAGTGGGATGCCGAAATCTACGAGCAAGTTCCGGATCAAAAAGTTGCCTGGAGAAGCACCACTGGTGCGCGTAACGCTGGAATTGTTGAATTTCGGCCCAAGGATCAAAACCATACCCAGGTAACGTTAAAGATGGATTACGAGCCGGAAGGAGCCACGGAAAAAATCGGAGATGCACTGGGAATTGTTTCGCGCCGTGTTGAAGGAGATTTGGAACGGTTTCGAGAATTTATCCAATCACGCAAGAGTGAGACTGGAGGTTGGCGTGGAGAAATTCACGGCGATGCAACCCAATCCTAACCCACCGGGACAGACAGGTAGATCCTAAACCAACTATGAAAACCATTCGGGTAGGACGGCGTCCATATGGATGAGAACCGTCCAAGTTCCGGTACAACCCGCACTTACTGCGGATGCGAAAGCCGATGTTTGCATTGTTGGCGCAAGCATTGCCGGGTTGAGCACGGCGTACATGTTGGCGCGACGCGGTAAATCAGTGATTGTGCTGGATGATGGACCCTCGGGCTGTCCGCATTTAGGATGCATTGTCAGTTGGAATCATGCGGAAAAGACATGGAACTGCCCCATGGCTCCCGGTTCGACCGATTCGGGTATGTGCTGAATGGCCCGGCGATAACTAATCTTACACCAGTTCCGCAGGAACAGTTGATTCAATAGAGTGCTTCCCAGGAAGAAATACCGCTCATGTTCAAGTGGTTTGGGGACAACACCCCATACCTTGGAGTGAGTTCAAACGTTAATGTAACACACAACATCGTTTAAGTATCGGTGCACGAACTTCGAAGAATATTGAAAGGAAAACTATGGCCACCAAATCAGAGAGCGAAACAGACGATTCAACGGAAAAGTTATTACAAGATTTACGTGAAGTTGTGGAAGATGGCGAAGAGTTGCTACGGGCTGGCGCCAGTGAATTGAACGAAAAGGGAATGGCTGCCCGTGCCCGACTTAGTGCTGCGTTGGAAACAGCCAAGGACACCGGGCGCAAGCTTCAACAGAAAACCGTAGCTGGTGCCCAGGCGACCGATCGAATCATTCGCGAGAATCCTTACCAATCCATCGGGATTGCTTTTGGGGTCGGTGTATTACTAGGGGTGTTAATCAATCGGAAATAATCCCATGATCGAATCTGCTTCCAATCCTCCGAGCATATTCAACTTGCTGCGCAAAGTTGGACTCACCGGTTTGTCAGCCCTGCAAAACCGTGGCGAGCTTCTCCTGGTTGAACTTCAGGAGGAAAAAAACCGGACAATTGAATTATTAATCTGGGCCGCCGCCGTATGTTTTCTCGGCATCATGTTTCTGGTGGTATTTACCGGCACGATTATTTTTCTATTCCCGCAAGAATGGCGTATTTATGCTGCCGGAGGATTTAGCCTCCTTTACCTGGCTGGTACCATTCTCACGCTGTTGAACCTTAAAGCATTAGTCAAGAATGCCGCGGTTCCTTTTGAAGAGTCCATCGCTGAAGTAAAAAAAGATCGCCAATGGTTAGAATCCTTAAAGTAAAAGAGTTGGAGGACAGGAGGAAAACCCTGCTCGCCAAAAGTGAAATGTACCGTCAGACCATGAAGCTGGAAATTGCCAACGTGCGATTCTCCGCGGCACTGATGAAAAAGAAACTCAAGGCCCTGCGTAGTGGATCCATGATTGCGGGTGCGGTTCTTCCACTTGCAGGCGGACTGCTGTGGGCTCGAAAAAGGTCGAAGGAGAAGGAAAAACTAAAGGTCAAGGAGCGGGGTGGATGGTTGCCTAAGATTTTTTCTGGAATAAAACTTTTCCGCCAGCTTAGTCCTTTACTGGCAGGGATAGCTGCCTCGCGGCAGCATGCCCGGCAACAACGCGGGAATATCACCCAATTTCCTTAACCAGCCTCGCGTGCATAGTTTGCTTATTGCAAGACCGGAGACTAACCCAACCGCTGCAGTGGAGTGCCATGGTTAGTGTAAGTAATGTATGCCTTTTATTCCTACCATAAACAAGGCTAAAGTATCTACACAAGTCATGAAAATGCATATTCTGCGCCAAGTAGCTTTTGTAACTTGTTGATGGGAGAGATATCCATTTGGCTAAATGGCCCTTTAAAAGATGTGTAGATACTATAGATAACAACGAGTGGGAATCGGGTGAAGACCCCATAGCAGCTCTTTATTGGTAACTTATAGTCGTATCAGGCTTACCTGAGAAAAGGGTTTTCTAAATCAGGGATATGCCACGTTAGCAAGGAGTAACAAGCTGACGGCCAACACGGGTTAGTAAAACACTCATAAACCGAAACTGACTGGGAAGAATGATTATGAAAATAAAAACACTGATGATGACAGCGGCGGCAGCCATGCTCGGAATTGCAGCAACCACGGCCACGGCAGATACTGTTGTAGTTGCCGACACTGCAACTCCACCAGACCATATTTGGAATGATCCGGGCGGTTGGTGGCAGAGTACCTATGTCTATGAAAAAGATTACCATAACTTGTACAATGCCAATGAACTGACATTCGATTTGTTCGGAAGCTTTCTGGGACAGGAAAGGCGTTTTACCGACTTTCCGAATACCAGTATTCGCAAAGGCCGCTGGGGTGGCGGCATTGGCGCAAACTATTTTTGGAGCCGTGATGTCGGAATTGGAGTAGATACGAGCGCTCAGACCGAATCCCGTCACTTTGTTGATCATGTCGGTGGCAATTTGATCGTTCGTCTTCCCATCGATGTAATCCGGCTTGCTCCCTATGTATTTGCCGGCGGTGGACGCAAGTTTAATCCCCAATATGCATGGTTTGGCGATGCCGGTGCGGGGCTGGAATTCCGCCTCAACCGCCATACGGGTCTCTTTGCTGACGCGCGTTACATCTGGGTTGACAGAACCAGAACCTCGTTTGGTGCGAGCCGTGATGAAGCGCTGCTGCGCAGTGGCTTCCGTCTGGCCTTCTAATCCGATAATTACATTTAAAGAACAAACGCCGGGAACATGTTTCCCGGCGTTTGTTTTGCGCAAATCTCCCTTGATAAATACCCCAATGGCCTAAACCCCGGAATTGGCTTTCCTTGTTGACAAGGATTTCTGCACATCGAAATCGCGCGTTCAAAATTAAGGAATGTTATGCTGGTAGCGTTGGCAATGGTTTTAGCCATTCTTTGGCTGGTGGGACTGGCGACCTCTTATACGCTGGGCGGATTTATTCATATTTTTATCGTGCTCGCAATTATTGCCATGTTAGTCAGCATTTTTACCGGACGAAGACCGGCCTGAATTTAATCTGCATCAGTTGAGGGCCAAAGCACACCGCTGATAAGATCGTTAAAACAAGAAAGGCGGGTTCTTGCGAACCCGCCTTTCCGTATCATGGGCTGAGGGACTAGAGTTTAGTTTAGTGTAATCGTGGCGGTCCGCGCTGTGCCCAGATTGTAAGCCGGGTCGGCGGAGAGCGTCAGGATTGCCGTCTCTGTTCCGGTCCAGGTGGTGCCGGAGACAGCGTAGATGGTCAGGGTGGCACTTGCCGCCCCGGCCGGGATCGTCAGGGTTTCAGGCATGTCGCCTTGTTGCCTGCGATAATCAGTCCACTTGGCCGCTGCGCCGCTGAACTTGAAGTTCACGATCATCGGTTGGCTGGTATCACCTGTGCGGGTGAAGGTCCACACGCCAGGGTCTTGCGCAGTTCGGGAGGCTGTAGCATCGGTGGCGGTTACACTGACATTCGCCAGACTGTTATAAGCCGATGCATCGCTTACCGCGAACACGCGACGGCCATCCGGCCATTGCGCTTCCACTTCCACCCACTGCGCACCATTGCTGGTAGGCGTGAAGGTAAAGGTGGTACCGTAGGCTGGTTCCTGGCCATTGGCTTCCCAGACGATGCGCGCACCGTTCAGGTCATAACCAGCCGGAGGCTGGAACTTGGCCGTGACCGGCACGTTAATCGGCATCGTGGCCGGCAGCGTAATGGTACCTGCCTTGGCAACATAAGCCTGTGACTTGGTTGCAGTCATCGCAGCAAGCGCCGTGGTGGCAGCCAAACCGCGTGCTTTATTCAACCCAACCATTTCCGTGCTGACGTTCCAGGTATCACCCCAGCGGTCGTAGAACGGATAAGGGTTGCTGGCTGAATCCGATGGATAGCAGAGGTCACGCAGGACGTTCTGGTAATTGGACAGGTAGGGGAATCCATCCTGCACGTTGCCAATCGGGTCGCCCGTTGGCGGCAACACGTGACGGTCATTGGCGGCGAATTGGTTGACCACTTCGCGCTGCCGTCTCCAACCCAGGCCGGTGACATAGGTCATGTTCACCGGATTGCAACCCCCTTCATAGTTCATGTTGGCCAGCGCAGCGTCCAGATACGTAGAGCTCTGGTTGAGCTGGTAAGCTACCATGATGTCGAATGCCTGGTCTTCCGAGAAGTACCAACCCGCTGCTTTGACCGCCTTGGTCGCATCCGGGAAGCTGGTCCCGTAAGCGCTCATTTGCGACCACCTCACGGCGTCATCCGCCGTGGCTGCGATTTGGGCCTGGCACTTGGCGAGGAACGTTGCATCCAACGCGCTGGCTTGCACGCGGCCGCTCTTCACCGCGAAGGCGTAACTGCGGATGGCGTTGCCATAGCATTGATACATCTTCCACCAACCCCAGCGCCAGGTGGACGAGCTGGACGGATCGAACCAGGACAACAGTTTCTGATGGATGGTTTGGTCGCCAGTGGCCAGATACATTTCAGTAGCTGCCCAGGCCAATTCATCAGCATCGTTGAACTCGTCGCTGTAGAAGGTGACCTTTTGATAGGCACCGTTCTTGCCGTACTTGTTGATGGCGTTCATCAGGAATTGCCAACCGAGCTTGGCTTTCGCCAGATACTTGGCTGCATCCGCCGGATAAGCCGCCTTCATTTTCGGTGAGGAGGCACATTGCGCCAGGGCTGCAACAGCCGAGGCTGTCGCTGAAGTATTCTTCGGCCAGACAACCTGCGCATCACCGTTATCCGGAGTCACGTTCGATTCGTATTCGCGGTTCTGCGGATACACGATGAAGTAGAAGCCGCCGTCAGCGTCCTGCAACTTGCACAGGTAATCGGCTTCCCACTTGGCTTCCTGCATCACGTCGCTGATGCCGTCACCACTCTCGGGGATGCCGAGATTGTCGAGGGCGCCAACGCCGTTCAACGAATCCGCGGCAAACATGAGATAGTGAGTCAAGCTGCCCACGTTGATGGTGTATTTGCTGTAATCACCGGCATCGTGATGGCCGCCCGACATGTCAATCGTTCCCTTGTTCACGAAAGGAAAGAGTTGGGAAGCTTCATCCTTCAATTGGGGAGCGGTCTGCGTGGCGTTGCCACCGGAATATCCGGCAATCGTATTCCAGGTGAAACTGTAGGACGATTGCGGCGAGGGCACGGTCGCAGCGCCCATATGGCAAAGCCCATGAGTGTGACGGGTGAACGGCATTACATTATCCGTGCCGCAACGTTGACTATACATGCCCAGGGCATAGGCGCGGGCGAAGCTCATGGCCACACCATCGGTAATCATGAACGGCAGGGAAGCGCCCATTCCGGGAACCAGGAGTTGATATTCGCCCGGGGTGCTAAAGCTGCTGAAGTCAGCTTGATATACCTTTTGGTAAGGCGCGGGAGTATAGGTCCAGCCCGAGTCCTTGCGTTGCGTCAATGAACCCTTGAAGACCTGGGCTCCGCTGTTGACGTCCACGAGGACGAAGCCCGATGAGGCCGGGATGTCCATTTCGCCGATATTGCCGGCGTAGTAACCGACCATGGCTTTTTTCGGGAACGTCGGAACGTAGCCTTCCTGGTTCACGTGAATGGCCGGACTGTAGCGCAATGGATTTGCCTTAAGCGCAAACTGCGTGCTGGATGAGAAGACCGAGCCGTCTGGATTGGTCACGACAACATTTTGATTGTCCGCAACCGGGCTGGCCAATTGCAGATACAACGAGTTTTCAATGCGCAGATCGTAGCCGTTCAACGACGCCCGGAGCGGACGGCGCTTGAAGCCGACGGATTGCACAGACACCTGCTTGCCATCCACCGTCACGGTGAACTTTGAAGCGGCAGGCGTACCGCCCGTGAAGTTCCACGAAGTCGGCGGAGTCGAGTTGTTGGCCTGGCTGTTGATATAAACCAACTCAAGCATGGTCGGCGACATGACGTGCAAAGTGCTGTCACCGGCCTGGGGCAACTTCAATGTAGTGTAATCCACCACACTCACGGTTCCCGGGGTATTGGTAACCACAATCGGAGGGGTGTTGGTGGGTTGAACCACGGGCGGCGTATTAGTCGGTTGGATCACCGGTGGAGTGTTGGTGGGTTGGATTACCGGAGGCGTGTTGGTTACCGACAATGCGGATTTACCGGCATAGTCCCAGGTTGCACGACCACCATAGAGAGTGAAGGTCATGCCACGCACAGTGCTGCCTTCCAAGCCGACCTGGCTGGCGGGTACTTCCAAACGCACCCACTGACCGGCGGCGGGCAGAGCGCCCATTGACCGGCGACTCGCCGTACCATCGGTGCCGTTGGCAATCTTGTTGGCACCCCAGTAAGCGCGGTGATTCCAAGTGCCGTCATTCCATTCCATCATCACTTCACTCGGCACATTGGCCGGGTCGAGATAGACATAGGCAAAAAGTTTTTCGCCCGTGCTAATCGCGAGGGTCTTGCCAGCCCAATCGAAGTAATTCTGGTGCATGCCAGCGTTGATGCTTGATTGCACCGCCTTTTGACCGGCGAAAGGAGCTGGGCTCGTGCTGACCCAGTTCCAAGTGTCACCACCATAGCTGCCCAATACTGCGCCAGTCGGTGCGGCATCGTCCACCCAGACAACCGCGCTGGTTGCGTTTGTGACTGGAGGTGTGTTAGTCGGTTGAACGACTGGGGGAGTATTGGTTGGCTGGATCACCGGAGGCGTGTTGGTGGGTTGAACCACGGGCGGCGTGTTCGTCACGGTCGTGCTGGTCACAGAAACCGATGACTTACCGGCATAATCCCAGGTTGCACGTCCATCGTAGAGAGTGAAGGTCATGCCGCGGAGTGTGCTGCCTTCCAGGTTGACCTGGCTGGCGGGGACTTCCAAACGTGCCCATTGGCCAGCGGCAGGAAGTGCGCCCATGTAGCGGCGGCTCACTGTGCCATCGGTGCCGTTGGCAATTTTATTGGCACCCCAATAGGCACGATGTTCCCATGTGCCGTCATTCCATTCCATCATTACTTCACTCGGCACATTAGCCGGGTCAAGATAGATATAGGAGATGAGTTTTTCGCCGGTAGCTATGATTAAGGTCTTGCTGGCCCAATCGAAGTAGTTCTGGTGCATGCCAGCATTGATGCTGGATTGGACGGCTTTTTGACCGGCGAAAGGAGCAGGATTAGTGCTGATCCAATTCCAGGTGTCACCACCGTTACTGCCCGCGACTGCGCCGGTAGGTGCGGCATCGTCCACCCAAGCCGTGTTATTGGTTACGCTTACCGTATTGGTAACCACAATCGGAGGGGTGTTGGTGGGTTGAACTACGGGTGGTGTATTCGTAGGCTGAACCACCGGGGGAGTGTTGGTTGGCTGGATTACCGGAGGTGTGTTGGTAGGTTGAACCACCGGCGGCGTGTTCGTTACCGACAGCGCGGATTTGCCGGCATAGTCCCAAGTTGCACGACCACCATAGAGAGTAAAGGTCATGCCGCGAAGTGTGGTGCCTTCCAGGCCGACCTGGCTGGCGGGTACTTCCAAACGCACCCACTGACCGGCGGCGGGCAGCGCACCCATTGACCGGTGACTTGCCGTACCATCGGTGCCGTTGGCAATCTTGTTGGCACCCCAATAGGCGCGATGTTCCCAAGTGCCGTTATTCCATTCCATCATTACTTCACTCGGCAGGTTGGCTGGATCCAAGTAGATGTAGGCGAAGAGTTTTTCACCCGTTCCCACGGCCAGTGTGTTGCCAGCCCAATCGAAGTAATTCTGGTGCATACCGGCGTTGATGCTCGATTGCACCGCCTTTTGACCGGCAAAAGGAGCTGGGCTCGTGCTGACCCAGTTCCAAGTGTCACCGCCATTGCTGCCCAAGGCCGCACCGGTCGGCGTGGCGTCATCTACCCAGACAACCGTTCCAGAGGTGGACGGAGGAGGGGTGTTGGTAGTCGTTACCGGCGGAGGAGTGTTTGTGCTGGTAACGGGCGGAGGCGGAGTAGTGCCACCGCTGCCCGACCCGCTACCCACCGAGGCAAAGACGCCCTGGCTGGGATTGTAGTAGGTACCGCTGGCAGCAGATTCCAACTTCACGGCACGCACCATATATATATAGCTGCCGGAAGCTGCGGTCGTGTCCGAGTAACTTGTTCCGGTAACGGGCGAACTGGTCAAACGGGTAAACGGCGAAGCCATGCTGGTCGAGCGATAGACATGATAGCCGATTACAGAATCAGACGAAGCGGTCCAGCTCAAGCTGGCGCCACTGCCGCTTTGCGAGACATTCAGGTTCGATACCGGAGTAACGGGGTGCATGCGCAAAGTAGGATCACCCATCAATGCGATGTGAATGTTATTGGCCGAGCTGTTAATTGCCGTCTGGTAGAGGCCGCCGTTGGCGTTGTTTTGGGTCAGGCGGGCGCTGTAACCAATCGGCTGGCCCAAAGCCATGTGATGCATGTACCAATGCGGGCGTCCGCTCCAGGCGGAGGCCAAACCATACGAGGAAGTGGCAAGCACGCCGCGCATGATATCATCTTCCGCATCCCAATCGCCCAGCCAACTGCCGAAGACGAGAGTGAATACCGCTTTGATGTCGGCATTCACGAGATCAGTCGTGGTTCCGTCACTATATTGACCCGTGTTGCCGATACCACCGATGCTGGTCAAGCTACCTGCACCGCAGGCATACGCCCAGAGGTAGGCATTATTTTGCAGATTGGGAAGCCAGGTTCCCTTGTCAGGCAACGACGTAATATTATTTGCGCCGAAGAACGGGGCGAAGCTGCGCCAACCGCTGGCGGCAAAAGCTTCACCGTTGCGAATGCCGAAATAATCTCCCACGACACCGCGACGCGGCACGCTCATCTGGTTGAAACGGAATTTGTGATCCTTGTTCAGGTAATTGCGCATCAATTCCTGTTCACTGCGGAAGGTGGCCGGGCCACCCCAGGTCAGACGACCGGGCATGTTCGCCAGGTCAACACGACCCACCATCAGTTCAACTGTGGAAGGAATGGTCGACTGGTCAAACTTGCCGTCGCCCGGGACGTTGCGATTGCGCGCATCATCCGCGCTCGTGATGTTCACGGAATTGTCCGTCCAGGAGCCGTTCATGTCGCCGTAATAAACATCAGCCGGCCAGGCACCTTGATGATTCGGAATATGTCCGTCCGGAACAATATTTCCGGAGTAAGGCACCGGGATATGTCCGAAGAGGAACACGGACTTGACGTTGTTCGGGTCTGCGTTGTAGTCGGACTGAATGACCGACTTCATGTTCGGAACTGAATCGTTCCGGGAAACATCGTGACGCAAAACCGTCCAGCCGTCGCCGGTGAGGTCTTGTTGCAGACGGGCCAGTTCATTGCTCAAGGGAGCAGTGAAGCTGTTGTCCACCAGCAATACTAATTTGCCACGTGATTCAATCATCGGGGCATTGATGCCCGCATAGATATATCCGTAGCCGTTGTAACCGGAGGTGTTCTTTACAATTTGATATTCGTAAGCCGACCCCGCAGTCACATTATTGTCCACATAAGTAGTGGCAGTTCCTGGCAGCGTGCTCAATGCGTTCCAGGAAGAAGCTTCAAGTGTCTTACGATAGACTGTGTAGCTGTTGGGGGTGGTGGTTGTGTCTTGAGGCCAGCTCAAGGAGATTTGAGCAGGTGAGCTTTGCACATTGGCGCTCACTTGCACCGCGTATTCCCAGGTAGCTTCTACAGCGCGGCTGGCTTGTGCAGCCAGAGCGAGCAGAATACCGAACAGGGCGATTTTTAGTTTTCGCATGACAACAGAGTGCCGGATGCGAAATTTTACGGAATCGGTGCGAGGCCAATTATCCTGTCGGAATCGGGACTAACGCCACGTCAGTGTCATGCCTACAAGAAAAGTCTCTTAAATAATATGACTATGAAACAGATGGGACGAATCATCCACCCCGTAAGAGATAATGCAAAGTGCCGGGTTATTGGGAGAAGCTGGAGGGATTGAAATTATATCCCGGTGCGGGTTTGACTGTGATTTGGCTTCCCAGCGGAATGAAAACACCTGCTGCCCCCGTTGGCCTCGGGCCGACCGCCCGCACACCTTCATTGAGGGCGACTGAACTGACAAACGTGTTTACGATGAGGTCGGCGTACCTGGTTAGAATCCGGTAAGGTGCGTAAGGCACATAAACAATATCGTTCGGCTGCAATACGACATCGCGGGCCTTGCCTTTCACCACGTCACCATAGTCCACCAGGGCGACCTTTGGCTCGGTTAATGAACCGCGCACGACCGCCACGTGGGAAAGGTAGGCATCCTTGACTGTGCCAAAGGCATCGGCAATTGCTCCCGCCATGGTCATGCCTTCCATATAAGGTACTGCCCTCGGCTGGCCGACCGCGCCAATGACGTAAACTTCCCGCGCCGCTGCCGGCGGGAAATAGATGAAATCGTCAGGCTCCAGGAAAATATTCTGCGAAAGATCTCCCTGGTTGATGAGACGCTCAAAATCAACTGGCAGCAATTGGCCCTTGCGGATGAGGAAGCTCCGGCGCAAATCAGCCGTGTCATCCAGCGAGGTGGATACTGACAGATCGCGCGTCCCCGCGAGGCTCAAGGTTCCGCCTGCCAAAGTAATGGCCTCAAGGAGGGTGGGGGAATTGGTCATAAAATAGACCCCGGGAGTCTGGATCCGGCCCAGGAGCCAGACGCGGCGGCTTTCCACCCCGCGCAATGTCAAAGATACCCGCGGTTGCTGGCGATAATATTGGGAGAGTTCCTTTTCAAGGAGGTCCTTGGCTTGGGGAAGCGTCAATCCCCAGACATCGATTCCCGGAAGGAGATTAAAATAAATTTTCCCATCGGGCCCCACCACCGCCACGGTGCGCGAGGCAATGTCGTCCATCAATTCAATTTCCAGCCGGTCGCCCGGTCCCAAGATAAATGGCGCGGTGGGCGGCTTCAGCCATGCAGGATTAAGTTTGTTGGTAAGTGACACAGTCTGAAGATCCAGGGTGCGACCCGCGTTTAAATCATACGGATTAAAGCGCGGCCCCGGATGCTGACAACCAGCCAACCCCAAAAGCACCAACCCCAGCCAGCAGACTGACCAATACTTTTTCATAAATTCGGAATCAACGGAGTTGAGATAAATGGACCAATATTTACCCCGGCCCATTCGGCGGCGATGGACTGAACAAAGGCCGTCGCTGCCAGATCCAATAAATCTTCCGCCCGAATGAACGGCCGACTGCTCACGTAAATAATATCCCGCGCCTGCAGTTTGAAATCCTGTCCCCGCGCATCCAGGATGGCCTTGGTATCCACCACGAATGGTTGCGGGTTGTTGATGGAGCCGCGAATAACCACCACATGCGATTTATAAGCCCGGTCGGTGAATCCGCCACGGGTCGAAATTGCGCCAACCACCGTCATGGCCGAAGTAAAAGGCACGATGCCCGGAAGACGCACTTCACCCAGCACATAGACTTCCTGCAGGGTTGTGGCTGGAAAAAAGAGATAATCGTCCGGTTCGATTGCAATATTTTGTGAAAGGTCTCCCTGGGTAAAGAGTTTTTCAAAATTGATGGGAATGCGCTGTCCTTTGCGCATTAGAAAACTCCGTTGGAAGTCTGCCAGGTCAATGGTGTTGCGGTCCGACAATCCGGTTTCGAGACCATGTGCCCGTGCCACGGCTTCAACGATCGTCAGTGGACGGTCGAGTGTGTAAACTCCGCGCTGCACAATTTTACCGAGCATGTAATATTTTTTGCTTTGATAAGCTACCGGCGTGATAATGGTGCGCGGTGCGCGGCGGAACTTACCCAGCTCGTTGTCAATATTCGTTCGCAGTTCATCCACCGTTAATCCCATGGCAAGCACGTTCTGGGCTTCGAGGAAACTGACCCGCCCATCCGGCCCCACGAAGATATCGGCGCGAGCCAGTTCCGGTTGACCGTAGAGCGTAAAACTCAGCATGTCACCCGGCCCAAGAGTAAGTCGTTTCTGCCATTCGCCGCGACTTGCGGGATTCATCAGCGCGAAGGAGGCATTCGTATTCAGGATGGGCGAAGCATTAGTTCCGGTTTGAGCAACGACAATCGCTGGTGCGGCTGTATTCGTCTCTGCCGCGTTTGCCGAAATCATGCCGAAGCCAACACAGAGCATTAAACATCCGAGCCAGCGCGGGAATCGACTCTTGAGCGGCGGGGCAGGTTCATGATTGAGCACGGCACCGATCAAATTGCAGCGTGCATTCCGTAACGTTTCCAATTGAGTGCGTGTTTCGGCTGCATCGGCCACACCACTGTCTGTTAACCAGAGCAGGTTGGGCAGATTTCCTCCGAGCAACACGGCTTCTGACTGGGATGCGGGCGGCAGTTCAACCAAAATAACCAGGTTATCGATTTGGCGCCATTGACTGATGGCCTCCTGCCATTGCTTGCGACGTTCCAGGTTCCAAACCCAGCCGGGCAATGGAATATGAACCATTGGTTGCGGATTAGGTCCGGTCAATTGATCGGTGACTTCCGCCGGAGAGGTAAGCGCATTTCCCGTCAGGGCCCTGGATTCGCCATTCAGTTCCATGATAGAGTTTTCCTCGGTTTCACCATCCGGCTGAGCCTCACCATTTGCCTTGGACTGCTCCGGTTGTTTTTCTCCTTCAATGAGCGCATCCACTTTTTTGTTTTCAGGAGCCGGAGCGGAGGGGCGGGTGGCAATGGTCAAAACCCTGAAGCCACTCATGCTGGCCGCTTCCGCCAACATATGAATCCAAGTGGAACGTCCTTCGCCTTCCTTCGAAGAAGTGATTCCGCAAACCAGACCGTGATTCGGTGAGGGACTCAATCGGCCCTGTAGCATTGTCCAGGTACGGAAAGCCCATTTCTCGCGGGCGGAGGGCCCTTTATTCTTCAGGTTATCCAGGGCGGCCAGGACCGGCAGCCGGGTGACGCGCTTGACGTCCGCCGCCGTCTTGAGCCGGTCATCCATGATTTCCACCAGCAACACGCTCCCGGCGGCAAATACGATTCCAAATATGCCGCCAAATACTGTAGCGAGACTAATCTTCAACCAGCGTTTATCGGGGTTAAGACTCTTCTCCGTGGCATACGAGTAGAGTTTCACATTGCCCGGAGGATTAGCCGCGAATGCCAAAGCTTCACGTTGGCGATCGGCCAGCAACTGACGGCTGTTTTCCATGGCCGTGATTTTTGCGCGGATGATGTCGTAAACAGGATCCACCACCGGGCCTCCCGCAACGGATGCAAATCCAGTTGCACCACCATAGCCAATGGCAGCCGTGTTGGTGGCTGACTTGGCAACCTCTGCTTGGAGCGAA
>JAQGPC010000239.1 GCA_028293285.1 Pedosphaera sp.
GTGCGCTTGGCGGAAATGCCCTGGCAGGTTTTTTAAGCGACGCCTATGGTCGTAAAAAGATCCTCATGCTAACGGCGGTCTTGTTCACTGTTTCCGCCCTGCTTTCGGCCTTGACGTCAGATTTTACCATCTTCGTCCTGTCGCGGATTCTCGGCGGGATTGCCGTGGGCGGCGCCATACTCATTGCGCCAGTTTACATTGCTGAAATTGCTCCTTCGGCATTGCGCGGCAGCCTTGTATCGTTCAACCAACTGATGATCGTGATCGGCATCTCAGCGTCGTTCTTTTCCAACTACTTCCTGTTGAGCCTCGGTGAGAATTGCTGGCGATGGATGCTGGGTGTGGAAGCTGTCCCGGCGGCGCTTTATCTGGTGTTGTTGTTCTTCGTGCCGGAAAGTCCGCGTTGGCTGTTCGGCAAAGGACGCGAAGATCAGGCGCTGAAAATCTTCACCCGGGTGGCCGGCCCGGAGCACGCGGCGGACGAAATCCGCAGCATCCGCCAGAGCGCGGTGGAACACGTCGCCGGCGCGGGCGCGGGAGCCTTGTTCAGCCGGAAGATGCGGTTCGTCATGTTGATCGCGCTGACGATTGCATTCTTCCAGCAGATCACCGGCATCAACGCGGTTTTCTATTATCTGCCAACCATTTTTTCGCAAACGGGAGGCGGCACGAACGCGGCGTTTAAACAGGCCGTACTCGTGGGCCTGGTCAACCTGGGCATGACCTTTGTGGCGATCAAGTGGATTGACCGACTGGGCCGCAAACCGCTGCTCGTGATCGGCACCGCCGGCATGGCCATTTCCCTGCTGACCTGCGCCGGGGCGTTTCACTATTCCAATTATCAACTGACGGACAAATCGTTCTCCGTTTTAAGTTCGAGCAAGGTTCCGGTCGAATTGATCAGTGATCTCCAAAAGCTGGAACCGAAAGTTTTCGCCACCGACAAGGAGTTTCTTGCCGCTCTGGACACTAAGCTGGGCGGGGAGCGGATTGCGCCTTACCACGATTCTCTGGCCACCGCCGGATTAAACATCCGCGCTTCACTCGTGCTGTATGCCATTATCGGGTTCGTGGCATCATTTGCCATTTCGCTGGGGCCGGTGATGTGGGTGCTTTTATCAGAAATCTTTCCCAACGCCTATCGCGGCGCAGCGATTTCCGTGGTCGGCTTTTGGAACTCGGTCGTCAGCGCCTCGGTCACGATGATCTTCCCATGGGAATTGACGCACTTTGGAGCGTCCGGAACGTTTCTCGGCTACGGCCTGCTGGCCTTGGCGGCATTGGTGTTCGTGCTGTTTGCCATTCCTGAAACCAAGGGCAAATCGCTGGAGGAATTGGAGCATCTGCTCGTACGCCAGGACCGTTCGCCCAAAAAATCAAATTTATGGACCCCCGAAAAATTGTCTCGCTGAAATGTCTGCTGGTCTTGCTGGTTGGCGCCATGACTGCCGGCAGTTGCCTGGCGCAAGCCAAGAGCAAGGCTGCCGGTCCCGCCAAGGTGGAAGTCCGCCAGGCGGACGGCCGCTGGCGGCTTTATGTCAACCGCCAGCCGTTTTTCATCAAGGGTGCCGGGCTGGAGTTTGGCAATCAGGAAAAACTCGTGGCGGCGGGCGGGAATTCCTTCCGCACCTGGCGCACGGATAATGGCCGCGAGACGGGACAAGAAGTTTTGGATCGTGCACGGAAAAACGGATTGTATGTCACGATGGGACTGGAACTTTCGCGCGAACGGCATGGCTTTGATTATTCGGACACGAACGTGGTCGCCAAACAGCTCGCCATCATTAAGGACCAGGTGCTCAAATTCAAGGATCATCCAGCGCTGCTCATGTGGGACATCGGCAACGAGCTGAATTTGAATTCAAAAAACCCGAAAGTCTGGGATGCCGTGAACGACATTTCCAAAATGATTCATCAGGTTGACCCAAACCATCCCACCACCACGTCGCTGGCGGGCATCGGCAAAGGCTTGATAGACCAAATCAAGCTGCACGCACCAGATCTCGATCTGCTGTGCATCCAGTCTTACGCCGACATTGTAAATCTGCCGCGCGAACTTCGGGAGAGCGGATGGGAAGGGCCGTATGCAGTCACCGAGTGGGGTGCCACTGGACATTGGGAATGCGGCAAGACCGGCTGGGGCGCGCCCATCGAGGATAATAGTTCGGTGAAAGCGGAGTGTTACCGCAAGCGCTATGAAACCGCCATCGCTTCGGACGCGAAAAATTGTCTCGGCTCCTACGTTTTTCTCTGGGGACAAAAACAGGAACGCACGCCGACCTGGTATGGGATGTTTCTCCCGTCCGACGAGGCAACGGAAACCGTGGATGTGATGCAGTATCTTTGGACAGGAAGCTGGCCGGAGTTCCGTAGCCCGCAATTGAAAGGTTTTTGGCTGGATGAAAAAACCGCCGGTCAGAATATTCGCCTCGCTGCCGGCCAGGGTTACGCGGCGAAAGTTTTGGTGCAATCACCCGCTGATTCGACGCTGACTTATGTCTGGGAAATCATGGAAGAAAGCGGCGCGCAATCCGTCGGCGGCGATTCCGAACACCAACCGCAGCGTCTGCCTGGTCTCGTTTCCTCGAAGTCTCCCGGCATGGCGCAGGTGAAGGCTCCAAAGAAGACCGGCGCTTACCGCCTCTTCGTTTATGCGCTCGACGGTCACGGCAAGGCTGCCTACGCGAACATTCCGTTTTTTGTGGATGCCTGGACTTCCCCGGTTACCGCGAAACAATGATCAACGGCCGCCCGCCATCGGATGCAAAACCATTTTCTCGGCAACAATCCGGTCCGGTCCGGCGCGGAAAGCGTAGCAGGCCGGCAGGTCGTACTGGACGGCGAGGAATTCTATTGCATCTCGAATTGCGGCCCGATGCGTCCGTTCTTTTTGAGCATCGTGAGCAGCGCGGATCACTGGATGTTCATCTCCAGCAACGGTGCGCTGACCGCCGGGCGATGCCATCCCGACCTCGCACTGTTTCCGTATTACACCGACGACAAAATCCACGATGCGGTGGAAATCACCGGTCCCAAAACCATCTTCATCGTCGAGCGTGGCGGCAAAAAATATCTGTGGGAACCGTTTTCCGAACGCGGGCGCGGCATTTACTGGGCAAAGCGCAACCTCTACAAAAACTTTCCGGGCAACAAAATCATTTTTGAAGAAATTAATGATGACCTCGGCCTGACCTTCCGCTACGGCTGGGCCAGCAGCGAACAATTTGGCTGGGTACGTCAATCGTCGCTGGCCAGTTCCGCTGCCGGCGTTGTCAAAGTGCGTTTGGTGGATGGCATTCAAAATCTGTTGCCCTGCGGCATTGGCAGCCAGTTTCAACTCGAAAAAAGCACACTCATTGACGCTTACAAAAAAAACGAGCTGCTTCCGGAGTCCGGTCTGGGACTTTTTCTGTTGAGTTCGATCCCCGTGGATCGGCCGGAGCCATCAGAATCGCTGCGTGCCACCACGGTTTGGTCAGCCGGAATTCCCCGGCGCAACGTCTTATTGTCTTCCGTTCAGCTTGAAAAGTTCCGCCAGGGTCTGCCGCTGAAGACCGAAATCGATGTCCGCGCTGAACGCGGCGCATACTTCGTCAATTCGGAATTTTCTTTACGCTCCGGACAATCCCGCCAGTGGATAATCGTTTCTGATGTGGATCAAGGTCCGTCACAAGTCGCCAATCTTCGCAAGCTCCTGCGTTCGCCGGTTCGGTTGCAAAAAAAGGTTGAAGCCGATATCGCGCAGGGTACCCAAGAGCTCTGGCGGATCGTGGCCCGCGCCGACGGCCTGCAAAAATCAGCGCGTCCGCTCGGCGACGCCCGCCATTTCAACAACGTTCTCTTTAACGTCATGCGCGGCGGAGTGTTTTTTGACGGCTACCAGATTGACGCCGCCGATTTGTTTTCGTTTGTTCGCCACGCAAATTCATCCGTGGCCTCACGGCACGGCAGATTGTTTCGCAAACTCGGCAAGACGGCCTCGCGCGCTCGCGTGCTCGAGCTCGCCCGCGAATCCGCCGACGCCAATCTGGAACGGCTTTGCCAGGAATACTTGCCGCTCACGTTTAGTCGGCGGCACGGCGATCCCAGTCGTCCGTGGAACCGCTTTTCCATCACCACGCGCGGCGCGGATGGCCGGCGGGTTCTGAATTACGAGGGCAACTGGCGCGATATTTTTCAAAACTGGGAGGCGCTGGCGGTCTCCTTTCCGGGCTTCGTCTCCGGCATGGTCTGCAAATTCGTGAACGCCTCGACGGCGGATGGCTACAATCCTTACCGCATCACTCGCGATGGATTTGATTGGGAAGTACACGACCCGCACGACCCGTGGTCGCACATCGGCTACTGGGGCGATCATCAGATCATTTATCTGTTGAAGCTGCTGGAAATTTTACAGCGGCACGAGCCGGCGGTGCTGTGCAATTTTCTGGCGCGGGATATTTTTGCCTTCGCCAATGTTCCTTACAAAATAAAACCCTACGCACAACTGCTGGAAAATCCGCGTGACACGGTGGATTTTGATTCTGCGTTGGACCAACTCACGCGGCAGCGCGTTGGTGAGATTGGCGCGGATGGAAAACTGGTTTGGGACAAAAGTAATTGCGTGCGCCACGTGAACCTGACCGAAAAGCTGCTCATCCCGCTGCTCGCGAAATTTTCCAGCTTCATTCCGGGCGCGGGCATTTGGCTGAACACGCAGCGACCGGAATGGAACGACGCCAACAACGCGCTCGTGGGCAACGGCGTTTCGATGGGGACACTGTATCAACTCCGTCGGCATCTGGCGTTTTGCCGGGAACTGTTCCTGCCGCTCAAAGCCAGCGAAGTTCAATTATCGGCGGAAGTGGCGGATTGGTTTTCCGCAACCCTGGAAATTTTGAAACGGTATCGCTCGGCGAAGATCGGCGACGCGGAACGCCGCAAAATGCTCGATGCACTGGGCCGCGTGGCGGGAAATTATCGCCAGCAAATTTACGTTGATGGTTTTTCTGGATCAAAAATGGCAGCGACCAAAGATCAATTGTTGGAATTTTTCCGCGTGGCACTAACCTTGACTGACGAGTCCATCCGCGTGAACCAGCGGGCGGACGGGCTTTACCACTCCTACAATTTGGTTGAGCTGGGCGATCGCACCGGCATTCCTGTACGCCGGCTGCCCGAAATGCTCGAAGGTCAGGCCGCGATTTTGGGCGCTAATGTTCTCACAGCCAAAGAGTCGCTCGATTTGCTCACGGCACTAAAACGCAGCCCGGTTTACCGCGCGAATCAGAAATCCTATCTGCTTTATCCCGACCGCAGTCTGCCGCGGTTTGTCGAGAAGAACAATCTGCCGGCGGCATCCGTCGCGCGTCTGCAACTGCTCAAGCGATTGCTGGCCGATGGCAACCGGCTGTTGGTTGAACGCGATGTGTCCGGCGTCTGCCATTTTCAGCCGCGCATCACCAACGCGGGCGACGTGAAGGCCATTTTGAAGCAGCTTGCCGTCAGCGGCTACGCGAGTCTGGTGAAACGCGAGTCGGCGCAGGTGTTGGAACTGTTTGAGAAAATGTTCGACCATCGTTCGTTCACCGGGCGCTCGGGAAATTTTTTTGGCTACGAAGGCTTGGGCTGCATTTACTGGCACATGGTTTCCAAGTTGCTGCTCGCCACCCAGGAATCTTTCTTCCGTGCCGACGCGACGCCGTTCGCCGGGAGGTTGGCGGCATGTTATCACGACATCCGCACCGGCATTGGTGATTTCAAGACGCCGGAAAATTATGGGGCGTTCCCGATGGACCCGTATTCGCACACGCCCGCACATACCGGCGCACGGCAACCGGGGCTCACCGGGCAGGTCAAGGAAGACATCCTCTGCCGGTTTGGAGAACTGGGCCTGAGCGTTCGTGAGGGCCGAATTCACTTCGCGCCACAATTGCTGCGCCCTGAAGAATTTCTCCAGTGCGCGGCCACCTTCACTTATTTGGACGTTGGCGGTCGTGTGGGCAAACTCCGGCTTAAACCCGGCGCGCTCGCCTTCACGTATTGCCAGGTGCCGATGGTGTATCAGCTCACGGAAAATCCGTTTCTGACGATTGAATTTACCGACGGCAAAAAGCACCGGCAGGTGGTGTTGAGCCTGGACGAAAAAATAAGCCGCGCCATTTTTGAGCGCACTGGTGCCATCAAATCAATTATTTGCGGCCTGAGTTCCGCCCGGATTGCAAAGTCAACCGTGGCGGAGAGACTTGGAGAGAAAACCAAACCGTCATAATGTTATGCGAAAAAAACATCAGTTGATCTGCTTCGTGGTTGCCGGTCTTTGCGCCAGTGTTCATGCAGCGGACGTTTCAATCGGGAAGGGAGTCCCGCTGCCATTCATCGTTTATGATGAAAAAGGCAGCACGAACAATCATTACCTTCCCTCCGGCTGGATGGGCAATACCAAGGGCACCAAGGTGGACGACGGATGCACCAACGTCCCACACGGTGGCAAAACCTGTTTGCGCTGTGATTACAGTGCGCCTGACGAATGGGCCGGCGTCGTCTGGCAGCATCCCGCCAATGATTGGGGCGACCAGCCCCTATGCTGGAATCTTACGGGTGCCAAAAAACTCACATTTTGGGCGCGCGGCGAAAACGGCGGTGAGACCGTGACTTTCAAATTCGGCATTCTGGGGGGTGACAAGAAATATCCTGACAGCGCGGGGGGCGAACTTGATGATGTCAAACTCACGAAGGACTGGAAGGAATATAGCATTGATCTGACCGGCAAAGACCTGAGCCGCATTAAAACGGGTTTCGTCTGGTCGCTTGTCGGTCAAAGTAAGCCAGTCACTTTCTATCTCGACGACATCCGGTTTGAATAGGCCTGGAGCCTGGAATCTTCACGAGAGGCAAGAATATATGAAATTGAAACCATACCGCAAAATTTTGAAATGGCAGTCCAACTAGGCTGGACGTTTGTCCCTGAAATCTGGGGTAACAACATTGGTCGCGGTGGCGCAATCCCAGTTATGGTGTGACATAGGTTACAGATTTGTTGATGAATGTCTTCCCCCAATTGGACATCAAAGTAATTCCTTTTTTCGCGCTCCAGTGAGCTAGTCAGGACCAAAAATTAGGCTTCGCAATTGTGACAATTTATCATTGCAAATGAAGCACAGAAACTCTGTCCGCCAGCGTCTGATGCCCCGGTGCCGGATTTCGGTAATATGTGTTTTCTGACAGCTAAGACTGGGTTTTTCATTAACTGCGCGATTGAGCTGGCAGGAAATTATTAATTAGCACTGAGCTTGACCCGATTTAATGGACAGGAGGGAGCAAAGCATTTGTTGTTTTCGAGTTCAAAGTCCACAGGACTTTGGTGACCCAAGGCGCTTTGGATAAATAACGCGGTCTGCCGCTCATTTCCTTAAACGAAATTAATATCATGTTTATGAACAGATTTTCTTAAACATTCTTCGTTTGCGATGTGCATCCAAATTGGGTTAGCTTCAGAGGACACGAATTAACGGAATGCAAATATCACCCATCACCGTCTCGACAAATGTCAAATGTGAGTTGGCTGAAAATCCCGTTTGGCATCCCGAACGCAAATGCGTTTATTGGACGGACATCCCAGCGGGCAAAATATTTCGACTTGATTGCGCCTCTGGAAAAAATGAAGTGATTTATCTAGGAGAGCCGGTGGGCGGATTTACGCTCCAACAAAATGGAGATTTGCTTTTATTTCGAGTGAACAACATCGCCCTGCTTTCCCTCGATGGAAAACTTTCCCAGCTGCGAACAATTTGTGACGACAGTATGATCCGTTTTAATGATGTTATTGCCGCGCCGGATGGCTCCGTTTTTGCAGGAACCATTGGCAGGTCGTCGCAGAGCGGTGGTTTGTATCAGATCCGTCCGAACGGAACTTGCACAAAGCTGTTTTCGGGAACGGGTTGCTCGAACGGCATGGGATTCTCACCCGATTTACGGACGTTTTATTGGACTTGTTCGACTACACGGAAAATTTTCAGATTCGATTATGATAACAGGTTCGGCACCATCGGTAAGCGCAGGCTATTTTATCAAGCAACGCAGAACGAAGGCATTCCAGATGGACTGACGATTGATTCGGAAGGTTGTCTCTGGTCGGCACGCTGGGGTGGAGGGTGCATCGTCCGGTTTGGTAAAAACACTGAGGTTTTAGAAACCATTCGCTTCCCAGAAAACAACATCACTTCGCTCTGCTTCGGTGGAGAGAACCTCGACGAGCTTTTTGTCACGGCAGCCGGAGCCAAAGAAGGAAACTCACCACTAGTGAGTGCGTTATTTCATACGCGTGTGAATGTTTGCGGCATGAAGGAGTTTAGGTCCCGCGTAAGCGTAAATTAGATAATGCAAAAACGTGCCTGGCTTCGCCTGTCCGTCTCGTGGCTCGCACTAAAATGGTACAGGTAAAACGCTGCTCAGTTGCGTCGGCATGAAAATCACGTTGGGCAAACGCCACAGTAGATGTTCCGGTGGCATAGGAAAGCTGCAGTGCGGGTCGAGTGGAACAACCGCGAGTCCAAGGCGGAAAACTTCCTAGAGCGGCGAATCGCGTGGTAGCCTCTCATTCGTTACTTGTCCGACCGGAATTCTTTTTCCCCAGTTTAAACGGCCCGAATCGTGCCTGCCGGTACTTAAGGGGCGGCTGGCCAAAGTGACGGCGGAAGACCCGCGAGAAATAAAATTGACTTGTGAATCCGCAGGCTTCGGCGATCTCAGCAACGCTTTTGTGAGTGTTCGAGAGAAATTGGCAGGCCATCTGCAGACGACGGTGGTTGAGCCATTCCATTGGACGTAGCCCCGTCTCCTGTTTGAAGATGCGCCCGAAATAAACTGGATTGAGCTTAATCGCTTTTGCCCAGTTCGCCAGGGTGACGGACTCTTTCAACCGCGCGCTCGCCCAGGCTTCGGCTGTCAGAATTTTGTCAACCACGCTTCGTTCGTGCTTCGAAGAATCGAGCGGCGCCCGTAATTGCGACATTAGATATGCCAGCCATTGGAGCAACGCACCGGCAATTTCGAGATCCCGATAGTGCGATGTGCTCGCGAGCGTCTTCAAAACTTTTTCGAATTCGGCAATGTAATTAACGGGCTTTTTAATCGAATAGCGCCTCTCAAATCTGCGTTGCAGGAGGGCGTTGGCAGCTCCGCCTTGATTCAACGCAAAGCAAGCGCTCAAACTGGAGTGTGGTTTGGCTGGGTCTTGACCAAAACTAAATGCATCTGCGCCGGAAATCACCGCCAAATCACCGCGCCTTAAAATTAACTTGCGGCCATTGACCATGACCCAGCAGGAATTTTTTTCTACAAAAAAAAAGCATATCATGTCGGCGGCAAGGCGCGAATCTGGAATATACCACTCTGGATATCCAGCATAACGGCCGAACCAATGGACCCGCAGACCCAATTCGGTTTGATATTTGAATTTCCAATTATGATGATACGGAAGTCTGGACATGGTTGAAATAATGTATATTTTTCTGAGCCTGCGTCTATACCATTTTTGAATCGTTTCCCTAAGATGGTTTCATGATTTCAACCAAACGATTCTCATGGAAAACCGCTTGTTGAATTTGCACAGTGTTCGCACCTTGGGACGACGCATCAGAGGATTTACCCTTATAGAGCTGTTGGTCGTCATTGCCATTATTGCGATATTGGCCGGTTTGCTTTTACCGGCCTTGGCACAGGCAAAAGAAAAAGCCCGGCGCATTCAATGCCTCTCGAATTTGAAGCAGCAAGGCATCGCCATGTTTCTCTACCGGGATGAATATTCGGATAAATTTCCGACCGTGGGCACCGTGGCAGATAGTTATTACGGATATGGCGGAAAGGTCGGAACGGAAATTCATGCTGTTGATCCGATTCGTCTGCTAAACCCCTTTATCAATCTGACCGAAAATGTGAATCAAAAAACAGAGGGGGTGGCTTTGGCTTTCAAGTGTCCAAGCGACAAGGGCGCCAAGATGGCGGCCTGGCCATCGGATCGCCTGCCAACGGTGTTCGATACGTTTGGCAGCAGTCATTTCTATAACAGCAGCGCCAATGGCAATGATGCAACCAAGGGGCTCTATGGAAAGAAGGCAAATCAGGTTTTGAGTCCTTCCCGGGTTATTTTGGTCAATGATTTTTCCTTTAACGTTCATTTTCTCGACAACGTCATTTTCCAGTTTGTCTATTGGCACAACGCAAAGCAGTTGGGTTACGGCAATGTCGCCTTCGTCGATTCGCATGCGGAATATCTGCAAGCGACGAAGAATGCGACCAATTTTCAAACCGGCAAAAGCTGGACCTTCGTTTTTGACAACTGATCCTCGAATTTCTTTTCACAGAATACAACCAACCGGAATAAATCAGTCCACGACGAAGCTATGAAAACATCTATCAAAAGGGCGGCGCTCATTATGGGAAGTGTGGTGATGGCAATGATTCATCCCGGCATCACCAATGCAGCAGTTCTGGTTCAATACTGGCCGTTCGACGAGTTGCCTGGGACGACTTTCTCTTCGAACCGGGTCGCTGGCGGGAATTCCGCCTTCCTCGTGAACGCCAACACAAACGCAGCCTGGATCACCAGTGGCCTGGCGCCGCAACTCACTAATTCCACTGGGGCGGTGACGCTGGATGGTATCAACGATTACGTCAATTTAGGCGTATTCGGATTGAATAATCCAGCCACGTTGTCCATGTGGTTAAAACCGAATGATTTTTCAGGCGACGTTCGGCTTTTTTCACCGCTTGATTTTAACGCCACGTACGCGGGTCTTGTCCGATTCGATACCTTCGGCTCGGGCGCAATTCAGGAAATCAGCAACATTTCCGGGACCTGGCCAAATATATGGTACAATCTGGCGAATATCAGTGTTGTTCCGGTCGGGCAATGGACGCACCTCGCTCTGGTCTATGCACCCGGTGGCATTGTTTCACTTTACATCAACGGAGTAAGGTCAGGTCAGATTTTTGGCGGTTTCCGATTTGCCCAGTCGCAGTTTGGTTTGGGAGCTCAGTTCAATGGGGGAGGGAAATCTTTCTCCGGGGCAATTGATGACATGTCCGTTTGGAATGGCGCGCTTAGTCCGAATTCCATCGCCCAATTGGCCGCCGGGGCTTCACCTACGAATATTGTCGATGTAGCGCCCGTTCAACCGGGGGCCAATCTCGTCCAATACTTTCAACTGGATGATGGTATCGGCTCAGCCACTGCGGCGAATGCGGTCGCTGGCGGAAATACGGGCAATTTGGTCAGTTTGGATCCCAACACACAATGGACCAGCGATAAGCCTTCCCAGTTAACGAACTCGCTTGGTAGTTTGGTTTTCGATGGAACAGGTTATGTGGATCTCGGAAACATCCACTTGTTTGGTTCAGGGGCGGTCTCGCTCTGGCTCAAACCAGCGACAAACAATATCGATATGCGAATTTACGCCCAGTTGAGCGGCCTGGCGAACAATCCCGGAAACGTTAGCCTTGATATCCCTGGTGTTGGTGGACTGGGAGTTTATAATTCAGCGGCAAACGCCAGGATTGCGCCGGCGGGCGTGGTTCCCACGAATCAATGGACACATCTGGTGATTTCATATGACAATGGTTACGCGACCGCCTACATCAACGGCGTTCCTCAAATTACCACCCCAGCGGTTTTTGCCTTCGGTGCAGATTCCTTTGGTCTTGGAGCTAATTTCCGCCTGGCGACCGGGGGAAAATTCCGCGGCTCCATCGATGACGTTTCCATTTGGGACCGACCGCTTTCATCCACGTCCATTCAACAATTGGCTGCCGGAGTTTCTCCGCTTTCCATCCTTGACACGCCTCAACAACCGCCGGTCAATGTTTCTCTATCAATCAGTATTACCAATTTACCTGGAACCACGATCCGGCAGTACTTCCCGCTGGAAGGACCGGACAATTCGACGAACGTGGCGAATTTGTCCGGCACAAATGCAGCGTTCCTCGTCAATTATGTAGCGCCTCCTGTTCCCTGGACCAGCACTGCCCTCGCCCCGCAACTCTCCAATAATGTCTCAGCAATGGTCGTGGACGGCGGGACGACGTATGGCAATCTGGGAAATATCGGTCTATCCGGTTCAGCAACGGTGTCGTTGTGGGCTAAACCCGCAAGTGTTACCGGCGCGCCCGGTGGAACCTTTCTCTTCTCGCAACTAAATGGATCAACTGCGGCGCAGGGTGCAATAGGAATAACCGGAACCGGCGGTTTGCTGGTTCGCGGTCCCGCTCCCAACATTGCTCCCAATGGGACGCTAAAGGTCGGGGAATGGATTCATCTCGCATTCGTTTATGATGCCGGTTCGCTGACCACCTACACAAACGGCGTTGCCATTTCCACGACAAGCGTCAACTTTCAGTTTGATGCCGCTCCGCTGGGAATCGGAGCAAGCCTCTGGCACTTGTCCTCGCCGGTAGGCGCTCCGTTTAACGGACAGCTGGACGATTTTGCAGTCTGGAATGCCCCATTATCTGCCGATGAGATTCAGAGTCTCGCGCAGGGTCAATCGCCCATCGATGTTCCCAGTAGCGCCTCGCTTGTTCAATATTTTCCGTTGAATGGGACGGGAACAAATCTGGCCATCGCCAACCAGGTGGCTGGTGGCAATGTAGGAGTAGTCGAGAACTATAGTCCCACTGCCCGCTCGTGGGACTCAACGGTCATTCCCGCTGCGCTGGCTTCCCGGTCGACGCGCTCACTTTTCATGGATGGATTTAATGACTATGTAAACATGCGCAATATTGGCCAGACAGGTTCCGGCACGGTTTCCTTCTGGGTAAACTTCAATCTGCTGCCAGGCGATACACGCCTGTTTTCCCAATTGACGGGAGGAACCGGTCAACCTGGGACCTCAACGGTACGAGCTAACGGCGAAATCTGGATTTGGAATGGGGGAACCTGGCAGGTTGTCGCTGGTCCCAATACCTTAACCACAAATCGTTGGTACCATCTGGCTTATACTTATGGGGGCGGGCTGGCCACACTTTACGTGGACGGCGTTGAAAAAAATACGGTCGCGGCGGGTTTCACCTTCAGTCCGATTGAATTTGGCTTGGGCGCAAAATTCATCGCGCAAAATGGGGCTACTTTGTCCGGTTATGTGGATGATGTTTCAATTTGGAGTGGGGCTCTCGCACCGGCGACGATTAAGCAGCTTGCCGGTGGGGCGGCACCCAATTCAGTTGTCGACAAGATACTAAGTGTTCGGCTTGCCTGGGCGGCATATCCGGGAGGATATTACAATGTGCAGACTTCCACCTCGCTCTCCGGACCTTGGACTCCTATTTCCCAATCCGCAACGTTGGCTGGAACGAATTACACGGTTTTCGTACCAATCTCTACGGCTGGATCAAAATTTTTCCGCCTGGTAAAGCCATAAGGCCGGAACGACCAGTTTGGAGTTGCCAAATGCAGGAAAACCGGAACTTTGTTCCGGTTGCCTGTTTAGACAGCCCGGGTTTGGCGGCTACGTCCACAAATTGCAGAGTTACATTTTCGACGAACATGAAAAAGAGCAAGTGTCACACGGTTCCACGGAAAACATTTAATCCGTTTCTTTGGATCATGTTCCTCAGTTGCCTCAGTTTTTCCTCCGATGCCGCCACCAACCAAAATCGTTACTATGGTCACGACGCAGTATGGGATAAATACGGGGTTATAGCGCCCTGGTACCATGGACTGAACGGACAGTGTGATTATCGAATCCGGATTGCAGCGGAAACGCTAAAACGGTATCCATGGACAACGACCAACAACGC
>JAQGPC010000265.1 GCA_028293285.1 Pedosphaera sp.
TGGCCTGTCAACTCTGGGCGACGCGTCTCGCCAACGAAGGCGTGCAAGTATTTGAAATCCGTCCCGGCATCATGGAAACCGACATGACCGCTGGCGTGAAGGATAAATACGATAAACTCATCGCCGAAGGTCTCGTCCCGCAAAAACGCTGGGGCACTCCCGAAGACGTCGGCCTCGCCGTGGAAGCCGTTTTCAAAGGCAGCTTCCCCTTCTCCACCGGCCAGGTCATCTCCGTCGATGGCGGATTCCATCTCAAACGACTCTAAGTTATGCTCAAGATCGATTCCTCGCTTACTGCGAAAAAACTTCTGCCCGCAGTTCAAAATGTTTTTGAACTGTCCGCCAAAAAAATTTCCCTGCTCGAAAAACGTTCCCAGCCCGGTTCCGCCACGCCCGTCTTCACCATTAAGGGAAAATACACCTCTCGCGGTTGGACCGAGTGGACGCAAGGCTTTCAATTCGGCTCCGCCATTCTTCAATTCGATGCCACTGGCGACGAAGCTTTTCTCGAACAGGGTCGCAAAGCCACCGTCGAGTGCATGGCTTCGCACATCAGTCATATCGGCGTGCATGACCACGGCTTCAACAACGTCAGCACCTACGGCAACCTGTTGCGACTAATGCTGGAAGGCCGCATCCCCGCCAACGAATGGGAAAAGAATTTCTACGAACTCGCGCTGAAACTCTCTGGCGCAGTCCAAGCCGCACGTTGGACTCAAATATCTCCCGACCTCGGTTACGTCTATTCTTTCAATGGCCCTCATTCCCTTTTCAGCGACACGATTCGCTCCATGCGCGCCCTCGTCTTGAGCCATCATTTCGGGCACTGCCTCATGGGCGAAAGAGACCGTCGCATTTCGCTCCTCACCCGCATGCTTCAACACTGCGAAGCCACCGCTCAATACAACGTTTACTTCGGCAAAGGACGTGACACCTATGATGTGCGCGGTCGGGTCGTTCATGAATCCATTTTCAACCTGAACGACGGCAGTTACCGTTGCCCCAGTTCCCAACAAGGTTATTCCCCCTTCACCACCTGGACACGCGGCCAAGCCTGGGTTCTTTGCGGCTACCCCGAACAATTGGAATTTCTCAAGACTCGTTCGGAAAAGGAATTTTCCAAATCCGGCGGAAAAGCTAAAACCTTAAAACGCTTTGAAGAAGTCGCCACTGCCGTCGCCGATTTCTGGCTCACCCAAACTCCCACGGACGGCATTCCTTATTGGGACACCGGTGCTCCCGGTTTGAGCAAACTCAAGGATCATCTCAACAAACCCGCCGATCCTTACAACGCATACGAACCAGTCGATAGCTCCGCCGCCGTCATCGCCGCCCAAGGCTTGATTCGCTTGGGAAATTACTTACGCGCCAAAGGCGAAACCAAGTCCGGCAATCGCTACTATCAGGCTGGCCTGACCATCGCCAAACATCTCTTTTCCGAACCTTACCTTTCCAAGGACGCTCGCCACGAAGGTCTCATTCTCCATTCGATTTATCATCGCCCAAATGGCTGGGATTACGTCCCGCCTGGTTCCAAAGTTCCTTGCGGCGAATCCTCCATGTGGGGCGATTACCACGCCCGCGAACTCGCGCTCATGCTGCTGCGTGAAGCCACCCAACAACCTTATTACACTTTCTTTCCCCAGTCCTGATGAGCGCTACCACTCCACCCAAAATCGTCCGCATCCCTTCGTTGAAAACCATCGAGTCTTTCGGCGACCATGTCCACAGTCTGGGCATTGATCTGCAATTCACGCCGTCCATCCCCACTGGCAAAGACTCCGCTCTCATCAAACCGCTTGATCTTAATGGCCGCACCATCGGCAATCGCTGGGCCATTCATCCCATGGAAGGTTGGGACGGCACCACTACCGGCGGCCTCACCGACCCGATGATTCGTCGTTGGCAACGCTTCGGCGAAAGCGGCGCGAAACTCATCTGGGGCGGCGAAGCTATGGCCGTTCGAGCCGATGGCCGCGCCAATCCCAATCAACTGATAATCAACGAGGAGAACAAAGTCGGTATTGCCCATTTACGTGAAACTCTCATCAAAGCTCATCAGGAAAATTTTGGCCGCACCAACGATCTGCTCATTGGTTTCCAACTCACGCATTCCGGCCGCTTCTGCCGCCCCAACGATAAAAAGCGTCTCGAACCCCGCATCGCCTTTCGTCATCCCATCCTCGATAAAAAATTTGGAATCACCAGCGATGAAGTTGTGCTGAGCGACGACGATTTAAAACAACTCATCGAAGCCTACATTCGCGCCGCCAAAATCGCCGCCGATGTTGGTGCCGACTTTGTTGATATCAAACATTGTCACGGTTATCTCCTACACGAATTCCTCGGTGCCCACACCCGCCCCGGAACATATGGCGGCTCACTGGAAAACCGTACCCGCCTTTTACGTGAGATCGTTAGCGGCATTCGTTCAGTTGCTCCCAAGCTCGAAATCGGCGTGCGTCTCAGCTCCTTCGATTGGGTTCCTTTCAAACCCAATCCCGCTCTCGCCGAACCCGGCAAACTCGGCCCCGGCATGCCCGAAGATTTCTCGCATTGCCTCCCCTATCGCTACGGTTTTGGCGTGAACCAAAATAATCCCGTTGAATACGACCTCACCGAAACCGTTCAATTCCTGAGCATCCTGGAAAGCCTCGGCATCCGGCTTGTAAATCTCTCTGCCGGCAGTCCCTATTACAATCCGCACATTCAACGCCCCGCCATTTATCCGCCTTCCGACGGCTATCAACCGCCTGAAGATCCGCTCGTCGGCGTCGCGCGCCAAATCAATGTCGTCAAACAATTGAAGTCACAGTTCCCCAACTTGATTCTCGTCGGCACCGGTTATTCCTATTTGCAGGAATACCTGCCACATGTTGCCGAACATTATGTCCGCAATAATCATGTGGACATCATCGGCCTCGGCCGCATGGTGCTCTCCTATCCCGGACTGTTCGTAGATGCCACCACCAAAGGCAAAATCGAAAACCGTCTGATCTGCCGCACCTTCAGTGATTGCACCACCGCACCGCGCAACGGCCTGCGTTCCGGTTGCTATCCATTGGATGATTATTACAAAACTTTCGAGGACGCTCCCAAACTCAAAGAAACCAAAAAAGCCACCGGTGCAGGAAAATAAACTTAACCGCCAAAATTAGTTCGCGTTGTGCGGAGAGTGCCCGTCCCGGGCGCAGCAATGTTAAACGGCCAAGCTTCTAAATTTTCCATACCGCAAAACAGCCCTAACGACGCATTTGCAGTTTCCCAAGCACCACCCTTTAACCAGCCGCCTTTCTAAACGCTTCCACCGCCTTTACAAATTCCGCCGCCCGCCGTGTCAATTCTGGCCAGTTCGATTCCTGCAAAATCTGTGCACTCACCAGCGATGAACCCACTCCCAACGCTGCACAACCCGCCTTCAAAAAGTCAGCCACGTTATGCACATCCACTCCGCCCGTAGGTACAATGCGCAAATGCGGCAGCGGCGCACGCAGTGCTTTAATATAATTTGGCCCCAATCCATCCGCCGGAAAAATCTTGATGAAATCTGACCCCGCTTCGTATGCCGTCTGCGCTTCCGTCGGCGTATAGGCCCCTAGCATCACGGGTCGGTCTGCAGCGCGTGCTGCCGCCGCAATTTCCGGTCGCGTAATCGGACTCACCACAAATTCCGCTCCAGCTTCGATGGCTTCTTTACAAGTCTTCGCATCCAACACCGTCCCCACGCCGATCAATGCCCGTGCGCCAAATTTCTGACTTGCCTCCCGAATCGCCTGAATCGCATTCGGCGTTGTCATGGTTATTTCCACTGCAATCACTCCGCCCGCGAGCAACGCCTCCGTCAACGGCACCACCTGTTCCGCCGCCTTCGCGCGTACCACCGCGATGATACCCGGATTTTGCAGCAGTGAAATAATTTCAGATTTGGAACGCATGATTCTTCGCTTGATATCGATTATTCAGGACTTATCAACTTCATTCCCGCGCCGCTTTCCCAATGCTTGCCGTCCCGCTGCCAGTGTTTCAATAATGCTGTCCGCATCATAAACACAACCCGCCCACGTTCCGCCTCCCGCCAATTGCAACGCCGCCCACAGCCGCGTGTCATCCGGCAACGCTGGATTGGGTGCCATATCTTTCCGCACGGCACGCTGCAATAAAACCACCGCTCCGTCCTCCGGCGAAAACCGTCGCCCACCTTCTCCCACCAAATCAACGCTTCCTTCATTGCGATTACAATCAATCACAATACGAATAATATCCCCCTCCATCACTTTGCCAATCGGCCCTCCCGCCAATCCTTCCGGCCCGATATGTCCAATGCAAGCCCCCGTCGAAACTCCCGAGAACCGCGCATCCGTAAGCAGAGCCACTTCTTTTCCAAACGGCAAATGTTTCAACGCGCTCGTCACCTGATACGTCTCTTCCATCCCGGTGCCCAGCGGCCCAATCCCAGTCAAAACTATTATGTCCCCCACCCGTATCCGCTTTTGTTTGATGGCCGCGACCGCATCCTTCTCATTTACAAAAACCCGCGCCGGTCCTTCCTTGCGATAAACCCCGTCCGCATCCATCACCGTCGGGTCCATCGCCGTGCTCTTCACCACCGAACCTTCCGGCGCAAGATTGCCTCGAGGAAATGTTAGCGTGCTGGTCAAACCACGTTCTCGCGCTTTCTCCGGTGGCAAAATCACATCCTCCGCCTCCACCCCGTCCTGTTCCTTAAGCAACTCACGAAAACGATTTCGCCTTTCTGACTTCTCCCACCAATCCAGCACCTCATCCAGCGTCTGCCCCGAAACCGTCAACACATTCGTCTCCAACAAACCCAATCGCCGCAAATGCAACATCACCTCCGGCACGCCCCCGGCCATGAACACGCTCACCGTCGGATGATGCACCGGCCCATTCGGCAGCACACTCACCAGGCGTGGCACCCGTCGATTTACTTCAATCCAATCATCCACCGTTGGCAACCGCAACCCCGCCGCATGCGCAATTGCCGGAATGTGTAACAATAAATTCGTTGAACCGCCAAAAGCCGCGTGAATCACCATCGCATTCCGAATGCTCGCATCCGTCAAAATATTCCGCATCGTCAGCTTCTTCGATTCCAAGTGACATACCGCCCGTGCCGAACGCGTCGCCATGTCCAGCCAGACCGATTGTCCTGATGGAGCCAATGCCGAATGCGGCAACGACATCCCCAACGCTTCTCCGACCACTTGCGACGTCGCCGCCGTACCGAGAAACTGGCACCCCCCGCCCGGCGAAGCACACGCACGGCATCCCAAATCCGCCGCCTCTTGTAACGAGATCAATCCATGCGAATAACGTGCGCCAATGGTTTGAATCGTTCCCGCATCCTCTCCCTCCGCTGGCGGCAAAGTCACTCCACCCGGCACCAGCACGCACGGCAAATCATGCATCGCCGCGAGCGCCATCATCATCGCTGGCAATCCCTTGTCGCACGTCGCCACACCCAATACGCCCGCGCGCAAAGGTAGCGAGCGGATCAATCGCCGGAAAATCATTGCTGCATCATTGCGATAAGGCAGGCTGTCGAACATCCCGGCAGTGCCCTGCGTCCGCCCATCGCATGGGTCCGAGCAATACCCCGCAAATGGAATCGTCTTCAACTTGCGAAATTCCTCCGCCGCGGCATTGACCAGCAATCCAATTTCCCAATGTCCCGTGTGATAACCCAGTGCAATCGGCTTCCCATCCGGTGCGCGCAATCCGCCCTGCGTGCTGAGAATCAAAAATTGTTTCCGCCCCAGTTCCGCCGGGTCCCATCCCATCCCCGCATTTTGCGTGAGCCCAAAAAGATCCCCACTGGGCCGGTTCAACAACAGGTCCTCCGTGAGCGGCAACTGTCCCGTTGGCCCTGGGGCTTTGGTCTGAATCTGGTAAATCGCGGGCGAACCGGAATCCAGAATCTCATCAGTTGAACTCATACCCGCATTCAATCATTTGCAACGCGCACACAAAAGGACTTTCCATCCTTAGTTGCTGTCGCATATTCGCGTTCCTTCGCGAAATTCGCGGATTCTTATTTGGGGTTGAGCAGATGGTCTATTCCGATAAATTCTCGCGGTTGTTAGAAATATCATCGACTCCAATTTGCCTCCCTGCTAAACAGGTCGCGTCCCAATCCGATTTATGACACAGAAACGTTGGCTGCGCATCATTCCCGTCGCGTTGATCATGTACACCATTTCGTACGTGGATCGGACCAACATCTCGCTCGCGCTCGACCCCAATATTTCCTCCATGATGAAAGACCTGTTCATGGACGACAAAATGAAGGGACAGGCGGCGGGAATTTTCTTTTTCGGCTACGTGCTGCTGCAGATTCCCGGCGGTTACTGGGCCACGCGCTGGAGCGCACGAAAAATCATTAGCATTTTCCTGATTGCCTGGGGCATTTGCGCCGTGGGTTGCGGCCTCGCCAAGACTTTCTGGCAATTCGAGACGATGCGCTTTTTTCTCGGCGTGGCGGAAAGCGGCGTTTTTCCCGCCACTACTGTTCTGCTCGCAAACTGGTTTCCCCGCTCCGAACGCGCGCGTGCCAATGCCTACTGGAACCTCTGCCAACCCTTGGCCGTCGCGGCCTCAGCTCCCTTCACCGGCTGGCTGCTTGGTCTTTATGGCTGGCAGCAAATGATCATTATTGAAGGTGCGCTGCCTTTTATCTGGCTTCCCATCTGGTGGTTTTTTATCAGCGATCATCCCCGCAACGCCAAATGGATTTCCGCCGAAGAACGCAACTATCTGGAAACTACTTTGAAACGCGAAGTCGCCGCCTTGGAACCGCCCACTGCTGTGCCGCTCTTGGAAAGACTTTTGAGGCCCAGCGTCTTCGTGATGATTGGCATCTACTTTTTGCACAACTGTGCCGCCTACGGCTGCATGACTTTTTTTACCAGCGGACTCAAGCAACGCGGCTTCAGCGCTCTCCAATACGGCATTCTCTTCGCCATTCCGTACGCTGTCACCGCCGTGATCATGATTCTCAATTCATGGCATTCCGATAAAACCAATGAACGCCGTGGCCATGTCGCTTTTGTTTACACACTGAGCGGAACCAGTCTCATCGCCAGCGTCTTATTGAAAGATCATTTCTGGCTCTCCTATGGCTTGATGTGCCTTGCTATACCCGGCCCTTTTGCCGCCATGGCACCATTCTGGGCCATTCCTAGCGAAACCCTCCCACGCAATGTCCTCGGCCTCGTGGTGGGCCTCGTCAATGCCTTCGGCAACCTCGGCGGCTTTGCCGGCCCTTACATTGTCGGTTGGCTGAAGAAGGAATACGGTGGCCTGACCATTCCCTTCAGTGCGCTGGGTATGGGAATGCTGGTCGCGGCGGGCCTTTCATTTTTGCTTCCCAAAGTCTCAAAACAGCTTACTGCTTCCGTGACTGCCACCACCGCCGATGGCCCGCCCACTGGGTCCCTTCGCTAAGCCTTATGAAACTATGTCGTTTCAAGAACTTACATAAAGAAATCCATATTGGCCTCATCGCCGACGACTCCACGATTCTTGATCTCGCACCTGCTGGCATAACCAATCTGCAGCCATTGCTGGAAAGCGAAGACCTGCCCGCTCAACTCAGCGCCCTCACAACACAAAATCTGCCCCGGCTTGCGTTTTCAGAAGTTCAACTATGCGCCCCCGTCGAACAGCAGGAAGTTTGGGCGGCGGGCGTCACTTATCTTCGCAGCAAGAAAGCCCGCATGGAAGAATCCGATTTCAGTGCCACCGCTTACGATCGCGTTTATGTAGCGGAGCGACCGGAAATCTTTTTCAAATCATTGGCTGAAAAAGTCGTGCCCGCAGGTGAACCGGTCGGCATTCGCAAGGATGCCCGTTGGAGCGTTCCCGAACCCGAGCTTGCCTTGGTTCTCAACTCACGCGGCCAGGTCGTTGGCTATACCATTGGCAACGACATGAGCTCACGCGACATCGAAGGCGAGAATCTCCTCTATCTGCCACAGGCCAAAACGTATCATCGCTCGTGCGCTCTTGGCCCCTGCATTAAAGTCGGCGTCACCGAAGCTGAAGCCCGCTCCTGGAAAATTCAGATTCAAATTCAACGGAATGCCGAAACCGTTTTCACTGGCGAAACCTCCGTTGGCCAAATCAAACGCACCTTTGAAGAACTCGCTACTTTTCTTTTCCGCAGCCAAACTTTCCCGCACGGCGCAGTCCTGCTGACCGGAACCGGCGTCGTCCCGCCCGATCATTTCACGTTGGAAGAAAACGATGTCGTCCAGATCGACATCTCCGGCATCGGCACCCTGCAAAACACAGTCGTGCGAGTTTAGCCGCCTGAAGTATTGTAAAATAGAAGTGGGAGCGTCGACGTGACTGATCGCGTAGGAGGCGAGGTGACGAGACTCTGACATGGTTTTTGTATTCTAAGGCGAAGTTAGAGATTCCTCACTTCAGCTCCTACGACTGCCTGAGGAATTTTGTCCCGAAACCAGAACGGCTTCTACGTTTTCCAAACCTGCCCCGGCTTCGTCAAAACATCCGCCATCACATTGCGCGAGTCCACAATGCGCCCCGCCCACTCTGCTAATTCCTTGTAATTCACTGCCCGATGCGCCGTCGAAACAAGCACCGCATCAAATCCGGAAATCGTCTCACGATTCCACGCCACTGAAGCCACCCCAGTCCAATGCCCATGTTCACGTGTCGGTTTGATGATCGGCACATGCGGATCGTAGTAAGCGACCTCCGCCCCGCGCTCCTTCAACAAATCCATCAGCACAAATGTAGGCGACTCTCGCACATCATCCACATCCGGCTTGTAAGCCAGCCCGAGCAATAAAATCCTACTCCCGTTCAAAGCTTTTTTCTGCGCATTCAACGCCTCCGCTATGCGACCCACCACATACTGCGGCATCGCCGTATTGATTTCTCCCGCCAATTCGACAAAGCGCGTTTCCTGTCCCACCTGTCGCGCCTTCCACGCCAGGTAAAACGGATCAATCGGTATACAATGTCCACCCAAGCCCGGTCCTGGATAAAACGGCATAAACCCAAACGGCTTCGTCTTCGCCGCTTGAATGACCTCCCAAATATCAATATCCATCGCGCTGTAAACCACCTTCAGTTCGTTCACTAATGCAATGTTCACACTGCGAAAAATGTTCTCCAGAAGTTTCGTCGCCTCCGCTGCCCGGCACGACGAAACCGGAACCACCGTCTTGATGGCTCGCAAATACAACGCCTTCGCCCTTTCCAAACACGCCGGTGTCAACCCGCCCACCACCTTGGGAATTTCCGCCACTTTGCTGTTCGGATTTCCCGGGTCTTCCCGTTCCGGCGAAAACGCCAAATGAAAATCAACTCCTGCCCGCATCTTCGACCCTGTTTCCAATACTTCGCGCAAATCCACTTCCGTTGTGCCGGGATAAGTGGTCGATTCCAAAACCACCAAACTTCCCTTCGCCAGATGCGGCGCTATGGCTTCCCCTGTCTTCAGGATAAAGGAAATATCCGGATCGAGATTTTTCTTGAGCGGAGTCGGCACGCAAATAATCACCGCCTCCACTTCTGCCACGCGGCTGAAATCATTCGCAGCTGAAAACCTCCCAGCCGAAACCATCGCTCGAATTACGGAACTTTCGATGTGTTGGATATAACTCTGGCCGCGGTTTATCTGCTCCGCTTTTTCCGGATCAATATCAATTCCCAGCACATCCACTCCCGAGCGAGCGAACTGCAAGGAGATGGGCAACCCCACATACCCCAACCCGAGGACCGCGATTTTCATGTCTCCAGATTAAAACCGGCC
>JAQGPC010000281.1 GCA_028293285.1 Pedosphaera sp.
TGGGCCGTAGACGGTGCCGACGAAATTCAAAGGCCGGAATTTTTATCAGCACAATCCGCAGGTGACCTTAATGCGCACCAATGCCGAAGAGTGCGCGCAACTTGGAAAAATATTAGCGGAGAAACTGAACGCATCCAAAGGGCCAACAACATTTCTTATTCCCAAAAAGGCAATGAGTGTGATTAGCGCCGCGAGTCAGAAGTTTCATGATCCTGCAGCGGACAAGGCGCTGTTCGATGCCATCAAGACGAATTTAAGGCTGGATATTGAGGTGATAGAAATGGATTGCGTCATCAATGACGCTGAATTTGCCGGGGTGTGTGCGGAGGCGTTGTTGAAGAATATAGGGAGGCAAAAGAAATGCTCGAAGACATACGGATGAATAGTAATCTCGCACCTGCCCTTGACATTCTCGACCAGGCAGAAACTGCCCGGAAGGAAGGCTGTCGCAGACTCTGCCAACTTCTCTCACTTGATCCAACTTCAACGATTGGACGCATTCTCTACGAAATAGATAATGAACCGGGCCATCGACGGTTCACGCCTCTTTTGGAAGACATTTCACAAATCGTTGAAAAGCACAGAGTAGAATGGGCTATCACCGATTGGCCTTTCGCAAATTTTTGGGATAACCCGCACGAGCCGTATCACTCAAAGCTACTGGGATATTTCATTGATCCAAGTCAGAAGCATGATTGCGGAGATTTCCTGCTGGGTGAACTGCTAAAGGTTCTGGAAAACTCGCTTAAAACATCCGAGTGCCTTCCCTGTGCTTTGGCCCGCTTTCCGGTCGATGGTTGTGTGGTTCATGCCGAATCCGAATATATTGATCTCTGGATTGAACGGCGCTGCGATAGTCGGAAATACGCCATTATCATTGAAAATAAAGTTAACGGAGCCAAAAACCAAAATGAACAGCTTCGAACGTATGTCGAACGCATTCGTTTAGACCATGACTTTCAATATCCCGAGATTTACGTTTTTTACCTACCGCTCACAGTTGACAAAGACGCCAACCAGAGTGATCGGACCTGGCTCGCTGAAAAAAGGGTGTGTTACAAAAAGATTACCTTCAAAGAGCACATTTTAGAGTGGTTAAATTCAGTCCTTGAGCAATCTGAAAGTAACTGGCCTAAAAAAATGGTGGAAGGTATGCGTGAAAACCTTAGCCACTATCGCAATCTAATTAACTTTCTCAATCGGAAACAAAAGGAACTTAAAATGAACGCCGAAATACTTGAAAAACTAAGACTTGCGGAAGAGAACAATAGGCCGCCTAATTTGTCAGACGTAGGGAAATTGAAGGAATCCGTGGAATTGCTTCAACGATGTATGCAGCAGGTGATTCGGGGAAAATTAATGTTGAAAATCCAGAGTATCCTCAAGGAGCAAAAACGCATCGACGCCTGGCTCTGCCTTGAGAGTAAACAAATGGAGCCAGTTCACATTGATTCCCCGTATAAAGAATTTTTTGGAGTTCCTGTAAATCTTTGTGTCCGTGCAAATGAAGCAGTCAGCGTGTGCTTTGGGTTTAATGATCACAAGTTCTGGCTTGGCTACATGAGGAGTGACACTGCAGATAAACAGGAAATGATCGAACAATTGGTGTTTTCACAAGCAGACGCGAGGGAGCTAAACAAAACAGATACCGGGTGGTATCGATGGGGTTCTATTGATGTAACTTGCGACGACAATTGCGTGGAAAACTTTTCAGTAAAAATTGCTGATAAGCTTGTAGAGATGCGCGACAGCTTGCTCGCGCGACTAAAGGTGAAAGGTTTCAGGTCTTAAAGGTGCAGGTCCAAGTTTGCAGCCTTTTAGGGGGATTAATCTCGGCGACGCTTGGGTGTATAGAAAGATACAATTCAAAGGACGCCGCAACCGCTAAATCAGGCCTTTGTGCTGGTGCCATGGCCACGAATGCCGCTTTGCGTCCCAGCGGGACAAATGCGCAGAATGGAAAGCGAGATTGAAATGTCCAATCCTTGTTTTCTCCATCCACCAAGACAGCGTTGTAGTGAAAAGGCAGGTCCCTGCATGCTGGAGAATTTAGCTTGTAGAAGCGGTTATTGGTTGCGCTCAACCTCACCTCATTGAGGAAATCCGCCCAACTGGTTGATTCTGCTCATGGTCTGGTATCGCGGTTGCGACGGAAACCAACCTTCCACTGTCCGGCTATTTAAACGAATTAATGTTATTTCCTTTTAAACGGCTTCAGAGATTCCTTGCGGACAGGGATGGTTTTGAACTTCTTTGTTAAATCAGTGAGAGATTTCTCGACGCCGAGACGTTCCAGGCTGGAAGCACCGACGAAACCGACGCAGTCGGTATGCTCGTTGATATAGGCAGCATCTTCGGGTGTGGCGATGGGGCCGCCGTGCGAAAGGAAAATGATGTCTTTGCGAACTTTGCGGGCCCCATTGATAATGCTTTGGGTTCGGGCGACGGCTTCGTCCATGGTGCAGGTCGCGCCTTTGACCCCGATGGAACCGCCGATGGTGGTGCCGACATGCGCGATGATGGCGTCCGCTCCCGCTTCGGCCATCGCTTGGGCTTCCTCGGGAGTTGCGACATATACAATGGTAAAGAGATCCATCTTGCGGGCGATGGCGACCATTTCAAACTCCTTCTTTACGCTCATGCCAGTCTCCTCCAGCACATGACGAAAGTGACCATCTACGATGGTGTGCGTGGGAAAATTGTTGACACCGGAAAAGCCCATATCTTTCACCTGCAACAGCCAATGCCACATGCGGCGGCGGGGATCGGTGGCATGCACGCCGCAAATAACCGGAATCTCCTCCACGATGGGAAGCACTTCGTATTCGCCAATTTCCATGGCCACAGCATTGGCGTCGCCATAAGCCATCAAACCGGCAGTGGAACCGTGACCGGCCATGCGGAACCGTCCGGAATTATAGATGATAATCAGATCAGCCCCGCCCTTTTCGATGAACTTGGCACTGATACCCGTGCCAGCACCGGCGGCAATAATTGGCTGGCCTTTCTTTAAAGTGGCGCGCAGCCGTTCGACAACTTCTTTACGAGTGTAAGGGTTACCTTTTCCGGTCCAGGGATTTGGCATAAGCAAATAGTATATGGTTCCAAACTGATTCGGCTACAACCCTGCTCCACCGAGAGGAAAGGAGTCAAGAACGGAGGTAAAACTTTCCAAGGCCATCTGCAATAAATTAACAGCAACCGACGTCTGCAGCGCTTTAAATTCCTTAGTTGCGCTCAAATGGCAATTTACCGTAGTTTTGCACTGTCTTTCGAGCCATGAAAATTTACATTGACGGGAAATATTACAGTGAGCAGAACGCCAAAATTTCCGTGTTTGATCACGGACTGCTTTATGGGGACGGAATTTTCGAAGGGATACGCGCGTATAACGGGCGAGTATTCAAGCTGAAGGAGCACATTGACCGGTTGTTTTATTCTGCCAAGGCGTTGTTGCTGGATATTCCCATATCTCATGCGGCGATGATGAAGGCGGTCGTTGATACCTGTCGGCAGAATAAGTTGCGCGATGGCTATATCCGCTTGGTGGTGACACGAGGTATCGGCACCTTGGGGCTTAACCCAAACCGCTGCAAGAAGCCGTCAGTGATTATCATCGCAGGCAAAATCCAGCTTTATCCGGAAGAGTATTATAAGCAGGGTCTAACCATCATTACGGTGCCGACCGTACGCAACCTCCATAGCGCGCTAAATCCAGCGATCAAGTCGCTGAACTACTTGAACAACATTTTAGCCAAAATCGAGGCCAACAATGGCGGCGTTGAAGAAGCCATCATGTTGAATGCGGAAGGGTTCGTTTCCGAATGCACGGGGGACAACATTTTCATCGTGAAGGGAAACCAGCTGATGACTCCTCCGTTGTCCGCCGGAGCCTTATACGGAATTACCCGACAGGTGGTGATTGACCTGGCTCGCGAATCCGGTTTGACTATTTCGGAACCTAATCTGACCCGGTACGACTTGTTTAATGCGGATGAGTGTTTTCTGACCGGCACCGGCGCTGAACTGATACCCGTTGTCAAAATTGACGGGCGCATTGTTGGGACGGGCAAGCCGGGGACAGTCACCAAACAGTTAGTCTCGCAGTACCGTGCCTTGACTAATGGCTCAGGTGAGCCGATATACGGATAAGATTATGTTGTGTTGTATCTGTAAAGAGAAGGAAGCCACTGTGCATTTGACCCAGATTGC
>JAQGPC010000296.1 GCA_028293285.1 Pedosphaera sp.
TCTTCAGCGCGCCCATAAGTTGGAACCGGCCAACGACAAGATCCTCGTTGATTTAGGCTCCATGTATGCAAAAGCGTACGACTTTGCCGCGGCGGAACAATGGTTTCAAAAGGCAATCAGTATTTCACCGACCAAAGCTGCGGTGCTGAACGCCGTGGGCCACGCCTGGTTGGAAGTCCGAAATTTCGAAGCGGCCAGAAGTTGTTTTGAACAGATTTTGCAACAAAGCCAGATTCCCATCACGCCGTTGATTCGGCTCGCTGAAATTTATCTGCGCATGGGGCGGCAGGAAGATGCGGTTGGAATGGCGCAACGTGCGATGCGGACCTATGGCGATCACGAGGCGGCTTTGCTCATCCGGGGAAAAGTCCATCGCGCGATGAAGCAACTAGCAGATGCGGAACGGATGTTGCGCTTAGTAGTCTCCAAGCCCGATTACCATCCTGAAGTGCGTGCATCAGCGTGGTATGAATTGGCCGCAATGCTGGACCAACAGGAACAATATGACGAGGCGATGGCGGCGTTGCTGGAAGCCAAGGCATTGATGCGTTTAGGCGCGGCCCAAGCCTTGAGAATCCTGCCGAATAAACAGGCGCAGTTGAAGAAAATGCAGGAGACGGTTTCGGCCAGTGTGGTGCAGCATTGGCGAAAGTTCGGAACGACGGAATTGCAACCGTCGCGTCGTGTGGCATTACTATGTGGCCATGCGCGCTCCGGCACAACGCTGCTGGAGTACGTGGTGGATTCGCATCCGCAAGTTGTCTCGGCGGAAGAAACGACCGTTTATCATAACAAGGCTTATTTTCCAATTGGCAAGGCGATTTCCCCCAACACATCGCTTTTGAAAGCGCTGGAGTGGATGTCAGCACGGAACATGCGGCAAATCCGCGCGGATTATTTTCGCGGTATCGAATCATTTCTTGGTCAACCGATTGGCGACCGGTTGCTGGTGGATAAAAATCCGGCGAATACTTTTGATATTCCGTCCATTGCCCGCATTTTTCCCGAACTTAAATTTCTCGTAGCCATGCGTGACCCGCGCGACGTTTGTTTGAGCTGTTTCATGCAGCAGGTAAACATTCTGCCGGACACGGCTTCCTGGCTGACGCTGGAAGGAACGATGAGTCATTACGCGCTCATCATGGGCCTGTGGCAGGCTTGGAAGCCGGTGCTGGGCGGTGCAGCCATCGAAGTGCGCTACGAAGATATGGTAGGAAACCTGGAAGGAACAGCGCGACCGGTGCTGGATTTCCTCGGACTGCCATGGGACGAAAAAGTTTTACGCTTCAATGAACATGCGAGCCGCAAGGTGGTGCTTTCACCCACGTATGCCGAGGTGAGCAAACCCATCTTCAAAAGCTCCGTCGGACGCTGGCAAAAATATCAAAAATATTTCGAGCCACATTTGGAAAAACTGGACTCATCTCTGCGCGCTTTTGGATACGCATAGGTAAGTATTCTGCGTAATCTATCCACATAAGGCGGCATGGTTGACATTGCTGTTCAAGTTCCACAGGATTTGAAAATGCAAAACACTCGATTATGCCGTTTATGAAATGCAACTGGTTCGTATTTGTTCTTTTTTTATTATCAGTAAACGCGTTATACGCCCAAAAGGAGTCGTTGGATTCGGAAAAGCTGCCAGCCACCATCCGACCCGACAAAAAAGTCCACTATGTCAGCATCGATGGAGCATTCAAACCGGCAAACACCAACTGGCACGCGTCGCTTAAAATTTTGACGGGTGGAGACCATACTACTGAGGCAGTCACAGTGGATGGCCACAGCGGGGTGAAGGTGAGTGGAATTAAATTCAACACGGCCGATGAACTTTATCCATTCTGGGCTGGCCAGCATTCCATTGATATTTTAATGCAAATTTACGGTGATGAAGCGTTGCTTGATGAAAATGGTAAGCCCCGTTATTTCAATTTTCTAACGGGAACATTGCCGGAACCAATTGCGGTAGATGGCGGAACGCTGCCCAAAGAGATTAAAAACAAAAAGTGGAACTGGGTGTTGTTTCGTATTCCAAATGGACTGCGTCATATGGATGGCGGCCGATTGGTCGGCACCATCCATCCAAAGGCAAAGGGTGATTCGCCAATCGCTGGCGTCTCCCGGTTAAGCGGCCAGAATGGCGGGACTATTCGCATGGATGGATTGCATGACTTGAAAGTACGCTTTGTGGCTCTCGGTGAAAAAGGCGCTTTTGGCGAGCCGGATCAAATAAATATTTTCGTCCCTAACAATCCATAACTATCATCCATGAAAAGTCGTTGTTTATCCCTCTTTGTATTGCTGTGCGGCCTAATGCGAGCCGATTTTGTTTCCGGCGCTGAACCAGCGAAGGATGGGGATTGGAAGCCGTTATTCAACGGAAAGGATTTTTCCGGCTGGTATATTATTTCCACGGGAAAAAAGAATGAAGACCCAAAGCATCTCTTCCAGGTTCACGACGGCGTTATCCACATGTATAAAGATGCCGAGCAAGGCAGCAAACAACCTTCCGGTTATATCGCTACAGAGAAGGAGTATTCGCATTATCATTTGCGATTTCAATACAAGTGGGGCACGAAGCGATTTGCGCCGCGCACGAACGTGAAACGGGATGCGGGGCTGATGTATCACATGGTCGGTCCGGACGTGGTTTGGCCCAAGAGCATGGAATGCCAGGTGCAGGAGGGGGACGTGGGTGACATTTTCACGGTGAATGTTCGATTCACTGCCACGGTGGATCCGGCAACGACCAATTTAACAGCGAATATTGTGACTAATGCGACCACCCACGTCATTCGCACGAACATGTCGTGCATGCCAGTTTTCAAGGAAGCCGCGGACGGAGGCGTGCCGTATGTGCAGGGCGTTGCGGGGGGCATTCGCAGGGTAGTTCGGAGCAAGAATTATGAAGTGGACGGCTGGAACACGGTGGAAGTGATCGTGCGCGGAGACAGCGCCGTGCACATTGTGAATGGCAAGGTGAATAATCGGCTCGACCATATGCAGCAAATGGTAAACAAGGAATGGGTGCCGCTGGATCGGGGCAAAATTGTTTTTCAGCAAGAGTTTGCCGAAGTTCTCTATCGGAATATTGAAATTAAAGAATTGAAAGAGTGAGCAACGATCGGCGTCATTTGTCTTTCCGCAATCGAACGATCAGATACGCGAGAATGGCTACGTTTACCACCAGCGCGATGATCTTCATCGCGCTGAAATGTTTGATGAGTTCGTAGATTTCGAGTGGAATAAATGAGCCGGTAACAATGACGGTGAAATATTCCGCCCAGCGTTTCTGAAATAACAGGCCAATTCCTTCCGTCAAAAACAGGGCAGCATAAATAAAAGTTCCGATACTGATCTGCTCCAGCTTTTTATCATCCATGCCGGAGATTTTCTGCAAAAGCATGTTGAGGTAATGATTGTGAGGATCGCCCCGGAGTATGCCGATCCATTTGGCGATTTCATCGGTAACATCCTTGCCCAGCAGGGAAAGCGCTCCCAAGGCGAGCGCGATGAGCAATAATCCTTTTACCAGTTTGAAGATGCCAATAACCAAGACACCTTTATGAGCTGGCCGCGAAGATTTTACTTTTTTAGAACCCATAACAAACCGCTGAATATCTACACACTACTCCACTTGCGGAAAGTTGCAGGTTGAATTCATCTACGCAGAATGAAAGTTTCCCCAAATTCAAGAGTCCTGAAATGGTGCGTATCAATTCCATTTACGCGTAAAGCTTCCGCGAGGGCTTGCTGCGGCTCATCAATTCCTTCGTCCGTCAAATGGAACGTGCCAAAGTGCATGCCGATGCCTTGGGGTGTGCCGAGATCGAGATAAGCTTGCACCGCTTCCTGGGGGTTCAAGTGGATATCTTTCATAAACCAGCGCGGTTCATAAGCGCCAATGGGCAGGAACGCCACGTCGATGATACCCACTTTTTCTTTAACCTCTTTAAAATGTTGTTCATAACCACTATCGCCCGCGAAATAGATTTTAATTTTATTTCGCTGAAGCAAAAAGCCGCTCCATAAAGCGCGATTACGATCAAAGGGAGTTCGGCTGGAAAAATGTTGCGCGGGTGTTGCGGTGATGGTGGTGTCGCCATCCAATGAATGAGATTGCCACCAATCCAATTCAATAACGTTACGAATGCCATTGCGATGTAGAATGTGACCATTTCCCACTGGTGTGATGAACAATGGATTGAATTGTTTGACCAGCTTCCGCAGGGTGCGGACATCCATATGGTCATAGTGATTGTGGCTAACTAGGACCAACTGGATGGGAGGAAGACTGGAGAATGGGATGCCGGGCGCACGGACACGTTTGGGCCCAGCCCACGAGACAGGACTCGCCCGTTTCGAGAAAACAGGGTCGGTGAGAACATTCAGGCCGGGGAACTGAATAAGAAACGAGGAGTGATTGATGAAGGTAATGGCAGCTTCGTTGGTGTCGAGAGTGGTTGGGAGATGAGGTTGAAATTTATTTTCAACGTGAACCGGCCATTTTTTCCTTTGGCCCGAGGTCATCCAGCGCAACAACTCGCCAAGGCCTTTATTGCCTGAGACGCGCGGATTGAAAAACTTCCGCCCATCAAAATGATCAGTCTTGGTCATGTAATGTTACCGATTGCTTCCAGATGCATTCAGGCTGCGAGAATCTTCCTCTAATCGGCATGAAACGCAACTTATGTTCCGCCCGTCACAGTATAACCCTGGCGGCGCAAATCTTCGGCGAGGTCTTTCTCCATCTGTGCAGCAGCTTCGAAGGGCATGGGATTGAGATATTCAAACAACTCGGGCAACAGGCGAATGCCATATTTGTGAACGACCCACGCAGATTTGTATCCCTTCTTATGGTTGGCAAACCGTTCCTTGATGTCGAGTCCGGTCATGCCGACATAAACACACGGTTTGGCCGGATCGCGATTTGGATTGGCGTAACGCACTTTGCGAACCCGGGCAACTTTGGAATCCAGCAGTATCACATACACGCTGTGATGATCAGGATTCGGACGGGGAAACCGGCGCGCTTTCATCGGGGAATTGAATTAAGCGGGCTGGGGCTTTCGTCAAGGAGTAGCCAATGTCTGCGAGCATCCACCGTGAGAATGTATGACTCGAGCAAATCCATTCCCAAAACGTTATGGTCCCAAACCAGTATTGAGTAGTTTTTGCGATCAATATTGCCGATTTGAAATTCGTCCAATTTGATCAAGGGACGTTTCAGTTTGCGAGTCTCGCTGATATCAATTTCCGGCACTTCGAGCTGACTTATTTTTTCGTCCGGAATGCCAAGATGCACAAATTCCTGGTCCGCAAGCAGGCAGCGATAAGAGCCGGTATCGAGCGCAAATTGAAATTCTTTGCCATTGATATGAACCGGGCAATAAATGCGATTATTGCTGATGGAAATGCGAAGAGCATTGGTCGGCATTTCAATCGTGCGTGAGTCGAGGGTTAAAATGTTTTTTTTCCAATCAATCGAATAAGCGGTCTGGTTCAAAAGATTATTACCGATAATGCCCGCAACTTCTGTATGTATGGCCCGGTTGATATGGTCGAGATCAAGAATAGCAGCATAGAATCCGAAATACTCAACCGTTCCCAACTTGAACGTATGGATGGGAGCATATTTTACCGTGCGGTCGGTTGGGTGAGGATCGGCAAATTTGCCGTCCACGGCAGCATCATACAAGCCAAGCTTTTTGGCGAATTGTGGCGTAATAATGGAAAAATTCGCGCCAGTATCCAGGATAAAAATTCCGGATTGGCCGTTTACGGTGGCATGCACGCGCCATTGTAAATTACCGCCATTAATCAAGGGAACCTGCACTGATTCCTGCGGCATGAACAGGGAGGGCTCAAAAGAATTCATGTGCGCGGACTGGGGCGGGGAAGCACAGCCAGCCAGGGCGAGCCAGACCCATAGCCAGATGCTGATTTTCAAGTGCTTCATAAAATCCAGTTCAAACTATTCACTTTTTCAATGCCACTCAATACGTTTTGGTCGGTTAACGGTTTCCGACCAAAATTCAACGTTGGCAGACGCTGCGCATTTGACTTAACTGATTGCATGAACCAACCCAGTGCGGAAGCACCAGCGACTTTGCCCAGGGATAGTCTGCAATCTGGGAACAATACCATCGCGAAAGCCACAAGGCTGCTTTCATTGGATGCCTATCGCGGATTCGTGATGTTGCTTATGGCATCGGAAGGCTTGGGCATCGGCAGGGTGGCGCGTCAATTTCCTGATAATCCAATCTGGCAATTTCTCGCCTATCAGACGGAGCATGTAGAGTGGCGTGGTTGCGCTTTGTGGGATCTGATCCAGCCCTCGTTCATGTTCATGGTGGGAGTGGCGATGCCGTTTTCTATCGCCAACCGAAAGAGCAGGGGCGAGGGATTCAATCGGTTGCTGGGACATGCGCTTTGGCGGTCACTGGCTTTGATTGCGCTCGGTATTTTCCTGCGTTCCGTTGGACGAAAGCAGACTTATTTTACTTTCGAAGATGTGCTGACGCAAATTGGACTGGGCTACACATTTTTATTTTTGGTGGCATGGACGAAGCCCAAAGTGCAGTTCGGTATCGCGGTGGTAATACTGTTGCTCTATTGGGGAGCGTTCGCCTTGTTTCCATTGCCGGGCACAGACTTTGATTTTCAAAAAGTGGATGTGTCGGCAAACTGGCAGCATTTGACTGGTTTTGCGGCGCACTGGGACAAGAACTCGAATTTTGCGGCAGCATTTGACCAATGGTTTTTGAATCTCTTTCCTCGTGAAAAGCCTTTTGTATTTAATGGCGGTGGATATCTAACGCTCAGTTTTGTGCCGTCTTTGGCGACAATGATTTTTGGTTTGTTGGCCGGGAACCTCCTGCGGCAACAAACGGATTCAAGCACGAAAGTTCGCTGGTTGGTGATTGTGGGAATCAGTGGGCTGGTATTGGGAACGGTGCTGGATGTCACTGGAATCTGCCCGTCGGTGAAGCGAATTTGGTCGCCAAGTTGGGTGCTTTTCAGCACGGGATGGACTTGTCTCCTGCTCGCGGGCTTTTACGGCATCATAGATTGGAAACAGCATAAGAAATGGGCATTTCCATTGGTAGTAGTCGGGGTGAATTCGATTGCGATGTACCTGATGGCGCATCTTTTTCACGGATTCATTGGCTCCAGTTTTAAGACGCATTTTGGAAAGAAATTTTTTGAGGTTTTTGGAACGGTCTATGCTCCCATTCTGGAGATGTCGGTTGTGCTGTTTGTCCTTTGGTTGATCTGCTTATGGATGTACCGGCGCAAACTATTCTTGAAGATTTAACGGGGTGGCATTGAGTATGGATGTTGAGAAATGGAATCGGGTTAGTTCCGGTAAGCTGATTGCTTTTGCGATCGGCATGGGAGTTTTTGTTTTACTTGTATTCAAATCTGAGCCGGGGTTTGTCTTCATTGTGGACCATGCCAACCTACTGTTTCATGAGGCGGGTCATCCGATTATCGGATTATTCAGCAATCGGTTGGAGGCGTATGGAGGAACGATTGGGCAGTTGGTCTTTCCGGTCGTGCTGGCAATTTCATTTTGGCGCAAGGGCCAGACACTTTCGTTTGCCGGGTCGGTGATTTGGTTTTTTGAAAGCTGGCTGAACATTGCGCGTTACATGGCAGATGCGCGCACGCAGGAACTTCCACTGGTAGGCGGTGGAGATCACGACTGGGCCAATATTTTTGGCCGTTGGAAACTGCTCGCGCATGACACGCAAATTGCCGGTGTGATAAACAATATTGGATGGATTGGAATGGGAGCAGTTTGCTTGTGGGTAGTCTGGCAATGGTGGAGAGCAAGAAGCGAGAGCGTTGCGGATAAATCAATGGCCAACCTGGAAATCATTCCTTAAAAACAATTTTGGTCGGGCAGTAAACGGGGGTAAGTTAATCCATGGCAGCACCTTTTATGTTTGCCACCGGGATCGAGAATAGTTCTCCGACCATCAAAAATGGCCGGGTTCGGGTGGATGAGATGGAGCGTTGCGGGCATTATGACCAGTGGCGCATTGACTTCGATAAAGTACAAGAGTTGGGCATTTACTTTTTGCGTTACGGGATTCCGCTTTACCGGGTCTATATTGGTGCGGCGCGTTATGATTGGTCTTTTTCTGACGCAGCTTTCGGTGAATTGGAAAAGCGCGATATTATTCCCATCGTTGATCTGTGCCATTTCGGCGTGCCAGATTGGATCGGCAATTTTCAAAACCCGGAATTTCCCGAATTGTTTGCGAAGTATGCCTCGGCTTTTGCCAAACGATTTCCCTGGATACAGCTCTACACACCAGTCAATGAAATGTATATTTGCGCTCAATTCTCGGCTTCCTACGGCTGGTGGAACGAGCAATTAAAGGACGACCGAAGTTTTGTCACCGCATTGAAACACATTGTAAAAGCCAATGTGCTGGCCATGCATGAAATTCTTAAGGTGAGGCCGGATGCGATTTTTATTCAAAGTGAAGCCTCAGAATATTTTCATGCGGAGAACCCGAAAGCGATCAAGCCGGCGGAGATCATGAATGCCAAGCGTTTCCTGTCGCTGGATTTGAATTACGGACGAAGGGTCAGTTCAGAGATGTATGAATTTCTATTGGATAACGGGATGACCCGGGAGGAATATCATTTTTTTCTTCATCATAATCTCAAGCACCAGTGCATCATGGGAAATGATTATTATGTCCTTAATGAACATCGTGTAACCGCCGATGGCAGCACTTATCCAGCGGGTGAGGTGTTTGGTTATAATGAGATTACACGTCAATATTACAATCGCTACCGGTTGCCGGTGATGCATACGGAGACAAATCTGGCACAAGGGCCAAACGGGGATGAAGCGGTTTACTGGCTCTGGAAGGAATGGGCGAATGTCTTGCGGGTGCGGAACAGTGGCACGCCGATTGTAGGTTTCACCTGGTATTCGCTGACTGACCAGATGGATTGGGACACGGCATTGCGCGAAGAGAATTATCGGGTGAATCCACTGGGACTATATGATTTGAAGCGTGAAATTCGTCCGGTAGGCAAGGCCTACAAGCAATTGATTGCAGACTGGCAGATGGTACTTCCGACTCAGAGTGTCTGTCTAAAAGTGCCGGTGGAACTTCCAAGTGAACAATGTGAACGACTCGCACGTTTACGTCATGAAACTTCCCACGAACATACGGAGGCAGAAAACGCGGATGAGCAATTTCAGGAGACGTCGGAGTAACCAGCCGTCTCGTTTGTTGATTCCGGAATTTTGGTAGCTTTGCGGGCCACGAGTAAATCATCCAATTCCTCCTGTGGAATCACGTGATCAGGAAGTTCGTACTGTTGGCGAAGATGGTGATTTCGTTTTGGGCCGCGCTCAAAGAAGCCAGTCAGGGTTTCGATATCGCTAAGTTGGAGATTGCGCTGGAAAGAGGAAATGGTTTCCTGAGCGGGGAGTGCTTCTGAAAGCAGATGAATCAGCGTATCGGAAGTTCCTCCAAAAAAACTTTCAATGGCATCAGCCAGATGGGCGGGTTCGAGGCGCACCGGATTGGCATTCAGGTCGAGAGCATATTGACGCGGTGGTTTGGGAGCGATCAGGAGGGCAGGGAAGTCATGGGGAGAACTGGGTTGATGGAGCGCAGCCCAGAGAACACGCAATAGAGTTCCGTATGCCCGCACACAACCGCTCTTGAATGCTCCGAAAATATTTCCTTCATTTTTTGGTTCGTTGGTGAGCCAAAACTCCATGCGAGTCTCATTTCTTTTCAGGCCGATGAAACCGTATGCCTTGGGATAGGTATTCATCACATTGAATTTTGGACGGAGAGTTCGCAGGAGTTGGTTTTCTTTCAAGCGGGCGGCTTCCGGCGATTCGCATTCCTGCCATGTAATCGTTTTTACTGAATGGACGAGCCGGATAATTTTTCGCGGGACACGATCCGGTCGCGCGTTTTTGTACGAGGCCAGGCGCTGTCGGAGATTTTGGGATTGACCAATGTAAAGCACGCGCTCGGCTTCGCCGCTCATGATGTAAACGCCCGGTTTTTGGGGCACAGCGCGAAAAAAATCCGGTCCGAAGCGTTGCAGAAGCGGCTTCGCAGACTCAAATAAATGCAGTTGCTGCGCTGGCATAATGTCATTTAAACGCAGAGTCGCGCTTCCTTCAATTTACTTCTGAAGAATTCATCGTAGAGCGGCCTTCATTGGTATCAGACAAACACCTACAAAAGAATCGAGAGCGTTCCTACAGACGGCTTTAGGCGATGCGGTTTAATCTCACCCATACCAAGACAAGTACTTGGACATGACCGGCTTTCCGAGCTGAACGGTGCGCGGAAAAAATCCCGGTCCAGAAGTGAAATTTTAAGAGAAAGGCCGACATATTAACCCGATATTGCCGACTGATGCAGCAGACCCGTGGATGATCCATCACGAAGGTTTTTACTACTACTGCGAAAGCAAGCTCCCACAGCGCAGCATCCGCATCCGGAAATCCCGGACCATCGCGGGCATCGGGCAGGACCCAGGGGTTTGTGTCTGGACCGCTCCGGCGACGGGCAGAAATTCTCACGCGGTCTGGGCGCCGGAACTGCATCGGTTTGGAGACAAATGGTACATCTATTACGCAGCCGATGATGGACAGAATGAGAATCATCGCATGTGGGTTTTGGAATCGGAGGATGACAATCCGTTGGGCAAATATCATTGCCAGGGTGAATTGAAGACCGACGGTTGGGCCATTGACGGAACCGTTCTTACCGCGAACGACGGCAAAATGTATTTCATCTGGTCTGGCTGGCCCGGCAAAAAGGATGGTCAACAAAATTTGTATATCGCCCGGATGAAGAATCCCTGGACGGTGGCAAACCATCGGACGCTTATTTGCACGCCTGACCAGCCTTGGGAACGGAACGCAATGCCGATTTGCGAGGGACCACAGGTCTTAAAGCGTAATGGGGATGTTTTCATCGTTTACTCCGCGAGCGGCAGTTGGACTGAGGATTATTGCCTCGGGATGCTGCACAATTCCACGGGCGATTTCCTGAATCCCGCAGCGTGGCAGAAGCGGGGACCCGTGTTTGAAAAGACCGAAGAGGTGTGGGGCGTCGGTCATTGCGCTTTCGTAAAGTCACTGTGCGGGACGGAAGATTGGATTGTTTACCATGCCAAATCCTTAAAGACCCACGGCTGGGCAGACCGGGATGTGCATGCCAAACGATTTATTTGGACGGCGGAAGGCCTCCCTGATTTTGGCCAGCCAACCCCCCGCAGAACCCCAATTTCCCCAGCAAAACCTGTATTTTCCGAGCCCGTTGGAACGGGTCTCGCGCCAATGGCCGCTTAAAAAAGAAAAAATATTAAAAATTCTTTGCAACCAATCGATTGCAGAGGCGTTTAAACACGAAATTAAAATGACATTTGATTTAACCGAGCGACAACTAAAGAGCAAACTGCGTTCAAAGAAAACGGCAATAAAATGCCTGCGCAATGTCTGGTGGCCCATGCTGGCCGTGCTGGCTTGCAGCTTTGGAGCCAGTCCGAGTCACAGCGAGCCCTTGCCCGGCAAAATGCTCAAAGTCTTTACCCGCGATGAAGGCGGGTTGACTCATTTTTTTGTGCAGAACCTTGAAGCCGCAGACGTGACCGCGACGTTCGATATGCAGTTGTTGAACATGGAAGCCAATGCGAAGTTTCCATTTACTTCCACCATTGCAGGCAATCAGACCATCGAGGCTTTCACGCTGCAGCCGGTCAAAAAAGATTTTCCGTGGAACTATAGCTATACCGATTCATTCACCATCGGAAACAATAAGGCGGTGCATGATGACAGCTATGTTTATTCACTGCCGTATGCAGCGGGCAATGCCTTCCGTGTGACCCAGGGATACCACGGCAATTTCAGCCATACTGGGCCTGATGAATATGCGACAGATTGGAAAATGCCGATTGGAACTCCGATCCATGCCGCCCGCAGCGGTGTGGTCGTGAAGGCAAAGGATGATTCGAATGTCGGGGGCCCTGACCGGAAATACGAGAACAGCGCCAATTGCATTTTGATCCAACACACTGATGGAACCATTGGTATTTATGCCCATTTGAAAAAGGGCGGCAACGTCGTGAAAGTGGGCGATAAGGTAAATGTAGGCGACTTGATCGGTCACTCAGGCAATACCGGATTTACCAGCGGACCGCATCTGCACTTTTCGGTCTTCAAAACCAAGAATGGCAAGGAACGGGTAAGCTTGCCCGTGAAATTCAGGACGACCAGCGAACCTGCGCTGATCCTGGTGGGTGGACAAACCTACAAAGCCGCGCCGGTTGAAATCCAGCAGGCAAAATTGCCGAAAGTTGCCGTTGAAGACAAAGGCAAAGGCAGTTGATAACTGGAGAGGCCAGAGGCATTAAAATGCATGGCCTCCCCATTCAAGTTTGATACCGCCGAGAGGTAACGCGGAATTATTGGGAGCTTGAACCGGAACTGCTGGTGCCGGGATTGTTGCCCGAACTGCCGCTGGAGCTGTTGGTGCTGCTGCTGGAGCCTCCGCTGGAACTGCTGCCCGAACCGGTGCCACCACTGCTGTTAGTGCTCGAACTGCTGCCTGCGCCTGAATTAGTACCAGTGCTACTGCCCGCAGCTCCGCTGGAAGTATTCGTGTCGTAAGTGTTAGTGCTGCTACGATAGGAACCTGCGCCTCCCTGGGTACTGCCCGCGCCCCGGCTACTCGAACTGGATGAGCCAGATGAGCCCGTCCCCGTATCGGTATCCGATCCGCTGCCTGTGCCACCGCGGTTACATCCGACGAGTGCCAAACCTGCCACTGCGCACATGATAAGTATGTTTTTTTTCATATTAATTTATCCTTTTGTTGTTGGTTGCTCCGATTCTGCTAGTCCTTAGTAGTTTAAATGCCGCCGCGCCGGCTACAAAGCCGGTAAAACCCTGATTCGAGTCGGGTAAGTTCCCCATCCCAAAAAAGGGTTTTAAAGAATTTGCCTTGGCACGGATGCATTCGTTTCACTTCTGATGAGGGTTCTTTCTGAATTCGAGATTGGTACAAAGATGGTCTTTCCTGTGATTAATTTAGTCGGTGTATCAGCTTAGGAGTTTCAAGCCTGCGAGCATTTGCGCGTGTATGGCCGGGTGGAAGGTTAGAAACGTGGTTCCGTTCTCCGCTTCAATAGCTACTGAATTAAAAGTTCCATGTTCATCAACCTCGCGCAGACGGATGTGGATGGGTTCAATAATTTCATGTTTGACCTCGTTGGCATTCCGGGCGTGAACTTTGATGATGTCATTGCAAGGATCATGATCGAAGCTCATGGACTCAAAGGTAAGGTCCCGTCCTTTCTCAGTCTGGATGCCATCGCGCTCAATTACATTGATGGTGACCGCAGCGCCCTCGCGTTGTTCATTTATCCGTTGGCAAAAACTTTGCCAATCTTTGGTATCCACTTCCTGCATATTATTGTTTCGTGAACTAAGGTTTGATTAAGCTAGGGTTTAGCAGCGAGGACGCCAGCCATTGGCGTCCTCATGTGAGATGTAACATCTCTCGTGGTATAAGGTCTAATAACGTGGTGCGGGCTGGCTGATTACGCCACTTCCTGTAGTATTGGCCGGGCTGTTTAGCAATTGTTGCCGCCGGTCGTGATTAATATTTTCCATTTGGTTGATTACATAGTCACTGACTCCACGGCTGCGAAGATAGTTTCTTTGTTCGGGAGTTAATTCGAAGACCTGGCCTGTTGCTTGCAAACGTTGCATCATTTGATCGTCGCTCAACCCGGCTTGCCTCATGGCAGCAACTTCATCAAGCGTCACAAAACCGTCGTGATTCAAATCGGCAGTTGGAGCGTTTCGGACATCTTCGGCAGTAGCGGGATGTGTCTGGGCATTTTGAGTGGCGACAGCAGCAGAGTCACGGTCGCGACCAAGGATTTTATCGCTGTTGGCACCGATGACATATCCACCCCCGGCACCCAATGCTCCTCCAAGGAGAGCGCCCAGCAGACGATTATGCTCACCGCCAATTGCCGCACCGGCAGCAGCGCCGCCCAGCCCACCGATAACCGCTCCCTGGCTCTGATTGCTTCCAGGGAGATTCTGGCAACCTGTAATGCTCAAAGCGAGAATGACTGCCAAGAGTGCTGGCAAGAAGTTTGATTTAGACACAAACAGGACTCCTTCCAATTTGTTACGAATAAATTTACTCATTGTAATTCAATCTCGTTTAAGAGGTTTCGATTTCAATTGGGGTGAACTAGGTAGACTTTGCATTTATCTTGGCGGGAATATTCTCATCCCAAATCTGCCGAAGTAGATCGCGACTGTATGCAAGGTAATGGCGATCCGGAGTAAACACTTCGAGGGTAATGGCGTCATCATAACCCAGTGCGCGCAGAGCGCGAACGTAGCGTGGAAAATTTACCGTGCCGGTCCCGAGCGGCATGTGCAGATCCTTATCGCCACCTTTGTTGTCATGCAGATGAACGTGGCGAAGACGTGAGCCGTAAGTTTTAATCAACTCATCCGCTGAATTGTGTTCCACCATTAAATTGCAATGGCCGATGTCCAAATGCAGCCCCAGCTCGGGCATGGCGTCGAGCAGGGGAGCGAGCTGACAGACAGTATTAAAATGACCCGGAAGATTTTCGATCATGAGCCCGACGCCATTGTCCCGCGCCACTTGCCCCAGTTCCTGCAGACTTTGAAGGTTCTTATGAATGGTGAAACTGCGGTCATGCATGGGAGTGTTATTATCCGGATGAATATTCATCCACTTGGCACCGACTTTGGAAAATGCTTCCACACAACGTTTCAATTCCTCGACCGCAGCATGGCGGACGGATTCAAAGGGACTCGCCAGCGGCAGATAATACGCGGTGTGGCCAACAACGGGGAGTTGATGTTTTTCCAGACTTGCACGAATTGCCTCCACGTCAACGACTCCAACGGCAGCCATGGGAGGTTCCAAAGTTAGATCAACAAACTCCAGCCCCATCTCTGCGATCCAATCGATTTCCTTCAGGACGTCGCGGGCAGGATGGTTCATGGTGCCGATCAGCATAGAGTTCCTTCATGGTTGAATGAGGCCACGCAATTATAATCCAGATTCATACTTCAAGATTTTGATCGTTGGGTTGGAGCGCGGCAAACCAGGCGCGGCTGTCGAGCAAGCGAATCCGGTGTTGTTCTTCCGCCAGTGATATTCTTTTCGGTTTGGGCAAATCGAGCCGCTTCCGCAATTTTTCCGGGAGCTGAACGGATGTATTTGGACAGAGCCAGTCAAACATGGTCAGCGCAGCGCGAAGCAATGGAAGGTCAACGCCGACTCTTTGAATCAAATGGTCCCAGTTTAATTGTGGGCCCGCGACATAGATAAGATTGAAAATGTCAGTCCAATCACAGTGGTCGCGTTGCATGATGTAAAGTTTGCACCAGAGCAATTCTTCCGCCGGAGCGACCTGAATGGACTCTTCACGGACCATGACGGACTGCGCCCGTTTAAACCAGAGTTCATCCACTTCCGCCCGCCGGTTTGCCATGGACCAAATAATGTCCACGATGATGCCTTCACGCGTGCTGCGATAAATCCAGCCGGGATCGTAAGGACGTTGGTCATAGTAATCCACGAAGCCGATGGTGCTTAAGGCAGCAATCATCGCTTCGCGGTCACGGGGCAGGATGTAAAAATCAATGTCCTTGGTATTGCGCCAACGACCGGTGTAAGTGGCGAGGGCAAATCCCCCGCCGAGCAGAAAAGGCAAGCCGGCGCTACGGGCTACTTCGATGGCCGAGCGATAATTTGCCCATTGGCCTGCCGGAATAATGTCCGGCCACGGTACGGGCTTGGTTTCCACTCCTTCAGACCGGGGGCGTGATTTGGCCTTTGAAGTCTTGGTTTCGTTCTCGTGTTGAGTTTCAGATGAATTACGTGGAGATCGTGATCGAGGGGGTTTCGAGGTTCGTGGCTTCACGGTATGTAGGTTTCAGACGGGTTAGCCGTTGATGATTTCTCCTCCGTTGGGGTGTAACACCTGTCCAGTCATATAGGATGAATCGCTGGAGGCGAGAAAGACATAGGCGGGCGCGACTTCCATGGGTTCACCGGGCCGGCCTAAAGGCACATCGGAGCCAAACTCCTTTACTTTTTTCGCGGGGAAGGTGGATGGAATAAGCGGCGTCCAAATCGGTCCGGGTGCCACCGCGTTGACACGAATTTGGCGTTCTGCCAAAGCCTCGGAAAGAGAGCGCGTGTAAGCGACTATGGCACCTTTTGTCGCGGAGTAATCCAAAAGATGTGAACTGCCACGATACGCTGTGACGGAGGTGGTATTGATAATCACCGAGCCTTCCTTCAAATGTTTCAAGGCTGCCTTGGTACAAAAGAAAAAAGAAAAGATGTTGGTGCGAAACGTGCGCTCCAGTTGTTTGGCCGAGATCTTCTCGATATCGTTTTGCGGATGTTGTTCGGCGGCATTGTTGACGAGGATGTCGAGTTTGCCAAAACGTTTGACAGTTTCCTGGACAATCTTGCGGCAGACTTTTTCGTCGCCGATATCACCCGGAAAAGCAAAACATCTACGGCGTTCCTGTTCGACAAGGCGACAGGTTTCAGCCGCATCCTTATGTTCATTCAAGTAGGAGATGGCCACATCGGCTCCTTCCTTCGCGAAGAGAACCGCCACAGCGCGGCCAATGCCGCTGTCACCGCCAGTGATCAACGCGGCTTTGCCAAACAGTTTGCCACTGCCAATATATTGAGGCGGTTCAAACCGGGGGCGGGGAGACATTTTATATTCCCGACCAGGCTGTTCCCGCTGGGTATGAGGTTGGCGGGATTGAAATCTTTTTTGTACCATAAAACCCTTTCAATAATGGATTAAATCCGGACCTTTTCTGACAAAACGAAAGTCCTTTGTTAAACGTGATCGTGGACGCCAATGACTCCCTCCTGCGCGGCGCAATGAGCGCAACAGAAGTAAGTTCCACCCGCCTCGACTCCGTGACCGATGATTTTGCACCCACAATGTTCACAAGTGGGAGCCAGCGCATGAATCGCGCATTCAAAGCTGTCAAAATAATGGGAGATGCCGTTCACGACTATCTCGAGACTTTTATCATAATCATTTCCGCATACTTCGCATTGGGCCATAAGAACCTCCGGTTAAATTTTAAGTTTAATTTAAGTTTAAGTTCAAAGATAAGGCACGCTTGGGCAAAGCGCAGGATGGGAACAAGCCGTATTACTCCGTAGTAGAGTAACCCAGAGAACTAGAAACTTGTTCCAGCGCAAATATCCCGGCAACTATATGCTTCGGTTACGTGCCGGGAGTTTGGTCACGACGGAAGCCTTCGCGAGCCCCTTCCAGCATTTGATCATGCTCGGCTTCATCCAAACCTTCCTGGATAAGTTTTTCATTATCGGTTTGCTCGTCGTGGACGGGAACACGCGGCACTTCCATACCCGTATCGCCCGGAACTGGATCCCAACGTTCAGATTCGGGAACAGATTCGAGCGCACTTTCCTTTGGAGAAGCTTCTTCTTCACCCAATAGTTCGCGTTTGGCTTGGGCGAAATCGGAATCCAACACTTCGTGTGGAGAGCGACCGTTAATTTCGGCCAGTTCACGGGCGCGTTCCAGAACCATTTCGCGTGTGACAGTTCCCAAGGGCCGGGAATGCTGCGTCATTTTGCCTTCTTCCATTCGATCATTTTTCATATTGCAACCTAAGCCTCTCCAAATGGTGAATCAAATGGTAACTCCATGGCAGGAGGACAAGTGAACAAGTTTATGCGTTCGAACTCTTAATCTAAATAATCATAGATCGCGGTCGGGTGAAGCGATTCGATCATCCGAAGGCAGGCGGGGTGGAACGCGACTTGGATCACCACCAAAGCGCCAGTTATTCCAACTACCACGCGGGTCAGCGGTCATACCGATGTCATTTTCCATCCCGTATCCACGTCCAGTGGATGTTTCGTAAATCGGACCAGCGCTGCCCTTACCATTGCGGTCGGTTGCACAGCCGACCAGTCCCGTAGCCGCCAAAGCAATTAATAATGCTATTTTCATTTGAGACCTTTTGTTTATTCGTTTCCGAATAAACATTCCTGATTTGAATCGCGTTGCAATGGGGTCAAAACACGATACGACCAAACAACAGGAATGAATTTTACTGGTCCGGGTCACGAACCGGGGCGGGTGGGAACAGTGGGTCCAGCGGAATTTGCGCTGAGAGACGGTCAGGATTGGTGTCGTGATTGTCGTAATGCCAGCGCTCCCAAACAGTTGTTTTATGGGGCTGTTCAACTGAGACTACCACAGGTTGATCTTTAGCGACGACTTCGACCGCGGGAGTGCCATGAGTCCTATCGGTAGAACATCCCGTCAAAGCCAAACCGGCACAGGCGATTAATAATGCTGTTTTCATTTAGTGTTTCCAGTTGATTGAACTGCCAATCAAACATTCCCTATTTACCCGTAGTAACAATGGGGTAAAGCACCCGCCGCAGTGATGAATGCTTGAAAGCGATTTAAATTGGTTATTACAAGGTCTTAAATCCAAGGGTCTTGGCGAGCGTGGCCAAGGCATCCATTTCATTTGGAACAGTAGGTGTGGTCAACCCGCAGGCAGAGCCAAATGGTCCAGTAGGAACAGTAAAGCGCGGGACACCGATGTTAGTGCGACTGAAATCCAATGCCTCGGCCAAATTGTTTGCGTTGGCATCGCGAACGGTCAACGGTTGCAAGTGCCAACGCCATTCGATCATTTTCAACACGGAAGTATGGTCATACAAACCATGAGCGACATTGGCGCGACGTGACCAGGGAGAGATGACGAGGGCAGGGACACGGAAGCCGCGCAAACCATCCTGATTGCCCGCCGCGCGGTCTGCCGGCGGAATGGGTGCAGCACTGGGAGCGACGTGATCAAAGAAACCACCCCATTCATCGTAATTGATGACCATGACGGTGTTGGGCCAATTCGGACTGGTGGTCACGGCATTATAAACGGTGTTGAGAAATGCTTCGCCATTCCGGATATCAGCATACGGATGATCATCATTCGACAAACCCTGCGTCTCGCGCAGAAAACTCGGGTCGACGAAAGAGACTTGCGGCAAAGTTCCGGCGGCGCAATCCGCGAGGAAGGCACTCAGTGGACGGCAGATGGGCAAATACTTCGTGCCCCAGAGCGCCAGGATGGGAATGTCGCTGAAATAATAGCGGCCTTTCAAGCCTTCCGCCGCGAGCCGGTCCCAAATGGTCGGTAAATTGGAAATAGCCAACGTATTCGTCAGGCGATCCGTCTGGGCCGCATGTTGATAAACGCGATTCGGATAAGTCTCGGCCATGATGGCGGCGAAATAATTATCAAAAGTCGTCCAAGCGGGTGCCGCATTGCCAAGGAAGGACAAATCACTTTGATTGTAGTAACCAATGGAATACAGGTCATTACTGCCCGCGCGCAACCAACCATCGCACGCGCCGTTGTTATATTCCACGCGCCCGCCCTGATACGAATGATCCGGAATCGGGTGATCGCAACCTTGATAATCCGGCGCGAGCGGAAAAGTAGAATGCGCCAAACCAGCGGCGTCTTTATAGACCAGACCGTTTTGCTTACCGTTCGCGCCCGGCAGCCAGCCAAGGAAATGATCGAACGAACGATTCTCCATCATGACCACCACAATGTGCTCGATGCCGGACTTTTGCGGCTTGGGCAGCGGGCTGTCTTTGGATTTGGCCAGTTGTGCGAAGGCGCTGCCCGAGAGCGCCAAGGCTCCGGCGGTACCGGCGGCGTGCTTGATGAATTGACGGCGCGTGACGGCTTGAGAGGAGAGCTTGCTGATTTTGCTGGAGTCGTTCATAGGGTTGCCTTCTGGTTCGTGCTGATTCACTTCTGAGAATTCGTTGGAATTCAGAACGAGAATATAATTTTGTTTTCCGACGAGAATGGGGTGAGTTGCCCAAACCAGCAGGGATAAACTTCGTAGCGGGAACGAAGTAGGAATCGACAAGTTCGCGAATGCTCGCGAAATCAACACGCAAAGCGCGTGTGATCTTCCACAATTTCCAAGTTGGTTAACGTGCCACTAGTTCGTGGTACGATAAAAACGGTAGTTGAAACGGAAGGCATTGGAATCAGCGAAGGTGAACGTTCCGCCAGCACTGCCGGTGGCGAATCCTATGTTAGTCCAATTGATGAGGTTGGTTGAGGCTTGAATTGTGTAAATGCTTGAGGGAGTGACCGCGCCGGAGAAACGCCAGACGCCATTGGTAAGGGTGCCAATTGAGAGTTGCGGAAGGGTGTCGCGCACCAGGGTGACATCATTGCCAGTGCCGCCCGCGTAATGGATGCGGAACAATTGACTGCCAACGGTGAGGAATGAGTTATCGGGCAGACCGTTGAAAGTGCCAGTGACGGCGTCTGTGCCGTCATTTGCAATCAGTGTGAACGTGGTGCCCAAGGCCACATTAGGCAGGGAAGTAATCTGGAGCGTGCAATTTCCAAGCGAAACTGCGCCGGTGACAGAGAGTTGATCGTATTGCGTGCCGGGCACGGTGCCGTTGCCACCCATGACGAGGGTTGCGTTGGCGCCAAGGTTCAAGCCGAAGGGAAAGGTCATCAGTCCCGGGCCGCTTTGTCCCGGCGAAATCGTTCCGCCGAGCAGGGCATTTGCGCCCAGCGAACCAATACCGTCGAGCGTGCCACCATTGAAGGTTAACGTGCCATTCGCGTTTAATGTGCCGCCGTTCAAACGCAAGGTGCCGGTGATGTTGGTCGCAGTGGATGGAAGTTGCAGTGTGCCAACGTCCACCTGAACTAAACCGGAAGGCCGATTGATAAAGTTAAGACTGCTGATTTGGCTGGTACCGGTGCCAGCAGTTTTTCGGAGAGTGCCGGAGTTGGTCCAACTGGGTGTCAAATAACCGCCGTAGGACATGGTCAAATCGCCAGCCACCTGCCAAAGCCCGCCGTTGGAAATGACAGTGCTACCCACATTAATAGAACCGCCAGTCCACGTCACCGTCCCCTGATTGATAATAGTGGCATTGTAAAGGAGCTTCGTTGCGGCGGTCGCGAACACAACCTGGCCAGCCGGTTGAATCGTCAGTTGCTCGGGAATGCTGCCGATGTTCATGGTCAACGTGCCATTGTCCACGCGATTGGTGCCACGCAAGCTCGCGCCATCAATTGTTAAATTGGTAATCGCACCCGCCTGTTGAAACGTGTTGGTTCCGGTAATGTAAATATCGCCACTATTAAGCTTCAGGCCGGGGACGGTGTTCGTGCGCAGGTAAAGTGAACCGCCGGTGAACTGGCTGAGGCCGGTGCCCGCAGTGACGCCGCCCGCATCCGTCCAAATGCCAGTATAGAACGAGAGCACAGCGGGCGAAGTCACCGTGAACAAACCGCCAATCACATTGGTATTGCCGCCGCCAAGCAGCAGAGTGCCGCTGAGCACATCCACAAGTCCGCCCGGCAGATTCACAAAGTTAGGATTCATTTGACCATTACCCGTGCCGGCGGTTTTACGAAGAATTCCGCTGTTAGTCCAAGTGGGTGTGAAATAACCGCCGTAGGTCATGGTCAAATCGCCAGCCATCTGCCAGAGCCCGCCATTGAAGATGGCAGTGCTGCCCACATTAATAGAACCGCCCGTCCACGTCACCGTCCCCTGATTGATAATAGTGGCATTGTAAAGGAGCTTCGTTGCAGCGGTCGCAAAGACGACCTGACCGGCCGGTTGAATCGTCAGTTGGTCGGGAAGGCTGCCGCCGTTCATCGTCAACGTGCCGTTGTCCACGCGATTGGTGCCGCGCAAGGTGGCGCCATCAATCGTCAGATTGGTGATTACGCCCGCCTGTTGAAACGTGTTGGTGCCGGTGATGTAAACATCGCCATTGTTGTAAGTAAGGCCGGGAGTAATATTCGTGCGCAAATACATCGTGGTGCCCACAAACTGTCTCAGGCCGGTACCCGTAATAGCACCCCCCGCATCCGTCCACGCGCCATTGAAAAACGAAAGCGTCGCCGGAGAAGTAACATTGAACGAGCCGCCAATCACATTCGTGTTGCCGCCGCCAAGATGGAGCGTGCCGCTCAGCACATCCACGAGGCCGCCCAGCGCGTTCACAAAATTACAGCCGGTGAAATAAGTAACGCCCGTGCCGGCCGACTTGCGCAAGATGCCGCTATTCGTCCACATCGGAGTCGCGCCGCCGCCGTAACTCAGGGTATTGTCGCCCGTGATCTGCCAGAGACCACTGTTTAAGATAGTAGAGGTTGGCGTGCTGCCCACGTAAAGCAAACCATCCTGCCAGGTAACCGTGCCGCGATTCGTCAAATTGAGCGAGTAAAGAAACTTGGACGAGGGACCAACCAACTGCAATTGCGCGTTCGTCTCCACCGTCAAGCTCCCCCGCAACGCCCCATTCGTCACTACGAGAATCGCGCTATTGGTGATCGTGCCGGAATTCGTCATGTTCAACATCGCGCCATTATCAATCCACAAAGTCTGCACGCCACTGCTCGCGCCCACACGCAATCCATAGATGGCGACGTCATTGGTAATCGTGACCGTGAACGTCCCCACATTCGTGATGTCCACCGTGTCGGTATTCGCCGGCACCGAACTTGGCGTCCAGTTCGTGGCCACATTCCAATTCCCGCTCAGCGGATTCGTCCAGGTCTTCGTGGCGACGGCCGACGCCGAAAAGGTGCTCAACACAAACAGGCACAACGTAAAAATAAAATAGCGCTTCATAAAGTGGTTAATTTTTACACTCCTCAGCAGACACGAACGGCTTCCTCTGAATTGAATGCGGCGGCGAGACTAAGGAGGAGGGGTCAAAGCGTCAAGTTACCAGTGGTGGGTGGCAGAAGTCAGTTGGAACATGAGAACATTACTCCCGCAACCATGGTAAACCGGTCACTTTTCTCGTCGGAAAACGGACTTTTCCGTACGGCAAAGACAGTTTTCCGATCGGAAAACTTCATTTGCTGATGGGAAAACGTCGTCCGCCGATGAGAAAACAGCGTTTTCCAATGAGAAAACTTCATTTTCCAACCGGAAAACTTCGTCTGCGGAGCGGCAAAATAGATGCAAGTAGCTTAACATAAAAAGTTTAGCTATAAATGGTCAAAATTCGCCTTCCCGCCCCCAAGGCTTAAAAAGCCGTTCCAACTTTACAACCCATTACCCCTCGCACACCCTTGCATCCATGGACGTGAAAATCTTCGCTATGTGTTTGTTTATATTCGCGACAGTCTTCTGTTCTGGTTGCACGAAAAATAATGACCGTTCAGGCAGCAAAACCAAAGATAACTTGGAGGACCATTTGGAAAGGGCAGAACAGATTTCCTACTACGACATGAATGGCGATGGGAAGGTTGACCGTGAATACCACCGCTATCCTGGTTGGTCAGATGCAGATTGGGAATTGCGAGACAATGATTATAATGGACGGTACGAGAAGAAGATTCGTTATGGTGAGGGCGTCATCGAGTCGGTCGTCGACCTCCCTGTCCCCACAAAGGTTCACATCGAAGTTAAACCATAAGGTCTCATACAACACTACAGTTTCTCTTTGCACACGCTACATTCAATGGCCTTCTTACTCATAAACCCTGTATGAAGCGCTGCTCTTATTGCGGCAGGAAGAATCAAGACGAATTTGTAAATTGTTTTGAGTGTGGCACCGATTTGCCGGCAATCACAAAGGGTGACCATAGTGCAGCGCCGCCTCTCCCGCTTACGGGTGAACAGGTGCTAGTGCGGAGTTATACCTGGTTAGCTTGTTTCTGCGTTATTGTGGAAATGAACGCTCTTTTACGCTTTTTCGAAAGTAAGCCGCTTGACCCTGCCTATGGAGCGTTGTTCTTGTGGGGGTTGGGACTTGTCACTGGAATAGTCAGTTCAATTCGTGTTATTAAATTTAGAAAATCGCCTTCCGATTTTATTGCGGCTCTTGTGCTGGTACTACAGATATTGATGGTTGTGTTCTTCATTTCACTAATGGGTAGAATGACCGAGGGTTAAACCACAAGAAGGAGCCTGGCAGCAAATTCGATAAAAATTTCACTTTACCTTGAGAGTGAAGATGGCTTTCTTTTCCCGGCGGCATAAAAAATTGGGTTATGAGCACAGCGAATTTGTTTACGGGCGATTTGCATCGGGATTGGCAAACGCTTTGTAATCTTTGGAAGCAATGCGGGCGTGTGCTGGGGCCGGAGGTGGGGCCGCTTTGGGAGATGCCGCGGGAACATAAGGCGTGCATTTTTTTCGCGGAACGTTATCCGGAGTCGCGACAATTCCTGATGGAGAGATTGTCGGATCCCGATCCGCTTATTGCGGCGCATGCTTTCAAATGTTTGATCCGGGTGGTGGACATCAAACCGGCTGACATTCCGGAGCCGGTGCGCTCGCGGATTGAGCCTATCGAGAGTGTGTTGCATTCGACAGTGAAGCAAAAGACGCTCGGAGAATATGTGGCCGAATATTTCGAGGCGTATCCGAGTCGCGATGAATTGCTTAAGGCGCAACAGCGGTCGATTGATTGGCAGTTGAATGAATTGGCCGCATACAAAAAGGCCAAGGCGCAGGAATTGAGGTGAAGAGGCTTCAGAAGGTTTGGGTGTCTGGTTGTAACGTTATTTGTGAAACTCAGGCCACAACCTCGTTGAACCCGATGTGCAAGTTTGGTGACGCGCTAGCTAGTCCAGGCTAGCTGTAAGGGGGCCAAACCTGCCTGGATGTTGAACCACGCCGCGATTGTGTGACTGAGTACCTTGCGCATGATTCTATGGGAGAGATGCCACAGGTCACGGGCCCACGTACGCTTCAGGCGGAAGCGCTCGGTCAATTGTCCAATGGTCGTTTCCACCCACTCGCGCACGGCGGACATGGCGCGGGAGCGCGCGGGCGTGGGATCCTGGGTGCGGCGGCGAAAGGGCGCTTCCAGTTGCCAGCCGCGTAGCGCCAGGGCATTGCGCTGGCGCGGGCTCCAGTAGTTGCGATCCCCCAAGGACAGACCCCCACCGGGCGGCAGCAACTCCTCCGTCATGGCCAAATCGGAAACGTGGGCGGGGGCCAATCCCACCTGACCGATTACTCCGTCCGGAGAGAGGCGCAGGTGCAGGCGAAAACCGTAGAAGAAACCACCCTGGCCACCTTCCCGGCTGCAGTGGGCCAGGCCGGCGAAACGACGGCAACGATCCACGCGCTCCAGCCGGCAGACCGGCACACTCACGCTATCGAGCAACCAGAAGTGGCAGTCCCCCAGCAGCGCTTGACTCAGGCGCTGGGACAGTTGGGCGACCACTCACCACAGGTTGGCGGCCTGACGTATAAAGGTGGTGCGATGGATCTCTCCCAGCCTAGGGAATTCAGGCAAATGGTAACGCCGAAAGAATTCAAAAATCTGGCTGTCCTGATCCAGGCCCAGCCACTCGCCTACCAGTTCCATGGCAATCACTTCGCTGTCCCTCAGGGTGGGATCCGGGCCACGCGCACGCAACTTCAAGCCCTTGATTTCATCATCCACCCAGCAGTAGGTTCTTAATAGAAAATCATCAATACACATAAAAAGCATTCCTTTCTGCTAAAAGCTAAATGCACTTGGCGCAGGGAGGAATGCTCTTCTCCTTCAAAACTTGCACATCGGGTTCGTTGAGGTTGTATCTGTTTTTGATCGGTTACCCAAGGTAGCGCAAAAGCCGCAACCTTGGGCTTTGTTGCACAACCTCTTCGAGGTTGAGGGATAGGGCAGGAGCAGAAGAACAGAAATAAGGACAGAAAGAACGGTTCAAGCTTTAATTATAGAAGGCGACATGAAGTATTGATAGTCACTCGAATTCGTTGAGGATTCGGCTTTACCTTTGGGGGGAAAACGGGTTTGTTGTGCGCAGTCAGAAGGAACTTTACCATGAAAAAATTACGCGTTGTCGCCGGTGCTCTCTCGATTATTGCCATTACGGCATTGATCATTTTCAACAGTGGTTGCCAAAAGCAGGAATCAAATTCGGGTTTGCCGGTGAGCTCGAAGGGCAAGATTGTTTCGGCGGAGAAGAATAGTTTTGAGGCGGTGACGTCGCAGTTGGACGTGGGCGGGAATGTGTATCTGTATGTGAGCACGGAGCAGTGGCTGGATGGGTTGTCGCGCAAGGTGGCGGATTGGAGCGGTGTGTTGGATTCGCTGCCGGATGTGAAGGATAAAGACCGCGAGAATATGGGGCGGGTGTTTGGCGTCGTGACGAATTTGATTCAGCAGAGCGGACTGGAAGATGTCAGCGGCGCGGGGATGAGTTCGATTGCGAAGGAGAAGGGGTTTTATCGCAGCAAGTTTATTCTGCATCATTATCCGGGGAAGGGGACGGGTTTCTTGTGGTCGATGTTTGGCAAGCAGGCGCATGGGTTGAATGGGTTGGATTTGCTGCCGGCGACTACGGCATTTGCGACGGTATCGGATTTGGATTTGCCGTTGGTGTGGTCGGTGGTGGAAAAGGAAATAGGGCAATCGGGCATTCCAGGAGCGGCGGATGCGTTGGATAAACTTCCCAGTGAATTTGAAAAGAAGACGGGGCTGAAGCTGGAGCAGGTGTTGGCGTCGCTGGGCGGCGAGTATGGATTAATCGTGACGCTGGATGAATCGCGGAAGATCACGGTGCCGACGGGACAGGATCAATCGCTGGAATTTCCAGAGCCGGGCGTCGTGCTGGTCGTAAAGGTAAAGGATGAGACGATTTTCAACCGGATCGACGAGTCGATGAAAAAGAATAAGCAGGTGGTGCGGGTGGATCGCGAAGGGTTGAAGATGCGGACGATGCCGGTGCCGCTGCCTTTGCCGATTGCGTTGCGGCCGACGGTGGCGCAGAGCGGCGGTTATTTATTTATTGCGAGCACGGATGCGTTGGTGGAGGAAGTGTTGGCCGTGAAGAATGGCAAGAAGCCGGGGTTGAAATCGACGGACGAGTTCAAGAAGTTGGCGGAAGGGATGCCGCAGGAGGGGAATCAATTCAGTTACGTAAGCCAGAAGTTCGGCCAGACGTGGCAGAAGGTTCAGCAGCAAATCATGGAGAAGAAGGCGGCAGACAAGCCGGCACAGGTGGAGTTGATGAAGAAATTGATGAGTTTGAATCATCCGACATATGCCTTCAATGTCTCCGCGAATACCGACCAGGGCTGGGTAATGACCGGGATGGGAAACCAGGATGCGCGTAAGATGGTATTGATGCCAGCGGTGGCGGTGTCCGGACTCCTGGCGGCGGTGGCAGTGCCCAACTTCATAAGGGCGCGCGACACCTCCCAGCGAAATGCTTGCTTGAATAATTTGCGGCAAATGGATGCGGCCAAGAATATGTGGGCTTTGGAGAACAAGAAGACGGGCCAAGATGTTCCAACGTGGGCGGATTTGAAACCTTATCTCAGTAAAGCGAAGGGAACACAACTGAAGTGTCCGAGTGGCGGTCAATATAAGCTTAATGCGGTGGAGGAGAAGCCAACGTGCAGCAAGACTGGGCACGAGATTGAGTAAAGGTAAGCGATGTCGAGCATTTCGATGCAGGTGTTCGTATAATTTTGTTCGACAGGTGGCGTGCGAAAATCAAGATTAGAGGTGCATGGATAAACGAATGCTGACTTTGGGCCACTCGCCCGATCCGGATGATGCTTTTATGTTCTATGGCCTGGCCAAGGAACTGATTCCGTCGGGTGGCTACCAGTTTGAACACATCTTGCAGGACATCCAGACGTTAAACGAACGGGCGACGCGGGGGGAGTTGGATATTTCAGCGATCAGCATTCATGCATATGCGTACGTGAGTGACAAGTATGCATTGCTGCCGAGCGGCGCGAGCATGGGAGACGGTTACGGGCCGATGCTGGTGGCGAAGCAGAAGTTCAGCAAAGAGGAAGTTGCGCGAAAGAAGATCGCGGTGCCAGGGACGATGACGAGCGCGTTTTTAGCGTTGCAACTGTGGCTGGGGAAATCAGCGAAGGAGTTTAATTACATCGTGGTGCCATTCGACCAGATTTTCCAAACAGTGCGAGCGGGCGCGGCAGATGTGGGATTAATCATTCACGAGGGACAATTGACTTATCAGAACGAGGGATTGGTAGTGTGCGAGGACTTGGGCGTTTGGTGGGGCAGGGAGAATGACGGGTTACCGTTACCACTGGGTGGGAATGTAATTCATAAGCGATTTGAACCGGCGGTAAGGAAAACGATTTCGAATGTTTTGACGGCGAGCATTCAGTTCAGCTTGGATCATCGGGCGGAAGCGGTGCAGCACGCCTTGCAATATGCGCGGGACATGGGACGGGACCTGGCGGACAAGTTCGTGGGGATGTATGTGAACCATTGGACGCTGGATTATGGGGACAAGGGGCGCGAGTCGATTCGCCGGTTTTTAGGGCGGGCTTTTGAGCGGGGAATTATCACGCACCGGCAGGAACTCGAATTTGTCGAGTAACTCAGGAAAAGGGGAGTTTGTATCTCAATTATCAGGCCGGAAGCTACTTTCTAGTTGCTTTCAGAATGTAATCTGCTTACTTTAGTAGCCATCAGCCCCCGTAAAAATGATTTAAATGAGAGCTAACTCCTCCATAGTGGCGAAACGTGTCACCTGACGAAATGTATGAAATTCCTTAAAAAACTTGTTCTTGCCTCCGTCTTGTTACTTACCACCGGTTCATTATTTGCTGCGGATATCCGTACTGGGCTCGTTGCCTATTGGCCGATGAATACCACGGTCGGCACCACGCCGGATACAACACCCGATTTGGTTTCAGGGAATGCATTGGGTCTGACTAATATGACGTCAGGGGACCTGGTGGCTGGCACCAACGGGCAGGCATTTAATTTTGGCGGGACTTCACAATATTTGGGAATTCTTCACGGCACGAACCCATTGGATACCGGATTGCCGGTTTATTCCACCAAGGGTTATACGATCACGATGTGGATAAACGGTCCAGCCGGCCAGAATAACAAACCGATCTTTGCGGAAGGATTCACGAGCAGCACCTCACCGCTTTTCAGCATCGGAACGCGCAACGGCGCAGGGACGGGGGTAATCAATGTGTTTCTCAGGCAGACCACTGCATTGATCAACAATGTGCCAGGCACAAAAATCGTATTTGATAACAACTGGCATCACGTTGCGTGGGTGGACACGGGTGGCAGCGGTAAACTTTACGTGGACGGAGTCCAGGACCCAGCCACTTTCAATTACACTCCTGCAGCGGCGACCACCTTGAATAATACTTCCATTGGCGCGTTGCAACGGACTCCGGCAGTGAATTTTTTCAATGGCAAAATTGATGAGGTGGCATGCTGGGAACGGGCGTTAAGCTTGGCAGAGATTCAGCAGGTCATGACCAATGGAATCTCATCGCCGATCACAAATGCGCCGGCAATCACCCAGCAACCTCAGGGCAACAATTGTAACATGGGTGACCGGCTAAATTTCTCTGTCTTTGCGAATGGCAATCGTCCGTTCAGTTATCAATGGTATAAGGACGGGGTGGCCATTCCTAACGGAACCAATAGCACGTACGGCGCGACGGATCTTACCAATGCGGCTGCCATCAACTATTTGGTGGTAGTTAGCAATCCGGTCGGGTCGGCGACCAGCAGTGTGGCCACGGTTACGGTGGCGGCGGATGGCGCGGCCAATGTGCCGGCTGGTTTGTTGTCCTATTGGCCATTTGATACGGTCAACACTTCGCCCACGACCAATACGCCGGATTTGTACAGTCACAATGACATGCAATTAAATTTGATGGATGTGACAAATCAGGTTGCCGGGTATTCGGGACAGGCGGCCACGGCTTTGACCTTTGATGGAGTTCAACAGTATGGAAATCGGGTAGGAGGTTTTTCGATTTATAATACGACTAATTATTCGGTGTCGTTTTGGGTAAACGGGCAGGGAAACCAGACAAACAGACAGATCTTTGGCGAAGGCACCACGACGAATGGCGCGATCTTCTTTCTGATGGGAACTGACAATACGGGACTGACGACTTCACTGGATGTGAAGATAGCTCCGGCCACAACGGATAAAAAATCGACGCGCCCGGTTTTGGATGGAACGTGGCATCACGTGGCATGGGTGGATGAGAATGGCAAGGCCAGACTCTATGTGGATGGAGTTCTGGATGAGACGGACTATGGTTACATTCGCAGTGCCGCATTCTTAAATACTACTTCCGTGGGAGCGTTGTTAAGAGGTGCGCCAGCGAACTATTTTGCAGGCGCGGTCGATGAATTGGCGGTTTGGAATCGTCGCCTAAGTTATACTGAAATTCAGCAGATTCGGACTAGTGGTATTCCGGTGCCGATCGCTGCCATTCCTCCGGCCATTACGACGCAACCGACAGATAAAACGAACAGCGTATTTCAAGGAGACAGCGCTTTTTTCTCGGTGGTAGCCAGTGGAACGAGTCCGCTGGCGTATCAATGGCGGAAAAACGGTGCGAACATATTGAGTGCCACGACGAACTTGCTGTCCTTTGCGAGTGTGCAGCCGAGTGACTCGGCAAATTATACCGTGGTGATCACCAATTCCGCAGGTTCCGTCACCAGTTCCATCGTGCGACTCACCGTTATCCCCTACGTGCCTGCCACAATCGGTGAAGCGTTAAAGGTAGATTTTGATTTGACTGGAGCGGCGGTTACGCAACCCGGATTTGCTTCAATGACTCTGGCGGCGAATCCCACCAATTTCAACGGAGTGAATGTGACGCTTACGGGTATTGGGGTCGCCCTGGCAGATCGAGATCGGGGAGCGCTCACCAACGGATCGGCGGACTTTACGCAAACACAAATCTACAATGACTTTATTTTCGCGAATGGCACCGCCAACGGAAATGGGATGCGCCTGTTGATTGAACGGCTGGCGCCCAACACTCAATATGGCTTAACCATTTGGTCCTGGGACGCAATAAGTCCGGGAGCGCGCATATCAGACTGGATTGAGACAGCTTCGGGCAGCACCGTTGCAATTACCAACGGCTATACGTTCGACGGCAGCATCCTGCCGACGTACGATTATGATGATACCTTCGGAGCGTTGCTCACTTCATCCGCCACGGGGAAATTGCAGATTGAAGGCCGGAGAAACGGCGGCACGTCGATTGGTGTTTTTGTGAATGCCGTCCGGTTGGTGGCGCAGCCGACGATGAAGATCACCAACGTGGGACTGACGAATGGAAACATCCGAGTGACGATTGAGCGGCAGTATCCGCATCAGCCGATTCATGTCGAAGAGAATTCGGACTTGGGGAGCGGAATCTGGGCGACGACTTCAAACGGGGTCAATGGCGAGGAGCATGGGCCGATTGCGATCGTGGAATTTCCAGCCAGCGCAACCAATAATTTTTATCGGGTGGTGAGTCCCTAGTGCATATTAATTTATTGCGAAGGAATAGCTCATGAAAAAAAGTTGTGCTGGGCGGGCAGAATGGGTATTGGGTGTCCGACCATATCAGGCTGGGAGCAACCGGGCCTTCACCTTGATTGAATTGTTGGTGGTAATTGCGATCATTGCGATACTGGCGGCACTGTTGTTGCCGGCATTGGCCAAGGCCAAGGAGAAGGGCAAACGGGTGGTATGTCTGAATAATTTGGGGAATGTGGCGAAGGCCTGTTTCATTTATGGATCTGATAATTCAGAGGTGCTTTTCTCCGCGCGGCCGCAGCCATCGGCGCCCACTACATTTGTTCAAATTGCGTTGAACAGTCTGGAGGCCGGGGTGGCAAAGCAGGTTGGGTTGGACGTGACTGGAAAGGGAAAAATATGGACCTGTGTCAATCGTCCGGATCTCCCGTTTTATGAAGCCAGCTTTGACCAATGGGTGATCGGGTTTCAATACTTTGGAGGAGTGAGTCACTGGAATACGCCGACGGGGGGGAAGGTAATTTCAAGGAGCCCGGTAAAGATTTCTGATTCCAAGCCTAATTGGGTATTGGCATCGGACACGACCATGAAAATAAATGGAGTATGGGGCGGATTGGATCCGTCCGCGACGCGGAAAGAGGTTTATCTGAACATGCCGTCGCATATGCCGGGCAAAGTGCCGGAGGGAGGTCAGCAGGTACATATGGATGGCTCGGCCCGATGGATTAAATTTCGGGACATGTATTTCATCCATAGTTGGGATACTTCAACCAAACAATCCTTCTTTTATCAGGAAGATTTGGAGACTTATCCGAATGCGCCCAAAGCCACGAATTATCAATAGATTCACGCCATTTCCAAGGATGTCTGGACGGTCGCTTTGGCAGTTAATCGGTTCTGAAATGCTGGACTAAGAGGTTGCAATCTAGGATAATATGGATGGAAATCAGGCATTCAGACTCCATTTACGGAGAAGAAAATGACTGGATTAAAGTCCTTTACAGCACTTTCCAATGAATCTAAACTAATCCTTCGATATTAATACGAAAAGTCGATAGGAACTATGGAAGCAAAAAGTAAGACCATTACAGATTTCAAGCTGCACGAGCGGGATACCGGTTCGGCCGATGTTCAAATTGCATTGTTGACTCAGCGGATCAATCACCTGACGGAGCATTTGCAGACCAACCTCAAGGACCACAGTTCGCGCCGCGGATTGCTGATCATGGTCGGCCAGCGCCGTCGTTTGCTGGACTACCTGCACAACACGGACGTGAGCCGCTATACGGCAGTCACGAAGAAGTTGAAGCTGCGCAAGTAAGGACAGGGGAGGCTTTCTGCCTTCCCATGTTCAGGGCAGACGGGAATCTTCTAACAGATATTTTCACTTTGAATCGGGCTAAGAAAACGCGATTGGCCCGATTCGTATATTCAACGTTAACGCGTAAAAGAAGTCGTTGTCCCCGGGTAATTTCATTCAGCACCTGTGCGCCAGGTGTTCACTGAAGTTCCTCCGGGGCAGCGAAAATAGGAATAGAACCGTATGTCAGAAAGAATTACAGCCCAACTGGGCGACAAGCAGATCATCATTGAAACAGGGAAGCTAGCCAAGCAAGCGGACGGTGCCGTAACCGTTCAACTCGGCGAAACCATTGTGTTGGTTGCCGCCGTGGCAGCCACGAAGGCCAAGCCGGGCCAGGAATTTTTCCCATTGACCGTTGATTACCGTGAGAAGGCAGCCGCCGCGGGTAAATTTCCCGGTGGTTATTTCAAACGTGAAGGCCGTCCGACGGAAAAGGAAATCCTTACCTGCCGTTTGACCGACCGTCCGATTCGTCCGCTCTTTCCGAAGGGTTGGTACAATGAAGTTCAGGTCCAAACCGTGGTGCTCAGCGCCGACGGCGAAAACGATCCTGATATTCTCAGCATCATCGGTGCTTCGGCATCGTTGAGCGTCAGCGACATCCCCTGGGATGGTCCGTTGGGCGCATTGCGCATCGGCCGCGTCAAGGGCAAGTTCGTGGCTAATCCGACCCATGTGGAAATGGCGGAGAGCGATTTGGATTTGATTTACGTCGGCAACTCGCAGGACATCGTGATGTTCGAAGGTGCCGCGAAGGAAATCACGGAAGATGAATTCAAGGCTGCCTTGAAATTTGGTCATGAGTGCTGCCAGCCGCTGATTGCGGCGCAGAAGGAATTGATGGCCAAGGCGGGCAAGAAGAAGCGCGAAATCAAGCTGAACATCGTTCCGGAAGAAATCCTGAGCGAAGCGAAGAAACTGGCAGGCGACCGCATTGTGCCGGCGTTGTTGACTCCGGGCAAATTGGCTCGTGAATCCGCCGTGAGCGCGATCTTTGAAGAAGTGGGCAAGAAGCTCGTGGAAAAATTCGGTGAAGAAAAGGTCACTGAGTTCGTGCTGAAGGATGCCGCATATTACATCCAGAAGGAAGCGGTTCGCAGTCTGATCCTGGACAGCGGCAAGCGTTTGGACGGCCGTAAGTTTGACGTGGTCCGTCCGATTTCCGGCGAAGTGGGCATTTTGCCCCGCGCGCATGGTTCGGCCATTTTTACCCGTGGTGAAACGCAAGCAGTTACGCTCGCGACGCTCGGCACCGGCGAAGACGCACAGGAATTTGATTCCTACACTGGTGGCAGCAACGAAAAGAAATTTATCCTCCATTATAACTTCCCGAACTTCTCAGTTGGTGAAACCGGCCGCATCAGTGGTCCTGGTCGCCGTGAGATTGGTCACGGGGCTTTGGCAGAACGTTCATTGTCCTCCATGATTCCGTTGGATACGTATCCTTACGCGATTCGCATAACGAGTGAGATCATGGAATCGAATGGTTCGACTTCGATGGCTTCCGTTTGCGGCGGCACACTGGCATTGATGGATGCGGGTTGCCCGATGATTCGCCCGGTGGGCGGCATCAGCGTCGGCATCTGCACCGAGCATGACGACAAGGACAAGATCAAGCGTTACCAACTCCTGACCGACATCATCGGCTGGGAAGATGCGTTCTGCGACATGGATTGCAAGATCGCGGGCACGGAAAAGGGCATCACTGGTTTTCAACTCGACCTCAAGCTGCGCGGTATTTCGCAGGAATTGATGGCGGAAACTTTGGAAAAGGCGCGCGTGGCGCGTTTGTTCATCCTGGCTGAAATGGCGAAAGTCATTTCCGAACCGCGCAAGGAATTGAGCAAGTATGCTCCGCGCATCGTGACGGTGAAGATCAATCCGGAGAAGATTGGCGCGTTGATCGGGCCTGGTGGCAAGAACATCAAGCGTCTCGTCGAAGAATCGGGTTGCGAAATCAACATCGAAGACGACGGCACGGTGAATATTTACTCCGTTTCCGAAGAGGGAATGAAGATTGCGCGCGAATCCATCGAAGGAATGACTGCGGAAGCCGAAATCGGCAAGATCTATCGTGGCCGCGTGGTCACGGTGAAGGAATTCGGCGCGTTTGTGGAATTCCTGCCGGGCAAGGATGGCTTGGTGCATATCAGTGAACTGGCGAACTTCCGCGTGAAGCAGACCGAAGACATCGTGAAGATTGGCGATGAAATCTGGGTCAAGTGCCTGGGCGTGGATGAAAAAGGCCGCGTGAAACTGTCCCGCAAAGCCGCGATGGCCGAGCGCGACCAGGAAATGGGCGGCGAGCCTGTTCCCGCCGGTGGCGGTGACGATCAAGGACATGGCGGCGAAGAACGCGCGCGCGATGAGCGTCCCCGTGAAGATCGTGGTGCTGAACCACGCGGTGAAAACCGTGGCGGAGATCGCGGTGGCGAACGCCGGGGTGGGGATCGTGGCGCAGTAGACCGCGGACCGCGCCGGAACTAGGCCGGAACTAATTTAAAATCGCAAAGGCGAGCCAGTGATGGCTCGCCTTTTTTGTTTTGGAAGCGGGAGACAAAAATCGACAGTCAGGCGAAGAATCGGCGCGCTGAGGACAGCGTGCCCTACCGCACACAGCAAAGACTTAACTTGGTTTATTGATACAGAGGTCGGTACTCCGGGGAGGTGTTTACGTGATCGCAAATCGCGCCACATGGAAAAAGGTTGACTTGTTAATAACGATTGTTATTATATGGACGGGTGACTTGGGGCAGTGCCGGGGAGCTGTTCTTTGACAATTTGCGAAGGCCACAATAAGAGCGAAAAACGGATCGGCTGACTACCGGACCGCCTAAAGGCGGAAATCCAAACGGGGAGCTGCTTCCCATGGCTTATGCCATGGGCGAAGGGCTCGCGCCACTCTGTGGCTATGGCTGGGGGAGCGGGTTTGAACTGGTACGAGCTAGTACGAGTAGGTTTGAGTTGTTGGATGAAGACGAAGTTAGAGCCTTCTTACGTCGGCTGCTATCCAAGATGGGGCGAAGCTATTCAGGGTGATTAATGATCAAAGTATATGAAGGAGTCGAAGTGATGATTCCATTGAAGCGGTTCCGCATGCGGGACCGTGTACCTGTAACAAATTGAGCAATTACGACCTGATGTGAGCTATTGCGAGTGCTATGGGAGGGGAGGTTGTTCGGAAGTGTGAGCTGGTTTGAGTAGATGTGAGTTCGGACGGAAGTCGGAAAATGAAATTGGCCGCAAAAGGGCGCATAGAACGCAAAGTAGGGTAGAAGACAGGGTTAGAGCCTTCTGACGGGCGTGTTTGCCTAAATCGGAGGAAAACTCCAAAAAGACGATGCACGAAATGGCTCATGGTCTGGGAAAGCTTAAGAATCTGGTCAATTTAATATTGCTGCGCCCGGGGGACTTTCCAGACTGGCATCGCCGCGCTCCGGGGATTTGGGACGACACGCCCATACGTCGATTGCTACGGAGCAAGTTGGAGTTGGTACGAGCTTGTACGACCTGATGCGAGTTGCAATCGGAGGTCGGATGACGGAGGTCAGAGGACGGAAAGCATCGAAGATTTGGGCATTTCTGCGTTATTCCGCGTTAATGGGGGTTAATCCGGGTTATTGGGGGCTAAAAATGCGGAGGGCGGAAGACGGACGACGGAGGGCAGACGGGCTAATTGGAGCTGGTACGAGCTAGTGCGAGCAGATGTGAGTTCAAGCCGGGCGGGCGTATGTCCGAAGGCGGAGGGCGGTTGGAAG
>JAQGPC010000311.1 GCA_028293285.1 Pedosphaera sp.
TCACATACCTGCCCATTTTGTTCATAACGATTAGACGAGGATCACGCCCGAATGCTCCGCCATCGACACAATTGTAAAATAATTTCCATGCGGTCAAGCGTGCGGGTTTCACCTCCCTTACGAAAAGCTGCTTGCGTATTAACTTATTCCAGTGCCGGTTGTTAGTGATAATCAGACGCGGTGCTGGAAAGAAAAAACCATGAAAACTGTAAAACTTCTTCTCGCATTAATCGTAACTTGCGTTGGCTTGGGTGTCACGGGCTGCATCCACACAAGTCACGAGCGGGTCATCGTTGAACGCCCGGTGGCGCCACCTACCGAGGTCATTGTTAAATAGCGCAATCGCGTTGCAATTTCAATTTAATCGCCCAGTCACTCGACCAATTGGTTGATGGCTGGGTTGACGTATTTCATTGAACGAAAACCTTCAAGCCGGTATCCAAAATGCCATGAGTAATAATTCATGGAGGCAGAAACTCACGAATTTCTGGCGCAAGGATGGCAAGTCGCTCCTGATCATGGTGTTTGTCATGTTCGTCTTCCGCTCCGCCATTGCCGATTGGAATGACGTTCCCACCGGCTCCATGAAGCCCACCATTATTGAAGGCGACCGCGTCTTCGTGAACAAGCTCTCCTACGATTTGAAATTTCCCTTCACCACCTGGCACTTGCTTCAATGGGACAATCCCAAGCGCGGCGAAATCGTGGTTTTCTTTTCCCCTGCCGATGGCATTCGTTTGGTAAAGCGTGTGGTCGGTGTGCCGGGTGACAGAATCGAACTCGTGAACAATCAACTTCTGGTCAATGGCAAGCCGGCCCAGTACGAACCACTCCCGCAAAAGATCATTGATGCAATCCCCTCCGTCGAACAACCCGCCCATAAATTTGCCACGGAAACAGTGCAGGACAAATCCCATGCCGTCATGGTCACGCCATCACTATCCGGAGCGCCAAACTTTGGCCCCATCACTGTTGGAGCCGACCAATATTTCATGATGGGCGATAATCGCGACAACAGTTATGACTCCCGCTTTTACGGGTGTGTAGATCGAAAAAGGATTGTTGGCCGCGCTTCGGCTGTGGTGATTTCGTTGGATCACCAGCACCATTACTCCCCTCGTTGGAACAGGTTTTTTTCAAAGCTGCTGTAACTTGATCGGTAGGGCATGGTGTCCTCACCGCGCCGCAGCCACTTCACGCACGGCTCGCTGAGGACAGCAAGCCCTATCAATTCCCACTTACTGGCATATCTTTCCATTGGCCTTGCGATAAAAAAAACGGGGCCGACTTTCATCGGCCCCGTTTTCACATTTTTATTTAGCAGCGGTTAAGCCGCTTCTTCCATTTCGAGGAAGCCCTTGAGATGACGAACACGCGTCGGGTGACGCAGCTTACGCAACGCCTTCGCTTCAATCTGACGGATACGTTCGCGGGTCACTTTATATTGTTTACCCACTTCTTCCAACGTGCGCGCATAGCCATCCACCAGACCAAAGCGCAGTTCGACGATGCGGCGTTCGCGTTCGGTCAATGTCGCCAGCACGTCGTTCAACTTGTCTTTCAACAAGCTGTAACTGGTCATGTCAGAAGGATTCTCCGCTGACTTGTCTTCGATGAAATCACCGAAGGTCGCATCATCGCTGTCGCCCACGCTCGCCTGCATGGAGATGGGCTGTTGCGCCATCTTGAGAATCGATTTCACGCGCTCGACTGAAATCTGCATTTCGTCGGCGATTTCCTCCGGCGTGGCTTCGCGGCCAAATTCCTGCAGCAACTGCTTCTGCGCGCGCATCAGCTTGCCGATGATTTCAATCATGTGCACCGGGATGCGGATGGTGCGGGCCTGGTCGGCAATGGCGCGGGTGATCGCCTGGCGAATCCACCACGTGGCGTAAGTTGAAAATTTATAACCACGACGGTATTCAAACTTCTCCACACCCTTCATCAACCCCATGTTGCCTTCCTGTATAATATCCAGGAAAGAGAGACCGCGGTTGGTGTATTTCTTGACGATGGAAATCACGAGACGCAGATTGGCCTCGGCCATCTCCGTCTTGGCTTGGTGCGCCTTTGCTGCGTATTGATTCAATGACTCAAAGGCTTTCAAATAAGCGTCATGCGGCATGCGGGCAAATTCCTCGAGCGCATTGATCTTCTGCCACTCGGATTTGAGAATCGCCTGTTGATGTTCAGACTTGCGCGCCTTCTCGATGTCCGCAATGGCGCGGAGACTGGCCTGAATCTTGTCGTGGATGTTTTGGGCCACGAGGATCATTTCTTCAATGACCTTTTGCTTGTAGAAAAACTTGGAAAAAGTGTCCTGCAGCTTTTGGTCCTGCTTCTTGAATTCACCGAGCATCTTTTCCTTGGCCGAAACTTTTGCTTCGCGCCAGCGGCCATACTTATCGTCCACTTCCTGGTCCACTTCGCGGACCTTCTTAACGAGTTGACGCAGGGCTTTCAAATGCCGGTCGCGGCTATCAATCTTCTTGTCAACAATGACACGGTCAAAACGTTCCTTGGGCGGTTCGGAAATCAATTTCTCAGCCAGGGCAATATGTTCCTTGGCGGCAAAACCGAAGCTGTAAATGATGCGGCGCTGCTCGTTCTCAGCTTCTTCGATGCGCTTGCAAATGGCCACTTCCTGCTCGCGGGTCAGCAAGGGAACTTTGCCCATCTGACGGAGATACATGCGAACCGGATCATCCAGGATGTCCAACCGGCCTTTTTCATCCTCCTGCTCTTCGGCTTCAGGTTGCTTGACGCGGTCCACTTCCGCAGCGTCAACGATCTCGATTTCAAGATTGGCCAGCTTGGTATAAACTTGGTCCAAATCATCGGGAGTAACAACCGTATCCGGCAAAGCGTCATTGATATCGTCGTAAGTCAGGTGTCCCTGCTCTTTGGCCAGCAGGACAAGCTCCTTGACCTTTTCTGTGAGATCCACTCCCGCCTTGGTGGTAATCGAACCCGTGTCTACTGTCTTGGTTTCTGAGCCATCCCCTGCCGCGCCGGTGGTTTTTGGCCCTGCAATTTTCGGGTTGGCATGACCATTGCCAGTTGCTTTGGCCGCCTCAGCAGTTTTGCGATCCTTCTTGGCATTATTAGCGGCGGGAGCGTGTGAACGGTTTTCGCTCTTTCGGACACCTTTGACACTGCCAGCTTTGACGGCTGGTTTTCTCGCTTTGGATTTCACCATAATGTTCGATTTCTCAGTTCAGAAGCAACATCAGTCATTAATTCTCCCTATAGACTGTCTTTTCGTCAAACAAGATATTAACTAAAGTAATCCACCAAACCCGCCCTTTAAGCCCCTTTCCGCTCATTAATTACGTCGTTTTATACCTTAACAGACGTGTTAGCAATCTTCCTCTATTCAAAGGATTTCCGTGAGAAAAGACAATTCTTGCACAAAAAACATTCAAATGCCAAAAAAGATTCTCCAGCCAAGGCCCTTTAAAAAGGCAACAGCGAGGCATTTACCCCATATTTACAAATGGATTCCTGTGCGATGATTTCAACTGACAAACATGGACTTATTTATGAAACAAAATATCAAAGACCGAGTTAAAGGAAGCGCCAAAGAAGCCGCAGGCAAAATGAAACAAGCTGCCGGCCGGGCAGTGAAAAACCCGCGCATGGAAGACGAAGGCCGCGTCCAGAAAATGAAAGGCAAGGCCCAACGCAAGGTCGGCGAAGTGGAAAAAGTCGCCGGCGTTTAAGCCTCTCCAGTCCGTCCGGAACGGCAGTCGTTATATTGCCGTTCCAATTTGCCGTTCCGATTTCAATTTTCAGTAAGCAGGCTGAACACTCTTTTCAGCTTCATTCAAGGTTCAAGCGCGTACTTACCCAAGCGCCTCTTGTCAGTTGCTTTTTCCATTATTTCTGTCATTTTGAAGACAGAACAAGTTGGTTAATGGCACATTTTTATGACTTCCTTCAACCATTTCCGAAGCGCAAATTACATCTCCTTTATTTCATGTCTGCTCGCGCTGGCCTGCCTGCCGCTGAAAGCCGATATCTTGGAGTTGATTAATGGCGACCATTATTCGGGAAATGTCATTTCCATGACCCCAACGAACCTGGAGTTTCGCAGCGACATTCAAGGGCTCGTGAAAATTCCGCGAGACAAGGTTGCCAGCATCTCTTTGCGCCCTAGTGTAATCGCCAAACCCGTTGCAAAGCCTGCAACCGCCCAACCCTCCGCACCGGCAGCTCCATCCGCAACCGCTTCCAATACCCCATCCAGCGCCGTCATCCAACAGATGCGCCAGGAAGGGGTTGATCCTAAAATGATGGATCAGATCCAAAAACAGCTCATGGGAACTTCCTCGCCGGAAGCATCCAAAATGTTTAATGACTTGGTGGGTGGCTTGTCCACTGGGAGTCTGTCCGTGCAAGACATCCGGTCACAAGCGCAGAAAGCCATCAAAGATATTCAGTCAGCCAAGAAAGACTTGGGCGGTGATTCAGCGGAATTATTGGATGGCTATGCGGCCATTCTGCAAAAATTCGTCAATGAAACCGAAACGCCAGCAAACACCAATCCCCCGGCTCCAAAACCCGGTGCACAAACTCCCGCTGCACCCTGACTTTGAGGCATTGCTGCTGGTATACACATTAACCCTTCCCGGCAGTCGAGGATGACTTCGACATTGTAATTTCAAGGCATTTTGTCGAGCGGAATAATTCTGAACCGTCGGCCATTTTCAATTACCCCCACTGCATTAACACACCAAATTTTTCGTGTTTTGCCATATAAAATAGGGTTTTTCCCTATTGGGAATTTGCATTTTCGAGGGAACGTTTCAAGCGGCTATGGACGTAAAGAAATTGCTCGACCGAGAAACACCTCGAACCATCACCAAATCGAAGAAACCCAGCCGAGGAGACGTGGCACGTCCCCGCCGAAGAACTAAGCCCCCTTGGGTACGAACCATTTCCATTATTATCCCTGCCCATAATGAGGAGGATTATATCGGGCTTACTTTGGAAACCCTTAATCGCCAGAACTACCCTCATTTTGAAACCATTGTGGTAGCCAATGGTTGCACAGATCGGACTGCGGCTGTCGCCTTAAACCATTGCAGTCGTTTAGTGGTTCTCTCCAACAAGAGCCTGGGTGTCGCTCGCAATCTCGGAGCGAAGCTCGCCAAGGGAGATCTGCTGCTTTTTCTGGATGCCGATACGCTCCTTGAACCGGGCGGCTTGGAAACCATGGTGAACAAGTTCACCCGCGATTACGCAGCCGGGACACTCAAAGGCCAGCCAGACAGCAAGCGATTTTCCCACAAGGTAATTTACTGGGTCAAAAATTTCGTCCACCATTCCGGACTTCACCACGGCAGTTCGGGGGCCATTCTTTGTTGGAAGAAGGACTTTGTGGAAACGCGCGGATTCGATGAAGGCCTGCAAGTCCGGGAAAACAGTGATCTGATTAATCGTTTACGCCGCTTCGGTAAATACCGATACATTGGCGAAACCTCGGCCATCACCTCCATGCGACGCTACGAACATGGCGGCACGAAACGAATTCTCTTCATGTGGTTCCGGCTCTGGGTGGAATCGCTATTCCGGGATCTCCATCACAGAAACTACGAGACCATTCGCTAGGCTCTACGGAACGAGCCGGTGATTTTGTGGCATCCACATTCAGCGCCAATAAAAAACGCAATCCCGCTTGAATCAGGATTGCGTTGATGTTGGTAAAATAATTTAAGCTGCCACCGAGAAGGTTTCGCCGATATCGCGCAGGGCAATACGCTCGCTCTCCTTAGATAGAGCTGCTTCCAACCGGTGGATTGGCTCCTGTGCGCCTTCACGGCCCAATTTGAAGGTCTTGTGATGGATGGGCAGAAAGTATTTCGCTCCGGCATCATTCGCCATGCGCAATGATTGCTCCGGCGTGCAATGCGAGCAAACCCAGGGTTGATACGCCCCGATCGGCATGATGGCCAATTCATAAGGCCCCTGCCCCCGCAATGAACGGAAGCTGTCGGTAATGGCCGTATCACCACCGAAAATGACCTTCTTGCCTTCACGTTCCAGCACGTAGCCGTTGTAACCGCGATAGGTATCACGCCGCCAACGAGCGCCCCAGTGCTTGACCTCAAAGGCCTGCACGGAAATATCGCCGTTGCGGGTCTTCACCATGGTCTTCTCCCCCCAAGCCAGTTCCTTGGCTTGTTTGATCCGGGTATAATCATTAAACAGATCACCCGTAGCCTTGGCAGTCACCGCCTTGGTCGTTTCCGGCAACCGTTTTAAGGTCGGCAAATCGAAATGGTCCATGTGCGCATGAGACATTAATAGTAGGTCAACATTCGGTAGTTGTTTGGCTGAAAGTGCCGGTGCCACCAAACGCTTGGGCCCAACCGTGCCAAATCCCATATCTGCCCCGACTCGCATGCCCAGCACGGGGTCGGTCAAAATGGTAAGCCCAAAAAAGTTCATCAGTACGGTGGAGTGCCCCAACCATGAAGCCGTAATCGCATTGGAGTTCCATTGCTCCGGCTTGGGCGTGTACTTTGGGGAAAGGATGGCGCGACCCGCGTCATCCACCAATTCACGCATCATTTTAGGAACGTATTGTTCGGAGTAAGCCAGATAAAGTCCGGCTGCGCCTAAACCCGCCAAAGCTATGAAGTTACGTCGTGACACAGGTGTTTTTTTCTTAATTTGACTCATGTACAAAAAGTTAGCCGCGTAATATAACAGAATTTCCGGTATGGAAGGAAAGCAAAAAGTGCTCCATTTTGCACTTTTATACGTTTTCGATAACGATAACGCCCACTTCTTTCTCAAACAACTACTGGAAGTTGCGACTTTGGACAACGGCACTGGCCAAACGTCTCAAATATTCTTCCCGTGGAATTAAAATTCCTCCAAGGCGGCTGGTTATGGGTGTCAGGGTCTGAATATCAAATAGCGAGAACTCCCTTTGCTTCAGGTGCTTAACTAGATGTAAAAGCGCTATTTTCGAAGCATTGCTTTCACGATGAAACATGGATTCCCCCGCAAAAACTCCGCCAATCGCCACGCCATAGATGCCGCCCACGAGGATGCCATTCCGCCAGCATTCCAAACTATGGGCATACCCGCGCTTGTGCAAGGCGGTGTAAGCTTCGATAAACTCCTTCGTGACCCATGTATCCCGCCTTCCGGCAGCAGGCGCCGCGCATCCTTCCATGACTTCTCTAAAAGCCTGATCAATGGTAATCGTGAAAACACCTTTCCGGATGACCTTTGCCAGGCTCTTTGAGACGTGAAAATTATCTAATTCAAAGATGGCTCGCGGGTCAGGTGACCACCAAGTCACCGGCTTGACTGTCCAAGGAAAGATTCCGCTCCGATAAGCGCTCAGAAGACGCTCCACCGATAAATCACCGCCAATCGCCACCAAGCCTTGGTCGCCCGCAGAGCGCGGGTCGGGAAAGGGCATCTCCGGCCTTAACAAAACTGCCATAGATCAATAACCTTACGGTTTCCAGCTTCCAAAACCATTCACGGACTGTAACACAACCAGCCTTCTAAGAATGTTTGCCCAAGGCATGGACTAAAATCATTTGAAACTGGCCGCTCACTTCCATCGCCCAAAAGTAGGGAGCCGTCTTCTCGCTCAATGCAGCGAAGAAATCATCCGTCTTTTCCGGGGAACCGAGCTTCAACCAACTTCCCACGCGGATGTCATTCAGGACTTGGAGCAACCAATCCGCTTCGGAAGTTTTCAGCGAAAATTGGTAACTTTCCTTGCCTTTAATTTTGCGGAACCGGTTTCTCGCATTCAGCATGGCTTCCAGTTGCTTTCGGTTTTCCAAGCGCTGCTCAGCGAGAGCCTCTTCTAAAAGCTGCTGGTCTTCATCGCGTTGTCCGGTCTTGCTCAGCTTCTGATGATCCGCCGGAATCATCGGATAAAGTTGGAGCACCTCCAGCAGCAATCGCTTTTCCGACCTTTCAATTTGAAAGCCAAGTCTCCCCCTGGCACCTTTGATTTGTTTCACTTGTCGCGCTCCATGGTCGCATGCAGGCTGTATTTCTGAAGCTGATGCACATAATGTTCAGCCTTCTCCATGCTTTCGCGGACCAACACACTCTTGCCTTGGTTATGCACCTGCATCATGTGATGTTCCGCTTTTTGCTTGTTCCATCCAAAAACCGTCTGGAACACGTGGGTTACGTATTCCATGAAATTGACCGGGTCATTCCAGCAAACCACCAGGTAACCCGGTTCCAGTTCGGACTCGGGCTTGGACTTTTCGTCCTGCTCGATGTCGGGCAGAATTTGTGGTGTTGCCGTGTCTACCATGCCTGAAAAATATAAGATGCTCCCCGCCTTGTCGAGGAAGGTAAGCTACCTAACGAATGCGGCTGCTTCACGCTTTTTCTCATCATGCTTCGTAATCAACCCCAGGCCTAATTTATTTACATTTATTCATGCGCCATTTAAGTTGCCGGTGAATTTATCGAGCAGAACCGCGTCTAATCAGGTCATATTACCATGCTTAAAGTAACGGGCAACGGCTCGATCACCACCTGCGACGGCATCACTCGGCGCGACTTCCTTCAGATAGGAACGCTCGGGGCTCTTGGCTTGACCATGGCCAACTTTGCCGCGCTTCAAGCGAAGGGCAATGTCGCCAAGGGCAACGACGAAAAAGCCTGCATCATGATCTTCAATCTCGGCGCTCCAAGCCAGATTGACACTTGGGACATGAAGCCCAATGCGCCGTCCGAAATTCGCGGCCCCTTCAAGCCCATTCGCACCAATAATCCGGACATTCAAATCTCGGAGATTTTCCCGCTGCATGCCAAGCTGGCCGATAAATTCTCGCTGGTTCGCAGTTGCTATCATACGGCGGCAGCCGTCCACGACACTGGCCACCAAATGATGCAGACCGGCCGTTTGTTCACCGGCGGGATTAATACCCCGCATGTTGGTTGCGCGCTGGAATTTCTCAAAGGTCGCCGCAACGAACTTCCTGCCCACGTCTTGCTGCCCGAACCGATGGGCGCAACGGGTGGTGGCATGCCGCACGGCCAGGATGGCGGCTTTCTCGGCAAAGCCTACGATCCCTTCACGCTAAACGCCGACCCTTCAAAAAAAGATTTCAAAGTGCCCGACCTGTTGCCGCCCACGGAAATTGGCGAAGCCCGGCTCCAACGCCGCCGCGAATTGCGCGAAGTCGTGGATGATGCCGTCAAAAACTTTGAAGCCAGCCAGAACGCGCAGTTGATGGATACCAATTTCGCCTCCGCGTACCGGCTCATGACCAGCACCAAAGCGCGTGAAGCTTTCGACCTCACCAAGGAACCGCTCAAGGTCCGCGAGCGTTACGGCATGACCCGCTTCGGTCAATCCTGCCTGCTTGCACGCCGATTAGTCGAAGCCGGCGTCCGCTTCGTGACCATCAACACGTTTATAACCGTGTTCGATGAAATCACGTGGGACATTCACGGTTCCAAGCCCTTCACTTCCATCGCCGGAATGAAGGACATTGTCGCTCCGATGTATGACCAGGGCTACAGTGCGTTAATTGAAGATCTGCATCAACGCGGCATGCTGGATAACACCATGGTTTGCAACCTCGCTGAATTTGGCCGCACACCGAAAATCAATCCCGCCGGTGGACGCGACCATTGGCCGCAGTGCTGGACGATGTATTTCGCGGGCGGCGGCGTCAAAGGCGGCCGTATCGTGGGCAAGAGTGATGAAATCGGCGCTTATCCCGCCGAACGTCCCGTAAGCCCCTCTGAAATCGTGGCGACCATCTATCATTCGTTGGGCCTCGATATAACCTCCCACCTGCCTGGCCCGCAAGGCCGCCCCTTCTCGCTCGTGGACTACGGCACGCAGCCCATCAAAGAGTTGTTTTAGTTTTGAAAGACGCGAAGACACCAAGAATTTCCAGAATGACCACTGCTTTTAAATCACGGATTCACCATCATCTCTTTGCTTGGTGTGTCTGTCTTCCTTTGTGTCTTAGCGTCTTTGTTGTTAACTCTCTTCAGGCTTCCGAATCCATTTCCATCCTCCCCGGCAGGTTCAAACTCAGCGGCAGCGCTGCCCGGCAGCAACTCCTCATAGAGCAATTCAAGGACAATCTGTTCGTCGGCCAGATCACCAACAACATCTCCTTCACCTCCAGTGATACCAATGTCCTCAAGATCGAAAAGGGTGTTGCTCTGCCGCTGAAGAACGGCACCGTGACTATTCAAGCCAAGGTAGGCAAACAAATCGCCAAGGCGGAAGTCACCATCGAGAACATGGACAAGCCGTTCGAGTGGAGCTTCCGCAACCATGTCCAGCCGGTTCTCGCTAAGTCAGGTTGCAGCGCGGGCGCATGTCACGGCGCGGCGGCTGGCCAGAACGGTTTCAAACTCTCCCTGCGCGGCTACGATGACGAAGGCGATTATCTCACCCTGACTCGTCGCGCCATTGGTCGTCGCATCGTGCCGAGCGATCCCGGCCGCAGCCTGATGTTGCTCAAGCCCACCGGCGCGGTGCCGCACAAAGGCGGCAAACGTTTCGAAGTCGGCTCCATTGATTATCAGGTTTTGTCCGAATGGATTGCCGCCGGGACACCGGGTCCGAAGAAAGACGAGCCCCGCATTGAGCGCATCGAAATTTTACCCGAACATTTCATCAGCCAGCCGGGTTCGACCCAGCAATTGAGCGTATTGGCGTATTTCACCGATGGTCATACTGAAGACGTCACACATTGGGTCAAATATACTTCAGCTAACGGTTTGGTTGCGCAGGTGGATGACAATGGCGAAGTAAAGACCATCGGCTTCGGCGAAGGCGCGATCACCGGTTGGTATTTGAGCCGCATCGCTATAGCGACCGCCACCGCGCCCTACACGAATAAAGTTTCCAAAAGCGTTTTCACCAAAGCCAAACGGCGCAATTTCATCGATGAACAGGTCATGGAAAAATTGCAGAGCCTGAACCTGCCGCCCTCGCCCCGCTCCACCGATTCCGAATTCATCCGCCGCGCTTTCGTTGACACTCTGGGCATCCTGCCTACCACACAAGAAACACGTGATTTCCTCGCCAACAAAGATTCCAAAAAGCGGGACAAGCTCATCGAATCACTTTTGAACCGCCCTGAGTTTGTTGATTACTGGACTTACAAATGGTCCGACCTGTTGCTGGTGCAAAGTAAGAAGCTCAAAGGCCCGGCCATGTGGTCGTATTACAATTGGATTCGCAACAATGTCGCCGCCAATACGCCATGGGATAAAATGGTTCGCAGTCTGGTGGTTTCTCGCGGGAGCACTTTGGAAAACGGCGCGGCCAACTTTTACGTGCTGCACGATGACCCGCGTCTGATGGCGGAAACCACTTCGCAAGCTTTCCTCGGCATGTCCATCCAATGCGCCAAATGCCACAACCACCCGATGGAGAAATGGACTAACGATCAATATTACAAGATGGCCAATCTCTTCGCGCGCGTCCGCACCAAGAACGGCCCCGCCGATGGTGACAACATTATCTTTGCCGCCAACTCCGGCGATCTGGTTCAACCCTTGACGGGCAAACCACAGCCGCCCACACCGCTGGACGGCACTGCGATGTCATTGGAATCCACGGATGATCGCCGTGCCCATCTTGCCGATTGGCTCGTTTCCCGAGACAATCCTTATTTCACCCGGGCAATTGTAAATCGGGTCTGGAAAAACTATTTCGGTGCCGGTCTCGTGGAAAATGTGGATGACTTGCGCGTGACCAATCCGGCCAGTAATGAGAAGTTGTTTTCCGCTGCCGCCAAATATCTGGCCGACCAGAAATTTGATTTGAAAGCGCTGATGCGCGCCATTTTGCAATCTGAAACTTACCAGCGCACCAGCACTGCCTTGCCAGAGAATATGGACGATTCCCGTTTCTACTCCCACTACTTCCCGCGCCGCCTCATGGCCGAAGTGTTGCTCGATACCCTTTCCGAAGCGACCGGCACACCGACCGATTTCAAAGGTTATCCCAAAGGTTGGCGCGCGTTGCAATTACCCGATTCTAATGTCGATTCCTATTTCCTAAAATCCTTTGGCCGGCCGGACCGCGAAAAAACCTGTGAGTGCGAGCGAACCGCTGAACCGAACGTCACTCAAGTCCTCCATCTGGCCAATGGCGACACCATCAACAAGAAACTCGAAGCCAAGGACAACCTGATTGCCAAATGGCTCAGCAATAAAATGTCACCGGACAAAATCGTTGAAGAAGCTTATCTCACCGCGTTGGCCCGTTTCCCAACCCCCGTTGAAAAACAAAAGATTCTCGCCATGTTAAATACCGCCGGTGAAAAAGAACAACGTGCCGCGCTGGAAGATCTCTATTGGGCTCTCCTCAGCAGCAAAGAGTTTTTGTTTAATCATTGAGTTGAGATGACTAAATTTCCCCTCCTTTGCCTCTTCGCCTCTTTGTTATTCATTTCAAACCCGATCGCGGCAGAACCATCGGCCACGAATGAATACGCAACCATCGATGCCATCTTTGCAAAGCATTGCCTTGATTGTCACGCCGCCCAGGACCCAGAAGGCAAATTCGTTTTGGAAAATTACGAAAGCCTGATGAAAGGCGGCGAAATCGGCGCGGCAATTATTCCCGGCAAAAGTGCGGACAGCCTGCTCGTCCAAATGATCGAAGGGAAATTCGAGAAGGACGGCAAAAAAAAGATCATGCCGCCTGGCAAACGTAAAAAATTGGATGCCGCTGAAATTGCCCTTGTGAAAGCCTGGATCGATGCCGGAGCGCACGGCCCGCCCGTTGGAACCATCGCCAAGGAAGTCGTTGTTCCCAAAATCGCGCTCAAAGTTGCTCCACGCATACCGGTCATGGCGCTCGCTTATGCGCCAAGCCTGAAATTGCTGGCGGTTGGCAGCTATGGCCGGGTGGAATTGCGTTCGGTGGAAAACCTCAAAACTGCGCGCGCCTTGACCAATCATCATGGCAATGTGAATGCAGTCGTATTTTCCCCGGACGGAACATATCTGTTCGCGGCCTCTGGCGAACCGGGCGTATTCGGTGAAGTGCGTCAATGGAAGGTCGCCGACGGAACTCTTGTTCGCACGTTCGAAGGTCATAAGGATGCACTTTACGCCGCTGCGCTTTCGCCCGATGGCAAAACGCTCGCCACCGGCGGTTATGACCAAAAAATCAAACTTTGGAACGTCGAAACCGACAAGGAAATCAAAACCCTTTCCGGCCATAATGGCGCGGTGTTCAGCCTGGCCTTCCGGCCCGATGGTAAAATCCTCGCTAGCGCCAGCGCGGACCGGACCGTGAAGCTGTGGGATGTCGCTTCCGGCGAACGGCGCGATACACTCTCGCAACCAACCAAGGAAGTTTACGCAGTGGCCTTCAGTCCCGATGGCCAGCGCCTCGTCGCTGGCGGCGTGGATAATCGCATTCGCATCTGGCAAATCAGCGAATCCGCCGCCGAAACCACCAATCCGTTGTTGGATTCCAAATTTGCCCATGAGGGTTCGATTTTGAATCTCGTCTTTTCTCTCGATGGCAAAACCCTCGTTTCGTCCGCCGAAGACCGGACTGTAAAACTCTGGGACGCAGAAAAAGTAAAAGAGCGTGCGCTCATCGAAGCCCAACCGGATTGGGTTCGTGCCATGACTTTTATTTCCAACGATAAAACCGTGGTCGTCGGCCGCATGGATGGGTCACTCGGGTTTTATGATGCGTCGAATGGCAAACCCTTGCCGACACTTACCTCCGAATTCACGCGCCCTGCGTCTCCCGTTCAATCCAAAGTCGCCACCAAATAAGAACTATGCGTGCGCCCATCAAATTTCTTTTCATAGCTCTGTTGCTCGCGGCCATTAGTTTCCCCGCCGTTGGTAAACCGCCGAAAAAGACCAAGGCCCAAATAGCCGAGGAAAAGGCCGAAGCGAAAAAAATGAAGGTTCCCCCCGGCCAGCCGGAGATTTTCAGTCTGGAACCGCACGGCATTCAACGGGGTGAAAGCCTTGAAATCAAACTGATTGGCACCAATCTGATCGGTCTCACCGAACTAAAATTCTCCAACCCCAAGCTCACCGGCGAACTCATCCGCGCTGATGATGCCACCACCAATGCCGCCTGGATTAAAATCACGGTAGCCACCAACCTTGCTCGCGGCAGTTACGAAGTTTCCGTTAAAAATGAAAAGGCCGAGAGCAGTAAACTGAAACTTTACGTCGATGACTTGCCACAGACTTACGAGTCCAAGACCAACAAAGCCCCATTGGTGAAATTGTCCGGCAGCTTCTGGGGAACACTCGACCCTGCCGGTGACACCGATGAAATTCAATTCGAAGCCAAGTCCGGTCAAATAGTCATCCTGGATGTCGCCGCTAAAAGCATCGGCTCCAAGGCGAACGCTGCCTTGAATTTATTTGATGAAAAAGGCGTGTTACTGGCCTCGAACAATGGCTTCGACGGCGGTGATCCCCTGCTCAATTTCAAAATCCCCGCCACCGGTCGCTATCATGTTCGTATCACCGACGAAATGGCTGCTGGCTCCAAGGATCATTTTTATCGTTTATCCATGGGCAGCTTTGCCGAAGTAGTCAGTTGCTATCCGTTGAGCGTGCCTGCGAACCAGGAGAGCGAAGTGGAACTGACCGGCTTCAATCTACCACCCGCCAGCAAGGTTCGCGTCAAAGCCGGAGCCAACGGTGAAGTGGAAGTGCCCGTTAATGCGGAACAATATCGGAGCCGAAAAACCTTGAAAGTGCTCGTTGGGGCTGGCCCCGAATTAACCGAAGTGGAACCGAATGACACGCCGGAACAGGCAATGAAGATTCCTGCGCCTGCCGCGGTGAACGGACGTATTTGGAACTCATCGAACCAATCCGACGCCGACTTATTCAAATTTGAAACTAAAAAGGGACAACGCTGGATCATCGAAACCATGGCGGCACAACGTGGCTCACCCGTTGACACCAAAATCGAAATTCTCCAAACTGATGGCAGGCCGCTCGAACGTCTCGTGCTCCAGGCCGTGCGCAATTCAGCCATTAATTTTCGCCCCGTCGATTCCAATGGCGCCGGCTGCCGCTTGGATAATTCGACCGAGATGGAATTGAACGAATATTATTACATGCAGGGCGACGTTGCCCGCCTCTTTCGCATGCCTCAAGGCCCGGACTCTGATTTACTCTTCTACACTTCCAACGGCAAACGCCGCGCTTACTTCGATACCAGCACAACAACCCATGCCTTGGACGAACAAGGTTACATCGTGGAACCGCATCAACCCGGAGAGAAGCTGGAATCCAACGGTCTCCCCGTTTTCCCAATTTATTATGGCAACGACGATGACAGCGAACGCAAGCTCGGCACCGACTCCCGCGTCCATTTCACCGCGCCAGCGGACGGCACTTATTTGGTTCGCGTCACGGACACACGCGAATTTAATGGGGACCGCTATGCTTATCGTTTGGTGCTGCGTGAAGCCAAACCCGATTTCAATGTCACCCTGAACGGGGCCAATCCAACAGTTGGCGCAGGCAGTGGGCAGGGATTCTCGGTGAGCGTGGAACGATTTGATGGCTTCGAAGATGAAATCCGGGTGGACATCACCAATTTACCGGCGGGCTTCACCGCTTCATCTCCGCTGGTCATCGAAGCCGGACACACCGAAGCTAAAGGCACAGTTAACGCCTCATTAAATGCCATGCAGCCCAACGAAACTAACGCCCCTATGCCAAAAGTAACCGCCACGGCAATGGTGGATGGCAAACGTGTCACGAAAGACGTGAACAGCCTGGGCAAAATGAAGCTCGGCGAAAAACCGAAGCTCCGGGTTTTCCTGGAAACCAACGCCACGCCCAACTCTACCAACAACGATTCCATGGTCATGAGCAAGCCGTTGGAACTCACCCTTGCTCCCGGCCAAAGCATTCCCGCCTGGCTCAAGGTGCAACGCAACGGTCATGAAGACCTGATCACCTTCACGGTCGACAACCTTCCCCACGGGGTGATCGTTGATAACATCGGCTTAAACGGCGTCTTGATTCCCAAGGGAGAAAACGAACGTCAGATTTTCTTGACCTCGGAGAAATGGGTGCCAGACACCGATCGCCTCTGTTACGCGGTGGAGAACCAGGCCGGAAGACAAACTTCCCTTCCCTTAATGCTGCATGTACGTAAAACAACCGCCGTCACAACTGCCAAGGCACCGTAACGGCGGTTTGAAAATTATTAGCGGGACAGAACTATTTCTTTTCCTTCGCTTTTTCCTTTTCGATATCTTCCGGCTTGATCGTTTCGATCTTCGCGCCCCGCTTCAATTCTTCGGCGGACGGCACCTTGATGATATCGCTTGTCAGCGGCGCGCTGGGAGCACTAACCGCCGGTGCAGCAGGATGATTGACTGAAACCAGTTCGATTTCGAAAATCAAAGTCGAGCCTGCCGGAATCTTGGGCCGCCCCATATCGCCGTAAGCCAACTCAGCCGGGACAAACAACTGCCATTTGGCGCCGGGGTTCATCAGTTGTAATGCCTCGGTCCACCCTTTGATTACGCCCGCAACTGCAAAAGGGACGGGTTCTTTGCGCGCATAAGAACTGTCAAACTCCGTGCCGTCAATCAGAGTGCCACGATAATTTGCGGTGACTTGGTCTGTAGGTTTGGGCGATTCACCCTTTCCTTCAGCAATCACCTTGTATTGCAGTCCACTGGGAAGCTCGATGATGCCGGGCTTGGTTTTGTTCGCCGCCAAAAAGGCAGCCCCTTCCTTCTTGTTCTTTTCAGCTTCTACCTTGCGCTTTTCCTCCTCTTGCTTGCGCTTTTCCATTTGTTTGGCTTGGATCTCCTTGGTTGCCGCTGTCAGGATCTCCTTGGATTGTTCCTCCGTAAGCAAGGTCGTTCCGCCGCTCAAGGCATCTTTGAAACCCTTGGCCAGCAAATCACTATCAATATCAACCTCCTGGCGCTTCAATTGTCCTTTAAGCCCACCGCCATAATTCATGCCGATGGCGTAGCTAAGCTTCTCTTTTTCGCTCTTCAAAGGACTTTGTTTGTCGTCCGCCTTCTTGTCCTCTGCTTGAACTGCGCAAGCCAGAAGCCCAAGCCCCAAAATCATTATCAATGGTTTCTTCATATCGTTTGATGAATACTTCCTCTAAAGCCCCTAAACTTTCAATCGAATTATTCGTCCCCCTCCGGAAAACCGCTCCCTCAAAAATGGTCAACCCCGTTAAATATTTGTTTCGAATGTGAACAACCGGGAGTATAGTCAGTCTAATTTGCTGATTTGATAAATTTTAGTCCAATATCCTTATTGTGAGAATTCTACTGCTTTTCATTTGTCTGGAGGTGGCTTTACCGCTATTCGGCGCTGAACCTTCCTCCAAATCCACCAATTCCGTGCATTTGGCTCCCGGGCCTAATGATGGCCGCATCGCCCATCTTACCGCCCGCATGCTGGAACAATTCCATTATTTGCATCAAAAGTTTGATACCAATATCTCCGGCAAGTTCCTGGACCGCTATCTCGACACTCTCGATCCGCAGCACATGCATTTCTTGAAGACGGACATCGACGAATTCGAAAAATATCGCACCACACTGGGCGATATGACGCTCAAAGGATTGGATACCACCCCGGCCTTTACCATTTTCAACCGTTTCATGAAGCGGCTGGACGAACGGATTACTTATGCCAACGAACTCCTGAACAATGAAAAGTTCGAATTCACCGGCGACGACCGCGTCCTCCTCAATCGCAAGGACCAATCCTTTCCCAAGGACATGGCGGAGGCCCGTCAATTGTGGCGTGATCGCGTGCGTTACGAGTATCTCCAGGAAAAGTTGAACAAGGAAAGCCGCGAAGAAATGGCCAAGCTGGTGGGCAGCCGTTATACCCCGATCGACACGGCCCTGACCTGGCACGATTTCAAAGCGGACATCGTTAAAATCATTTCCCACCGTTACAGCCGTATCCAACGGACTTTCCGGGATTGGGATGGCGATGAAGTCCTACAGGCTTATCTGACTTCACTTTCCCACGTGTATGATCCGCATTCGGATTACTTCGACCAGGCCCAACTGAAGAACTTCTCCATTAGCATGAGCCTTTCGCTCTTCGGTGTAGGAGCAGTCCTTACCTCGGAGGATGGCTATTGCAAAATCCACGAATTGAATCCTTCCGGCCCCGCGTACAAGAGCAAAAAGTTCAAGGCCAACGACAAAATCGTGGCCGTCGCGCAGGGAACCAATGAACCTGTTGACGTAGTGGACATGCCCCTCAACAAAGTGGTGGAATTAATTCGCGGCCCCAAAGGAACTGAAGTGCGTTTGACCGTCATCCCCGCTGATGCCAGCGACCCTTCCACCCGCCTGACCGTCAGCCTGGTTCGGGACCAGATCAAACTTGAAGACCAGCAGGCCAAGGCCAAAATCATTGATTTACCCGGTGGCAAGGAAGGAACCGTGCGTGTGGGAGTCATCGACTTGCCATCCTTTTATGCCAGCTTTCCATTGGTCGGAAGCACCAACAAGGCGGATGCCAAAAGCACCACTGTGGATGTCGCCCAACTCCTGGAAAAACTGAAAGCGGAGAAAGTCAGCGGCATTATCCTGGATTTGCGCCGTAATGGCGGCGGTTCGCTGGAAGAAGCGATCAACCTCACCGGCTTGTTTATCAAGGAAGGCCCCGTCGTGCAGGTTCGCGATCCAAACGGTGATGTTCAAGTGGATGAAGACAAGGATCCCTCCATTCAATATGACGGGCCTTTGGTTGTGCTGACCAGCCGCTTTAGCGCTTCGGCTTCCGAAATTGTGGCAGGGGCATTGCAGGATTATGGCCGCGCCCTCGTGGTGGGTGATGCCTCCACGCATGGCAAAGGCACGGTCCAGAGCCTCAACCAATTGGCGCCTTATTTGTTCGGCACGTTCACCAATCTTTCAAGCGAAGATCCAACTTCCCTGGGTGCGCTCAAGTTGACCACCCGTAAATTCTATCGTGCCAGCGGTTCTTCCACGCAATTAAAGGGAGTTGTTCCGGATATCATTCTTCCTTCCATTGATGATTATTTGGAAGTTGGCGAAGCCTCTCTCGAAAACCCGTTGCCATGGGATACCATCGAGACGGCCCATTTCGAAAAAGTGAACCGCGTCCAGCCCTTCCTGCCTGAACTCACGAAAAACTCTGCCAGGCGCGTGGCCACCGCCCGGGATTTTGATTACGTTAAGGAAGACATCGAGCAGGTGAAAAAGGTCCTGGCGGAAAAGAGCGTTTCCCTGAACGAGGTGCAGCGCCTCAAGGAAAAGGAAGAATCGGATACCCGCCAAAAGGCGCGCGACAAGGAGCGCAAGGCCAGGAAGCCAACTGACCAGAAAATCTCTTCCGTCATATTGACGAATGGTGTTGCCACAATTGTAGCACCCACCAATTCATCAACCAAAGCTTTGGCTGCAACTGGTGAACCCGCTGTTCCTGAAGTCGACCAGTCGGTCAAGGTGCAGGTCGCTCCCCGGGCCAATAGCACTGGATTGGGCAAACTTGGAGAGAACATCAAGCCGGTTACGCAGGCTCACGCGAACATTGTTTCTGCTGCAGACGCCGGTGCTTCCGCAGATCCTGATTCGGAAGACACTGTAGATACGGACAAGACACCCGCAGTGGACGTCCCCTTGGAAGAGGCCGAGCGCATCCTGGTGGATTACCTGACCCTTCTCCGCAAGGAACCGGGACTTACGGCCAGCCACTGATCCCAACTTTTTCATCAACCCCGTTCCCTTCAAAGGAACGGGGTTTTTGCTGCCTGTGAATGGAGAATCTCACGTCGAATGCGATTTGATTGAGCGGAATTGACAATCAACTCCGAGCATCGCAGAGTGTGGCAAACCAATCTGGAGCGTTGCCATGAAACAATTTATTGTATTAGGCCTGATTTCCCTTTTATTGATCGCAGTTACTTTTGCTGGCCCCAATGAAATCATTAAACAAAAGGCCAGAAATATTCGGGACCAGAACAATGCCAATCAAGGTGTGCCGCCACCCCAGCCACCGCCACCTCCCACCGGCGCTCCACCCCAGTCTGTTCCCGCAGTTCCATCCGAACCACAAGGCATCAGTCAGGCGCAGCAGCAAAACATCGATAAGTTACAAACTGATCTAACTGCCATCAAAGCCGGCTCGGAAGTTACCCCGGAACAGAAACAAACATTGGCATCCGATGTCGCAACTTTGGCCAAAAGCGCTACCAAACCTTCCAAAACCTCTCTGACTAAACTGGCCAACAATCTTTCAACCGCGCTCGCAGATAAGAACGTCTCGGCTAAAGAACAGGCTCAATTGGCCAAGGACATTAACATCGTCGTGAACAGCTCGGGCATTTCTCCAGCCCAGGCACAAGCCTTCATCGTCGCCGCACAAAAAGTCCTTACCGACAGCGGCGTGACCGCCCAGGATGTGCAGACGGTTGGGAGCAACCTCAAGGCCATTGTCGGCGAATTGCAAAAGAGCAAGCCCAAGCTCTATCAATAGCGCAGCGGCGTCTCGGCAGAGCGCTGGGTTATAAAAAAACGGCGGCCCATTTCTGGACCGCCGCTTTGAAAATCAGTCAGGAATTAAATCCCCTTCTGGATGATATACCGCAACAAATCAGCCACGCGATTGCTATAACCCCATTCGTTGTCGTACCAGCTCACCAACTTGAAGAAGCGCTTGTTCAATTCAATGCCGGAGCCTTCGTCATAGACCGACGACGCCTTGTCATGAATGAAATCACTGCTCACCACTTCGTCCTTGGTGGTATTCAAAATACCCTTCAGATAAGTCTCGCTGGCCTTTTTCATGGCCGCGGAAATCTCAGCATAGCTGGTTTCCTTCACCGTGCGGACCGTCAAGTCCACCACGGAAACCGTGGGCGTCGGCACGCGGAATGACATGCCAGTCAGCTTGCCTTTGACTTCGGGACAAACCAGACCAACCGCCTTGGCCGCACCGGTAGCCGAGGGAATGATATTGATGGCCGCGCTGCGTCCACCTTTCCAATCCTTCTTGCTGGGGCCGTCCACAGTCTTTTGCGTGGCGGTGTAGGAATGAATGGTCGTCATCAAACCTTCTTCGATGCCGAAACCTTCCTTCAACAGCACATGCACCAGCGGCGCGAGGCAGTTGGTCGTGCAGGAGGCATTGGAAATAATATTATGCTTGGCCGGATCATACTTCTCATGGTTCACGCCCATGACTAGGGTGATGTCTTCACCTTTGGCCGGTGCGCTGATGATGATCTTCTTGGCGCCGGCGGTGATATGGCCCTTGGCCTTTTCCGCTTCGGTAAAGAGGCCGGTCGATTCAATCACGATATCGACACCAAATTGCTTCCAAGGCAGACCGGAAGGATCTTTGGCGCTCACCACGTGAATGTCATTGCCGTTGACGACGAGCACATCATCCTCGGCCTTGTCAGGCGAAGATTTCTTGGAACCTACTTCGCCCTGAAAGCGACCCTGAGTGGAATCGTATTTGAGGAGATAGGCCAGATTGTCCGCCGGCACAATGTCACCGACCGCGACTACCTGAACGTCCTTGCCCAGCATGCCTTGTTCGGCGATGGCGCGAAACACCAGACGACCAATACGACCGAACCCGTTAATTGCAACTTTAACTGCCATATTATTCAATTTTCAATTTACCAAAACTTAGGGCGGCATGTTACCCGCGAAGTCCCAAGCGTCAACGATGAATTATTCACACTAATTCCTAAACCAGAACCTACACTAAACTAAAATCCCATTGAAGCAACCTGTAGTGGAGACTTGGGCCGGTACAGTTGCCCATCTGCAAAGCCTATTTATTATCCCCGCGAACATCCCACGCATCGCGCAACCCATCTCCGAGGAAGTTGAAGGCAAGCAAGGTCATGATGAGAATCGCCCCCGGAAATGCCAGCAACCACCAATAAACCCGAATGGTGTTGATCTGCCCCGCCCCTTCAGCGATGAGCGAACCCCAACTGGCCATGGGCGGTTGAATGCCCAAGCCAAGAAAACTCAGAAATGATTCGTAGAGCACAATCGCCGGCACGGTCAAAGTCAGGTACACAATAACCACGCCCAGCACGTTCGGCAGAATATGTTGAAACAGAATATGCCGGTGCCCTGCCCCTAAAGTGCGACTCGCTTCCACAAAAGCCCGATTGCGGAGCGTAAGCACCTGGCCGCGCACAATTCGCGCCATGGTCAGCCACGAAACCGCTCCCAATCCCACAAACAGCAGGATCAACCGCGTCATGCGAGTCAGTTCCGGGATATTGAAATGGCCTATCCAATCCTTGATTCGCCCTTCCAATGTAGTGATCAAAACAATCACAAAAATGATGGATGGCAGCGAATAGAGTACATCTACAAACCGCATCAACGCACTGTCCCAACGTCCGCCCATATAACCTGCCACGGCTCCCCACAGCACGCCGATGACCAAGCTCACTCCGGCCCCGACCGCTCCAACCAACAAGGAAATTTGTGCCCCGTAGAAAATCCGCGACAATAAATCGCGGCCATGGACATCCGTGCCAAACCAATGTTTGGCAGTCGGAGGTTCAAACGACCGGTCTGAAAGCGTATTGGGATCGTACTCGGTTGCGAACACTTTTCCTTTTGCGCCGCTGAGACTCGCTACCTTAAGCGTGATTGGCCAGGCAATCACCATTACCAGCAAAACAATGAGGAACCATGAGCTGATTACGGCGGGGCGATTACGCTTGAATCGCCGCCAAGCTTTCTGGTTCGGACTTTGGTGAATCTGTGAATTCAAAATTGTTGGTTGAGCGCCGGATGACAACGCTCCTAAAACGCCCTTCGACCCAGACACTTCCTTCAGTTCTGGATTTACTATCGGCTCACTCATACTTCACCCTCCGGTCCAGGAACATATAGGCGAGATCAACCAAGAGATTCAATCCCAACAGCAGGGCAGCATAAAGTATTACTAACCCAACAACCACCGTGGAATCACGATTCATGGAACTGTTGACTAAGGGCGTACCCAACCCAGGGACTTGAAAAATATTTTCCACCACGAAGGAACCGGTCAACAAATCCGCGAGCATCGGCCCGGAATAGGAAACCACTGGCAGAATGGCGATTCGCACTCCATGTTTCAGCAATAACGTAGTTTCACTCATTCCCTTTGCGCGCGCGGCAGTGATGAATTCCGATTGCATCACATTCAGCATGCCTTCCCGCATCAATCGGGCGACACGACCGGCAAAATAAAGTCCCAACGCCACCATGGGCAAAATTGCGTGCCAGGGCGATTCCCACAATGCGACTGGAAACCAATGATAGTGAATTGCGAATGTTACCACTAACACCGGCC
>JAQGPC010000006.1 GCA_028293285.1 Pedosphaera sp.
GATTTCCTTACAACCAGCCACCCTCGCCAGTGTGATGGTCATCAATGCCGTCGAAACCAGCGGTGCGGTTCCGCCCGGAATGTAAATCCCCACGCGCTGGAAGGCATCGAACTTTTCTCCCACCTTCGCTCCATGCGCATTCCGCGACGTCCAATTCTTCCGCAATGCCTTCCGGCTGAAAGTTTCGATATTTTTGCTCGCCGCCGCCACTGCCGCCCGCAACGAGTCATCCGCCTTGAACGACGCCGTCAAAAATTCGGCCTGCGTCACCGCCAATTGTTCCACCGTCAACTTTGCATGGTCAAACCGCTCCGTCAGTTCGACCAGGGCCGCATCACCGCGCGTTCTTACTGCGTCCACAATACCGCGCGCGCGTTCCTCAATGACCGGATCGAACAAGCTCGACGGCGCAGCCAGTTGGCGCAGCCGTTCGGCAAAGTCTTTATCCGTATGGCGAATAACATTCATCGCCCTGAGGCTAGAAGATGCCTCGGCAAATGTCAAAGTAGCTTGCCAATACAGCCAAATTTCACGCATCCGGCGCGAACCTCGCACACCCTGATGATTTGGCTCGCGCCAAATCCCTTGTATTTTCAGCTTTTTCATACTGGCAAAGCTTATGCTCTTACGCATTTAGAAAAAGTTGCCATGAAAAGTTTCGGTTCATCGCAAACAAAAAATCCAAGGAGGAACTATGGAACTACCGCCCACACCTGATTCTCCAGAAAATGAGAACTTTCGCCTCCACTACGTCCCTCCATTCATCCCCGAGCAGTTGCCACCGGAACAGACTTTCATGTATTGGGTAAAAAAGCTCCTGGTCTGCAATCCGTTTTACCTCGTTAGTGCCGCCACATTGCTTTACGGATTTTATCTCGTTGCCAGCGATGCTAATTTCCCCGGCAAGGAATTTGCCCAACTCGTCTTTAATCTCGGCTCGTTGCAGTTCTACGAAGTCCTGCTGATTGCCACCGCCCTGTTGCTGGCTCGTCGCCACATTTACTACGATTCCAACCTCCTGATCTTTCTCGAAAATCTGTTGATCCTCGTCCCTTTCATTCTGCTCAGCCAGGCGGCTTTGCTCAACCAAAACACCGTCTGGGTTGTTTGCCTGGTCACCGGAGCAATGGTCTTGGTTCGATTTGGCGCCCTCAAACGCTTCCATAAAGAACTCAATTTACCTCGTGGACTTCTTGCCGTGGGACTGGTGCTGTTGTTGGTCAACGTTGCCCTGCCACTCATCTTTCGCCAATTCCAGGAACACAAAATCAGCATAGACGGCGCGCCTTACGAAATGAACCGTTTCAGTTGGCTGTTTATTCTACCTGCCATCATCGCGCTGGCAAATTGTCTGCCGCGACCCGCCCAACTCGGCAACCAGCTTCCTCAACGTCGCTGGTTGCCGACCGGGCTGTTCACGCTCTGGCTCGCTGGCAGCGCGGTCCATCTTTATTGCTTGAGCTACGTCTATAATTACGTATGGGAAAAACCGTTTATCATTCCCGCACTCTGGATGCTGGCGTGGACCATTTTCAATCGGCACGGCGATTTCCTGCGCATTCGCAATCTAAGCCACGCCCTACTGGCCTTGCCGTTCATCGTTACACTTCTTCCGGGAGCGAGGATGGGGGTTTTCCTATTCCTGATAGTGACCGGCCTGAACATTCTCCTTTACGCTTTCCTGTTCCGGAAGCAGCGCACCAACAAATTGGCGTTTCATTTGATGCTCCTCTCACTCGCAGAGCTTGGCTTGGGTTTCGTTAAACAATTTGAAAGTCATCTCCCGCTCGAACTGACTGCCGGGAAATGTGTGCTGGCCTTTATCGCCGCGTATGCTTGCTTCTGGATTATCGTCTCGCGCCATCCGAAGTTCGGCATCGCGGGCGCCATCATTGTTGGGATTACCACCGGAGTGGCCTTTTCTGACTATTTTGAAAGTCCCAATTTTGCCATTCAGTCCGCCCTGTTCTTCCTGATGCTGCACAGCCTGCTTTGGAAGGACGAAGCGCATCCCGGAGCCAGGGGCGGACGCATCTTTGCCTGCACCGTGTGGATACTGCACTCCCTGCTCGTTGTCTCGATAAATTCGCCTCATGCGGGAGTGATCGTCTCCACCGGTGCAGCCACGATTCTAGCCATCTGCACCCTGCTCAAACTCATCCATGGCCAATGGCCGCCACTGGTCTTGCCCATCTCGGCCGCGATTGCGCTCCTCATTCATCCTTCCATCTTTGTCATCACCAAAGCGCAGTCCACACCCATCGGCCTATGGGTGGTTGCGGGAAGTTTCGTGCTCTTCGCCATCGGCACGCTGTTGGCTTTGACCAAATCAAAATGGAATCCTTCCAGTTCTCCCGTTGCACCCTCAACCCATCGAACCCACTGACAAATATGAAACGACGCAACACCAAACGCATCAAGAAGCTTGTCGCGCCCGACCATTCGGCTTTAATGAGCGCATGCAGAATCCTATCATTGTCGCGCTGGATGTCCCCCAAGTTGAAACAGCGCTTCAACTGGCCGCGCAGCTAGCGCCGGTCGTAGGCGCCTTTAAAATCGGCGGCGAATTATTTACCAGCGCCGGACCTGATATTGTCCGGCGCATTCGCGCCACCGGTGCCGCCGTTTTCCTCGATCTCAAGTTTCACGACATCCCCAACACCGTCGCCAAATCTATCGCTGCCGCTACGCGTCTTGATGTGCAAATGCTCACCATCCACACCAGCGGCGGATTGGAAATGATGCAGGCCGCCGAACAATCCGCCCAGCAAACTGCGCTTCAATCCGGTCGTAATGCTCCGCTCGTCCTCGGCGTCACCGTCCTTACCAGCATGGACAGCAATACTCTCAGCGAGATCGGCATGTCGGCAAATGTTGGCCATCAAGTCGAACGCCTCGCAACTCTCGCCGCCAAGGCCGGACTGCGTGGATTGGTCTGCTCCCCTTTGGAAATCACCGCCCTGCGCCAGGTTTTACCCCCTGCGATGCAACTGGTCACTCCCGGCATCCGCACCGGTGCGGAAAAAGCCGACGATCAAAAACGCACACTCACCCCCAAGGAAGCTCTTGATGCGGGCGCGAACTGGCTGGTGATAGGCCGTCCCATCTACGCCGCTGAAAATCCCCGCGCTGCTGCCGAGAAAATTCTAGCTTCGATTTCTTGATAAAGACGGGCCATTGCAAAGAAATATTTCCTGAAAACGGGGTTCGCCATGATGCGGGCTCCTGTCGGTGGCTGATGCCGGGGCCTTCCTCCAGCGCTATTGCCATATCAGGTTCATGCTGTTGTCCTCTGTCAGCTGCATGTGTGTCCCCAACGGCGCGCCCAATTGGTTCAGCAGATCGCACAGCCACCGAGCGTCCACTGCTGAGGCACGGTTCAACTGAAACCGCCGCGTCTGCATGGGAACCATGCGAACCGACTCTAACCGACCGCTGTGGTGATCGACCTGAATCAGATACATCAACGCCAAGTCCCCGCGGAACATCTCATACCCACGGATTCCTTCATAGTCGGTGAGAAAATCTCCGCACCCATAAAGGATCAGGTGATTCTGATAAACCTCGATGGTCTTGACGTGATGCGACGAATGGCCATGGGCGATGGCAACTCCTTCCTCAATCAGTCGGTGGGCAAAGGCGGATTGCTCCTTCGGCACCTCATAGCCCCAGTTGCCACCCCAGTGGATGGAGGCAATGATCAAATCGCCCGGCTGCTGAAATTGCCGCATCCGACCCGCCACGCGTCTCGCAGTAGTTTCCGAAAGATCGCCCAGCAGGTTAACTCCCGGCCGAGTACTGGTTGCACCCCACTCCCTTGGAATGCCGCTGGTAATTGAGCCAAACGAGAACAGAAGCACGCGCCCTTTGCCTTTCATCTCCAGCACTGCCGGAGCCATCGCTTCCGCTGCATTGTGTCCTGCCCCGGCATAAGCTATGCCCGCCCGATCCAAGGTCTGAAGCGTCTCCATCAGCCCTTCATATCCCCAGTCCAATACGTGGTTATTGGCCAGGCTGCAACCGCTGATGCGCGCAGCAGTAAGACAGCCGACATTCTGCGGATGCATGTGGTAATGAATACCCTTGTCAGGCCAGGGCTCGTCGTTGGATGTAATGCTGGTCTCCAGATTGATGATCCTGAGATCAACCTTGGCCCGCTCCAGTTCCGCCAATGCCTCGCCCCAGATGTATTTGAAGCTCACCGGCTGTGGAATTGGGCCATTGGCATTCTCAGCCAACTTGACGTATTCGCGAGCATCACGAACACACGATTCATACAACGTCGGATCGCCGGGATACGGCAAGACCTGATCCACACCACGGCCGGTCATGACATCGCCGCAGAGAAACACACGTAAAAGCCCGGCTTGGTTCAAATCCAAATTCACGTCAATCTGATGCTGCACAGATTTAATCACAGCCCCACCTTGCCCTACGATTTCACTGTGGCACCAACTCCTTTATAATTTCACCGGAAGAAGCAGCTTTGTCTACGCGAAGGAATATCCAATAATGGATTTGTGAATCTACATCTCAATAACTTTTTCCACTAACGGCGACAGCACAGGTCGAAATTCGGAAACCTCAAACGCTGTCTTCAAGCGGGCCAACGCAGCTTCAGCCTGAACCTTATTGGCGGCATGTACTCGGCATAAAATCGTTCCGAAACTCACCACTTCTCCCGGCGCGAGCAGCATATCCACGCCCACTTCCGGATTGATGATCGTTTCCTTGGTCAACCGCCCGCCACCCAAATCACGCACCACCTCGCCCACAACCCGTGCATTGCAACTGGTCACATACCCATCCTGGGCGGCGTTCAATTCCATCACCACCGGCGCGGTATGCTCCTGCTTAAGCTTGCGATTGAATGCCTCCATGTCCGCACCTTGCGCCGCGATCATTTCGTCCCACTTCTTGCGCGGCTTGCCCGAGGCCAAACATGCCGCAGCCTGTCCACGCGCCTCTTTCAAATGATTGGCCTTGCCGGTTTGCAACAACAACGTCGCGGCAAAATCTATGACCAACTCCTCAAGGTCCGTCGGCCCCAAGCCTTCCAGGCAATGCACTGACTCTTTTACCTCCAGCCAATTTCCCGCAGCGCGACCGATCGGGCGATCCATGTTGGTAATCAATGCGCGCGTATTCACGCCGCATTCATTGCCCAATTCCACCATCGCAATGGCCAGTTCATTGGCCTTGTCAATTGTCGGCATAAACGCCGCTGAACCAAATTTCACATCCAGCACCAGGGCTTTGAGATTTTCTGCCAGTTTCTTGGAAAGAATCGAAGCCGTGATGAGTGGAATCGAAGGCACCGTACCGGTCACATCACGCAAGGCATAAAGCCCCTTGTCCGCCGGAACCATTTGTGCCGTCTGCCCGCAAATCACGCAGCCAACCCATTGCACTGTGGAAATAATCCTGTCCAGGGGCAAGGTCGTGCTGAGACCCGGGATGGCTTCCAACTTGTCCAACGTCCCGCCCGTGATGCCCAGACCACGACCTGAAATCATCGGCACCCGAAACCCCAGGCACGCCAGCAATGGCGCGAGCGGCAGCGAAACCTTGTCGCCCACTCCTCCAGTCGAATGCTTATCCACCAATGGACGCGGATCATCAGGAAAACGAAGCACATCGCCTGAATCACGCATGGCGAGTGTTAGCGCACTGGTTTCCTTTGTATTGAGACCGCGAAAATAAATGGCCATCAATAGCGAAGCCATCTGGTAATCCGGTATCTTGCCCGCTGTGTAATGGGAGATGATTTCCTGAATTTGAGACGCAGTGAAAACCTGACCATCACGCTTGGCTTCGATTAAAGACAAGAAGTTCATTAAAGGATTTATTCGAGTTAGAGACTGCGGTCTTTGTTAAGCCATTCTCTAGAGTTCCAAAGGACCGGTTGCGCACCTACGGGGCCAAAAGAGATTTTTGGATCATCTGACTGGATTAAGATAATGAGACGTCGGCCGAACAACAAGAAGCCACGGGCATTCCCTGCTAGAATATTAAGAACCGCTCCGGCTACATACGGCATTTTGGAAGCAACCATATCAAACCGCTGAAATATCAGTACTCGCCCACTACTCTCCGGTATTTCCAAGTCGCTCAGGCAGTCATTCAAAGCGTCCAGATTATGTCCATAATACTCCGGAAATTGCAGACTTTCAGCAAATGCCCGATGGAGTTGTGTTTCGTCTTCCCACTTCGCACAATCAAAAGCATCAATCCGGTAGCCCCGCCCTTTTAACCATTGCAGGTCCTCTTCAAGAAATTCAGTCCGCCAATAAAGCGTGATGCTGCCATTTTGCAACAGCCTCCAATCAAGCCGCTCAAAATCGTTTTCGGTGAAAAATGCCATGGATGTAAGAATTAATTCCCACTGGTCGATTGAACCATCCTACCTGCGGCATTCAATGGAAAGCGAAATCAATCTATCACGTGGCAGCAGGAACCGTCGTGCTCGCACTCGCACTGGCTGCCTGTTCTGCACGAATCACCTCTTCCGCCATCAAAAGCGCGCCTGCATCATTCGTTCCCTTCGGTGTAACCAGGGAAGCCAATCCCAGCCCATAGCCTTTCAAGCGGTTATGCCATCGCGGATTTCCGGTTGTGGCATTAAGACAGAAAACTTCTCCCTGAGTGGTGGCGTAAAGGTTCTCTCCATCCAAAACCAGATGCACAAAACCGGAACTTTCCAGATGGGTTTCCCAAACGATTTGACCGGTTTCGCGATCGAGCGCAATGGCTGTGCCCTTGATTCCGACGAATACCAAATTGTCTTTAGACATATTGCCTCCGGCGTTGTTAACTCTAAACCTGTTCTCAACCCCGACTTGCCCCTCGACCGTTCTAATCAACGAATTTCTTCGCTGCAATGGTCGCATTATGCCCGCCAAAACCAAACGAGTTGTTCAACACCGCATTGACCGTCAATTCGCGCGCCGTGTTTGGCACATAATCCAAATCACATTCCGGATCGGGATTTTCGTAATTGATGGTTGGCGGAACAATATTTGTTTGCAGCGCCTTGGCGCAAATAGCCATTTCAACCGCGCCCGCTGCGCCAAGCATGTGACCGGTCGCGCCTTTGGTGGAACTCACCGCCATTTTGCGGGCATGTTCGCCAAAGACGTGCTTGATTGCCTGCGTTTCGCAAATATCGCCCTGCGGCGTCGAAGTCCCGTGCGCGTTGATGTAGGAAATGTCCGTGGCATTCAAGCCGGCGTTGCGCAAGGCCATCTTCATGCAACGGGCTGCGCCTTCGCCTTCCGGGGCCGGGGCCGTAATATGATTGGCATCGGCCGTGTTGCCGTAACCAACGATTTCGCAATAAATCTTCGCGCTGCGCGCCTTGGCATGCTCCAACTCTTCGAGCACGAGGATGCCTGCGCCTTCGCCCATCACAAATCCGTCCCGCTGAATATCGAAGGGACGAGAGGCCCGCTTCGGCTCACTGTTCCGCGTGCTCATTGCGCGCATCGCACAAAATCCGCCGATGCCCATCCTGACGATGGTAGCTTCCGCACCGCCTGCAAAAATCGCTTTCGCATCCCCCATCTTGATTGTTCGCCAGGCTTCGCCAATGGCATGTGTTGAGGTCGCACAAGCGGAACAGGTGGCAAAATTCGGTCCGCGCAGCTTGTGATACATCGAGAACAGACCCGAGGCGATGTTCGAAATGAGCATCGGGATCATGAAGGGAGAAATCTTTTTGGGTCCCCGTTCCAACAAAACCGTGTGCTGCTCTTCCGTGGTGTGCAGCCCGCCAATGCCGGAACCGATGAAAACGCCAATCTCGTCGCGATCCACCTTTTCCAAGTCCATGCCTGAATCCAGCAACGCCTGGTAACCGGCAAAAACTCCAAATTGGGAGTAGCGGTCGGTGCGCTTCATCTCCTTGGGAGAAGGCAACGCCGGGCCGGGATTGAAATCCTTTACTTCGGCGGCAATATGGCAATCGAAGGGGGTGGGATCAAACGAGGTAATCGTGTCAATGCCACATTGTCCCGCCAGGATGTTTTTCCAAAACGGTTCAATGTGCTGTCCGAGCGAGGAAACCACGCCCAAGCCGGTGACAACTACCCTGCGATCAATCCAATTACCTGACATAAATAAACGGGGCAGCTTGAGCTGGCGCCAGCCAAAACTGCCCCGAATCAATCCTTATCGCAACTACTTTTGCGCTGAGTCTTCGATGTACTTGATGACATCGCCGACACTCTGGAGTTTTTCAGCCTGTTCATCGGGAATTTCGTTGCCGAATTCCTCTTCCAACGCCATGACCAGTTCCACTGTATCGAGGGAATCCGCGCCAAGGTCTTCAATGAACTTGGCATCCGGCGTGACTTGGTCCGCGTTGACCCCAAGTTGCTCGACGATAATATCTTTTACTCTTTGTTCTATAGTTTTGTCAGCCATGGTTACTCCATTTCTGTAATTTTGTAGTGTGTGTCTAAGCCACGCTCCAGAAAGCGTCAAGCCCTTAATCTTGAAATTTTATTCTATTATGTTGGATGGTTGCCCATCCTCATTGTTCCAGTCAACCCATTGTCTATCGGCTGCGCGGCAAAGCGTCCAGCGTGAATTTTACATTACCATGCCACCGTCCACCGTCAGCACCTGTCCCGTGACATAACGAGCTGCCGGACTGGCTAGGAACAACGCTGCTCCGGCGATGTCTTCTGGTTGTCCCAGGCAGTTTAACGGGATTTTTTTCAACAATTCCACCTTTAACTCTTCCTTCAACACCGCCGTCATGTCCGTTTCCACAAATCCGGGCGCCACCGCATTCACCGTGATGCCCCGCGATGCCAGTTCCCGCGCAACCGATTTGGTCAATCCAATCAACGCCGCCTTGCTGGCCGCATAATTACATTGGCCCGCATTGCCAATCAGCCCGATGATCGAGGCAATATTGATGATCCGCCCGGAACGTTGCTTGATGAAGCTCCGCGAAAACGCCCGTGTAAAATTAAAAGCGCCCTTTAAATTGGTATTTAGCACGATATCCCAATCCTCATCGCTCATGCGCATTAGCAAGCCGTCCCGTGTCACCCCGGCATTATTTACCAGAATGTCCACTTTGCCCGCCTCAGCCAAAATTTTCTCCGCAGCGGCATTCACGGCCGCCGAATCCGAGACATCCACCGCCAAGGCCCACGCCTTGCGGCCTAATGCGCGAACCTCTCCGGCGACCTTCTCCGAATTCTCCACCGTGCGCGAGACGCAGACCACATCGGCCCCTTCCGCGGCAAATTTCAAGGCAATCGCCCGCCCGATACCCCGGCCCGCGCCCGTCACCACTGCAATTTGATTAGCTAATTGGCTCATATAAGTCCGCCAGTTGTCGATTTTTGCCCACCAATTGTCAATCAATCAAAAACCGCACCCCTGCCCGTAAATGGAGCGGATCAGCCCTGAGTGGGAAATGGAGTGGTGGAGTCATAGAGAATTGGGTCGGCGGATTTTAATTAGCCTATCGTCCTCCTCGTCGTCGTCCTCGTTATCCATCCTCGCCGCACGCCGGACAGTCTTCACTCAACCAAAGCCCCTCAACCCTCAACTCCCTTCATTCCGCACCCCGCACTCCGAATTCCGCACTCGACTAACTCGTACCAAGTCGTACTGGCTCGTATCAGCTTAAAAACGGCACCATCATCGTAGCAACCGACGTGAGAAGGTGACCCCATTCCGACTCCCCCCTTGGCTTGCCCCAATTCGTGTTCATTCGTGCGATTGGTGTCTCGGTCTTTAATTTTTTTACTCGAATTAACTCAAGTTAAGTCGAGTTAACTCGAGATAGTACCATACACGTATTAATTTCCATTAGTCGTTCTCGTCCTCCGACTCGTCGTCGGCTCGGTTTGAGTTCCCCTGTGTGACCTTTGCGTCCTTTCGCGGCCAATGTGTCTTGGTGTCTTCCATTCCCCATTCGTGTTCATAAGCGTTCATCTGCGGTTACTCTGCATTCCGCCTTCTGCCTTTCTCTTACGTTGGCCCTCGACCCTGGTCCCTCGTCTCTCGACCGCTGTTCGGAGTCCCGCTTCATTTTTTTACCGTAAATAACCGCAATTAACCGTAATCGGCGCGGAATAACTGCAATTCCATCGGATTTTCGCGGACCTCTCAACCCTCGGCAGCCTTCCGCCCTCCGGCTCGCAGGCACGTCACTCGTCACACACCATTTTTCACTTCAATTGTCAAAGAACCGGCCCGCAAAAGCACCGCAGCCCGCTAACCGACTGGCCATATTAATAACACATGTTATACACCGGTCAACTCTTTTTTCAGCATGATAGCGCACCCCTCCTCCTCGTAGCGCGGACTTTCCAGTCCGCCGTACCGCCGACATTCCTGTCGACCACTTGCCATTAACCCCATTTGCCTCCTTTCCCTCCCGCACCCCTAAACAGACCCATACCCTCCGCCAAAGGAGCGCGCCGTTCACGGCGCTTCACTGCCAAACCTGCGGCAACTAAAAACCCGCCCGCCACCGCCCCACTTTTTAGAGGTGGCAACCCAGGTCACAAGGCTCTGACCTTGCCCCCCTCAAAGCTTGCTCGACATCTGTGGGAGCGGGTGTTGCTATAAACATGTCGTCTGTATCGTGGTTCTGAAATTTCAATTCGGCGGTGGCGCAAGCCCAGTCTTTGCCCCGGCGGGGCATCTGAAAATAGCCCGGCAATTCATTGCCGGGAGCAATGCAACATGGCCCCAAGTCCCAGCGGGACGACTTGTATTCGCACAAAAGACCTAACCATGCGCTACTCGCCCCCGGCCATCCATGCAGGAAATCCTGCTCGACAAACCGCACCCCCTGCGGCAACCTCCATCGCCAATGAGGCATCCAATATTTCAACCCACGAACCACCAACTGTATATTAATAGTTAGGCATCGCTAGCGTATGTGGATTCAACGGACACCAGAGGAAGAGGCACAGTGGCAGCAGTCCGCCGAGCAGGATGCGCGCTCGCACGGATTGATGATTGGGATTTTGGCTTGGAGCTTCGTAGTCTTGGCTCTGTCGGCTGGTTGGATGGTCAGCTTCTCTACCGGCGTGGTCGTTCAGAGGAGTTTCGGCGGAACTTTTTGGATGCGCTTGCTGATATTTGGGCTGCTCGGTTCACCCGTCATTTTCATCGCTCGTCGTGCCGAGAGCAGGAAGGCGTTGCGGAAGTCGCGGCTTCGAACGATTTGCCCGAAGTGTGACACAGCAGCAGAGGGTAACGCTGGGGCGACGTGCCAGTGTGGAGGTGCCTTTGTTCCGGCAAGCACGATGAAATGGGTTGAGTAGTGGGTGTGTCCACGATGCCTGACACATCACTGCAGCCAACGCGGGATGGCGGCTTCAGTTCTGCTTCTTGGTTCAGAAATAAAGTAACAGGTTTGGAATCCACGGCAGGAAATCCTGCTGGACGAACAGCACCCCCTGCGGCAACCTCCCACCACCGCCTTTGCGGCACCGAATGTTTCACTAACATGAACAACAGTCTGTATATTAATTGTTAGGTGCTGGACAAAGCACCCCTTCGTATCATTTCAAAAAAGACTTATGATATTTCGCGGAGTTCTTTACCTATCGGTGGGCGTTGCTCTGGCTTTTGGTGCTTTCCGTGCACTTCGTGGCAAACGGCATCGCAATCACCCATCGGCGGATCAAAAAATGTGGGGGGTTTTATTATTGATTAGCGCGTTTTTGTTAATCGCTCTTGGTGGCAGGCTTTTATTCTTAGGAGTCCGTGTAAGCGGTGGGTGAGTGTGCAGCCAACGAAAGGAAATCCTGCTGGACGAACCGCACCCCCCTGCGGCAACCTCCCACCACCGCCTATGAGGCACCCAATGTTTCAACCCACGAACCACAGGTTGTACATCAATTGTTAGGCCGCTACGCTTTTATGAAAAACCCACTCATCATTATATTATCGGGCCTGCTTATTTGTGGCTGTTCGCGCTCCAGCTCTGGCCCGCGCACGACGCCAGCCACGGAAGGTATCAAGGGGCAATTGATTGGTCTGGCACAATTGGTTGACGCCGGCAATACCACGCCGGAAGCCGCTTTGGAGTCACGTTACTGGGCGCGGGCTCATGGCGATTATGATGCCGTCATCGCCGCGACCGATCCGCAAGCAGTGGACGGCGCAAAAGCCTGGATGGGAGATAAAGCCACCTTCCGCGCCAGATCACAAAACGAGTTTGCTTCCTTCAAGGGAATTCAAATTTTAGCCCGTAAAAACCTGGCCAACGGCAAAGTGGAGTTGAAATACCAGTTTGCATTCCAGGATGGTTCGACTCGGCAGCAGACCAAAATTGCAGAGATGGTCAAAATTAATGGCGCATGGAGGAGCGGCCAAACACGCGTCTATGATGCAAGTTGGGATGATGGCAGCGAGCCAGAGCCACAAGCTTGAGCCTGGCAAGCCGATTTATCAGCATGACGCAACCTAACCAGCCGTGAGGCTGTGTGAAAACTCCCGGCGTGATTGGCGGCTGGGTGCGGAATGGGAAAGTATTTTCTGGGGCGGTTGTGTTTAGTTTCCGGCCAACGAAAGGAAATCCTGCTGGACAAACCGCACCCCCTGCGGCAACCTCGCACCACCGCCTATGAGACACCCAATGTTTGAACCCACGAACCACCGGTTGTATATTAATCCTTAGGCCACATGAAAGCTCTGGGCACATACGTGACTTGTTGCTTGCTTCTAGTCAGCTCAGCTGGGTTATTCGGCTGTGCGACGACAGGGCATACGGATGCTTCTACCAGAGCGGCAGAAGACAAAGAGTGGGATGATATGACGGTGGCGCAAAAGGTCGGATATTATCTCTATTGGCCGCTTCAATATGGATTACTGTACGGTGGTTCTGCAGCGGCATCGAGTACGAGTCATTGAGAGTTTGTTATAGGATTGGCACGTGGCCTAACCATGCGTGAGCCTGTGTGAAAAGTATTTTACTTTTTGTAAAATGGCGTGGGGTTGGCGAGGTGTTGACCGGATTTTGAGGTTTTTCTTTTTTGAAGTTTTCCAGGAGGCCAAATTATTGATCTGGGAATGGGAGCGTTCCAGGTGGTTATTGGCGTCGCCAGTGGCAAAAAAGGGCTTTCGCCCTCTTTTTATCCCTTCACAGCCACGGCCTTGATCAAATCGTCGAAGCTGACGATGTTCAAAACGCGTTTCAGGTTGTAGGCCAGCACGGTTAAACTCATTTCCGCCCCCACTCCGGCCAGTCTTTTGCATAAAAAATATCCGGCATTCATCGCTCGCTTGATCGTCCCGAAAGGATGTTCGACGATGGCCTTTCTTGATTTCATAATTTGCCCGTTGTTCTTCACCCGTTGCGCCATGGCTTCCATCAACGCTTCGTTTTCTTCGCGCGTAATCGTGCGATTAGCCTTGTTCCGGGTGCATTGCTTTTTGAGCGCACAAGTTTTACAGCCCGTGGCCCGGTAGTATCGCAATTCGCGCTTCTTCTCGAAGGTGCTGAAGCGGTAGGTCAGTGCTTTTTCTCCCGGACAGAGGTAAACATCCTTGTGCGCATCAAACGTAAATTTGCTTTTGCCATAGAGGCCCCGTTTGGTGTTGGCGCTGGTATCGGTCTTTTCCATATAGGGCGTGATGCCGTTTTCTGTGCAGTGCTGCACCGTCGCGTTGTTATAATATCCTTTGTCGGCCACGACGTTGAGTTGGCAGACGCCTAAAACTTCTTTGGCTGCCCTGGCCATGGTGGAGAGTTGTTGCACATCGGTGGCTTCATTAACGACCTCGTGGGCCACGATCAGTTTATGCTTGGCATCCACGGCGCTCTGCACGTTGTAGCAAACCTGCGCCCCATCGCGCGTGTGCATCAGCTTTGCGTCAGGATCGGTGGTGGAAATTTGTTTGTCTTCCTCGTCCAGTTGACTGCGCAGCTCCTCGTAATCACCCTGGCGTTCCTTGAGTTCCGCGATCTTCTCCATCAATTGCTGGCGCGTGAGGGCATTGGGCAGGGGCTCGGCCAGCTGGTCGCAGTCATCGAGTTCGGTCAGATAGGTTTTGATCCTGGCCTCAATGCCTGCGATCAATTCGCTCAATTTCTTTTCGTTGTAGTTGCGGTCCTTCGAGTTGACCGCCTTGAACTTCGAGCCATCGATGGCCACCAGTTCATTGCCGAAGAGTTGAAGCTTTTTACAAAGCAACGTAAACTCGCGGCAGGTTTGCAGGAGCGCTTTTTTATGGTCGCGGCGGAAGTCGGCAATGGTTTTGAAATCGGGTTTCAGCGTGCGCAAAAGCCAGATCACTTCCAGATTGCGCGTGCATTCCTTCTCCAACAGGCGTGAGGAACGCAGTCGATGCAGATAGCCATAGATATAAAGCCGCAATAGATCGCCCGGATCATACGGCGGCCGACCGGTCGAAGCGGCGACAGCTTTGGCAAACCCCAGCGCCCGCAGATCAAGTGAGCCAACAAAGGCATCCAGAAAACGCACTGGCGAATCGGTGGCGATGTAATCCTCGACCGCCTCCGGCAAGAGCAACTTCTGTTCACGCGGCAATCCACATAAATGCATAGTTGTCCGACGTACTCAAAATCCCTATATTCATCCAACCTTGAAAAAGTTTTCACACAGGCTCTCACTGGAGCCAACCGGCGTTGGCACTGTCAGTTCCGTTGCGCGGTTCGCGTCGCGAGTCGCCGATGGCTCAGTTCTTGGCCGTTAGGCCACTTCACACCGTGAGCGAACCCATTGGCATTGGCGACCCAGCACTACCGCCCCCGACAGCGGAGGATTTGCAGCAGGTTCGTTTGGTGCGGCAGTGGAGCAACACCCCACCACGGCACTCGGAGATTCTGCAACTTTGGCATTTCTGGCCAGAGTTGCAGCAGCAGACACTGGCGGCGTGTCTCGTAGTCGTGCGTGACACTTCGGTTTACGTTCTCGGCACATTCGAGCGCCGCCAGGCGCGGTGGTGGCAGATCATGACGCAGGAGCGCGGCCTTGAGTTGCAGATTGAGGATTTATGACGACGCGGCCTAACCATGCGCGAGGCTGTGTGAAAACTCCCGGCGTGATTGGCGGGTGCGTGCGGAACGGGAAAGTATTTTCTGGGAGCAGAGTAATCTCGGTGGCTCGAAAGGATCTCGCGGCGTGTGGTGACGGGAGCGGCGCTCCAGTGAACCGCCGCCAAGCTTTCCCATGGCGCAGCACCGAAATGAAGCGGACAGATAAGGACAAGCCATAAACTTGCAGCGACCGAGGGACGCAACACGCAACACGCAACACGTAACAACTCTTTCCGGAATCGCCAATTTCCACTAGGTATCTCACCCCAATTGCGCCCACGTGATACTTCACCCATAGTTCCTGCCATGCAGAAGTTCAGAGGAACCCTATTGTATGAAGCATCGGAAGGATTTGATTCCTTCGTTAAAGAAGCGTTTGGGCCCTATAAAAATCTTCAAAACGAATGTTAGAAATAGTGGGCGAGCGGATGTCACCGGCAGAGCCGTTTCCCTCTCCGCCCTTGGGGGAGAGGGATTAAGGGTGAGGTGGTCCCCGCTAATCTTCGCCCGCCATTGCCAAATAAAAGACATTCTTTTTGGTTATTGTTCTAACCCTTTCGCGGACACTTTAAAGAGGTCGCTCGCACTTATCCTGTGTGTGCTGGGATTGTCTTTTCAGACAGTGTGCGCGGTGGATCAAACGTGGATCTATTCCGTTCAAGTTAGCGCCACCGTTCAATCTTCTCTGCCTAAAATCACCTTGTCATGGCCTCAGGATTCTTTACTCACCCCGAATGATTATACCGTCTACCGCAAATCTCTGGATGCCAATAGCTGGGGCTCCGCGTTGGTGGTATTGTCGGGCAGCTCCACCTCGTATGCAGACAGCAGCGTGACCAATGGCGGTGCCTACGAATATCGCATCGTCAAGCATACCTCCAGTGATTACACCGGCTACGGTTACATTTACGCCGGCATCAATGCGCCGCTTACGGAAGGCCGCGGCACAGTGCTGCTGGTCGTTGATAACACTTATGCCACTAATCTGATTGCGGAGCTAACTCGTCTCGAACAAGACCTCGTGGGCGATGGCTGGTCAGTAACTCGTCTGGATGTAAGCCGGAATGATTCACCGCAAAATATTAAATCCTTGATCCGCTCCCGTTACAACGCCGACCCGCAAAATGTGAAGGCAGTTTTTCTGTTCGGCCATGTGCCGGTGCCTTATTCAGGCAACACTGCCCTCGATGATCATCCGGAACACGGTGGGGCTTGGCCAGCGGATGTTTATTACGGCGATATGGACGGCAATTGGACTGATAACTCAGTATACAATACCAGCGCCGCCGATGTGCGTAATGACAACGTTCCCGGCGATGGCAAGTTCGATCAAGACCTCATTCCCGGCAATGTCGAACTCATGGTGGGCCGCGTGGACCTGGCCAATATGCCGGGCCGGGCGGGCGCGAATAATCTGCCCACCTTTGCGAGCGAGCTTGAGTTACTTCGCAACTACCTCAACAAAGATCACAAGTTTCGCTTCAAACAAATAGATGTGCCCCGTCGCGGATTGGTCGGTGATTACTTCGGCTATTATAATGGCGAAGCCTTTGCGGCAAGCGGCTGGCGCAACTTTGCTCCTTTTTTTGGGGCTGGCAATGTCACTTCCCTGCCCACCCAGGGAACTTGGATTCCCCAACTGCATACCACCCCCTACTTGTGGGCGTACGCCTGCGGCCCTTCCGAATACACCAGCCTCAATGGCATCGGCAATCAAACCTCATATCACACCGGCACCACTCCCGACATTGTGAGCAATGATATTCAGGCGGTTTTCACGCTCATCTTTGGAAGCTGGTTTGGCGATTGGGATTCGCAGGACAATCTCATGCGTTCCGTGCTGGCTACGCCCACTTATGGCCTGGCCTGCGGATGGAGTGGTCGGCCCCATTGGTTCGTTCATCACATGGCCTTGGGTTTGCCCATCGGCTACAGCACGCGGTTGACGCAGAACAATACTCAAAATGGGTTGTATCAAAACCAAGTCAACGAATACGCCGCTGGCATCCATGTCGCCTTGATGGGCGATCCCACCCTGCGCATGCATGTCGTGGCACCGCCTTCCAACCTGTATATGGATGCCAATTCCGGCGGCGTCTTCGTGTCGTGGAATGCATCCTCGGATTCCGTGGCAGGATATAACATCTATCGTTCTTCCAATACCAACGGTCCCTTTACGCGCCTGAACACTTCACTGGTGACAGATACTTTTTATACCGATTCAACTGCGCTTGCCGGAACGTTTACCTACATGGTGCGGGCCGTAAAACTGGAAACAAGTGGCAGTGGCACTTATTACAACTCAAGCCAGGGACTCTTCTCGTTACCCGTGACTTTGGCCAGCCAATTGCCAGCCGTTAGCATCACAGCAACAGTTCCCAATGCTTCCTGGCTAAGCTCCACCCCCGGCGTTTTCACGATTACGCGCACGGGCGGCACCAGCACCAACATGAACGTGAATTATTCCATCAGCGGCACCGCCATCGCGGGAACGGACTTCTTGGTAAGTCCAACGAATACCAGCGGAGTAATTACCATCCCCGCAGGCACCAATTCCACCACGCTCAAGATCATACCCCTTGCAGGTAGTAATCAGCTCAATCCGCTCACTGTGGTCGTGTCCTTGGCGAATGATTTTGCTTCCCGAGGCTACACCGCTGGAACACCGCAAAACGACACAGTCACCATTGCCGGGCATCTCGCTGTCACCAACGTGTCGATTCGCGTGACCGCCGCCGGCGCAATCCTCTCCTGGCCGAGCCAATCAGGAAACATTTACCACGTCCTTTATAAGAACGCGCCCGTCGGCAGTTGGACTGATTCCGGAACGAACATCACCGCCAATGCCTCCTTCACTTCATGGCAGGAAACCGGCGGCGGAAAACTCCCCCAACGCTTCTACTCAGTCTTTCGAGTGCAATAACCGCACCCATTTACGGAGCGCGCTCGTCCCCGCAGCAATGTCAAACACCCCGGCGCGCCCAAATCCTTCCACCTATAAAAACCAACCCACACCTCCCAACGGTGCGCGCCGTTCACGGCGCTTCAATAATAACCCATCGACGAATGTAAAATCCCCCGTCAACGTCGCCCGCAACAACTCCCATTCTACCCCAACGCCAAAACCGTCGCTTCCAAGCTCGCCGCATCCGCCATGTTCAACATCTGCGCGTTGGGATCAATTCGTTTCATAAATCCGCTCAAGGCTTTGCCCGGCCCGAGTTCAATAAAGCGCGTAAAGCCTTGCGATAATAAATACCGCATCGATTCCTCCCAGCGCACCGATGACGTCACCTGCTCCACCAGGCGCATTTGAATGTCCACGACACCACTGTGCGGCTTGGCCGTCACATTGGAAATCACCGGCATTTTCGTATCTTCAAGTTTCACTTGCGATAACGCCACCTGCAATTTCGGCTGCGCGCTCGCCATCAGTTTGGAGTGATACGCCCCCGCCACCGTCAACGGCATCGCCTTCCTCGCTCCCTTGCTCTTCGCCAGTTCACAAGCTTGCGCAATCTTCTCCGCCTCACCGGAAATTACCAACTGTCCCGGACAATTCAGATTCGCCAACTCAACTCCGGCAGCTTCACAAACCTCCCGCGTCGGTGCTTCATCCAATCCAATGATTGCAGCCATCCCACCCTTGGTCACTTCACACGCCTCCTGCATATATTGACCGCGCTGCCGCACCACTTTCAAACCATCCTCAAAACTCAACGCCCCACCCGCCGTCAACGCGGTAAATTCTCCCAATGACAATCCAGCCGTCGCTTCAAAGTTCAGGTTCGGCACTCGTTCGCGCAATACTTGATACGCCACCCAGCTCACCAGAAAAATTCCCGGTTGTGCATTTTCGGTTTTTGTCAATTCCGCTTCCGGGCCCGTGAAACAAATCGATGCCAGATCGTAACCCAGTGCGTCGTTGGCCCGGTCGAACCAGGCCTTGGCGGTCGGAGAACTTTCCGCCAGTTCCTTGCCCATGCCAACCGACTGCGCGCCCTGCCCGGCAAATATCAATGCTGTTTTGCTCATAAAGTTCCGTCAATAAACACAAAATCTCATCCTAACAAAAGAATAGATTTTCACCGGCAGGTTGGTTGCTGAAACCACTCTCTTCGACTGAAAAATTTCCTTCGCGCGTGCTGGAATCAGGCAAGCTCGAATCTTTGCTTATCCAATCTTTGATTAGGGATGTTTCAGCCGGTAAAATTTATTGCCGGGCGTGGCAGACAGGACGACTTGATTCACCCCGACAATGGTTGTCGGCGTATTGGTGACAGGAATCCAATTGGACGAATTCAAATCGGAATTTTGTTGTAACCCGAATCCGCTCCAGGATAAGGGCCATCTTATCAGGAAGGTGTTGGTGCCGGATGCGGTGATGGACAACGTCGGTTCCGGCGGATAAACCTCAAATTCCTGCAACGAATAACCCAGCGGGCTGCTGCTTTGTGCCGCGGAAATTTGCACGTAACGCCCGGAGCCGGTGACGACAATATCTTCCAATCCTCCAATCCCATTCGTAGTAGTATAAAGGTTGGTCCACTGGATGTTATCGCTCGAAACTAAAATCTGATAGCTGCGGGCATAGTTCGTGTCCCAACTTAGCCTGACGCGGGCGATCTGCTTCATGCCTCCCAAATCCACTGAGATCCATTGCAGGCCATTTGTCAACGAACTCCAGCGGGTTGTTGGATCGCCGTCTGCGGCAGCGGAGCTGGGGAAATTTGTATTCAGAATGGAGGAAACCGAAATGGATTGGTGAAGGGCGGCATTGGCAACGCTGCTTGCAGGAGGTGGGATTGAAATTCCAAATGAACCCGCCAGGCGGATGTCCCGCGACGATGCACCCAGCATCACCTGAAACGTACCTGGGGGCACAGTCCACTGGTGCATGAGAGAATCCCAACAGGCCAGGTCTTCCCAAATGAGAGTGAAATTCACGTGAGCGGTCGCACCGGCTGACAGGAACACTTTTTTAAATCCCTTGAGTTGACGCGGCGGTTCGCCCGCGCCAGGTGGAAAGCCGAGATAGAGTTGAACCACCTCGGAGCCGGCACGATTGCCGATGTTATACAAATCCAGCCCAATTGCCGCCTGCCCCGAGGGGCTCACTGCACCAACGGTCAGGTTGCTATAGGCGAACGTGGTATAAGACAACCCGTGTCCAAACGCAAACAGTGGGGACGCATTGGAGGCATCGTACCAACGATAGCCGATCTGCAGTTGCTCAGAATAGCTCACGTGGCCATTGATACCGGGAAACTGTGCCGGTGTGCTGGCTGGCACTTGACTCGCATTGGTTGGAAAAGTTACCGGCAGTTTACCGGACGGATTCACATCACCAAAAAGAACCGAAGCCAGGGCATTGCCATTTTCCTGTCCCGGATACCATGCCACCAGTGCGGCGGGAATCTGTCCTATCCAGGGCATCAACGTTCCTGCACCAGCGTAGAGAACCACGATGGTGCGTGGATTCGCTGCTGCTACAGCATTAATCAAGGCATCCTGGTCACCCGGTAGGGAAAGACTTGAACGGTCCGCGCCTTCGCCGGTTTGTTCGCCCACACAAACGATGGCGATATCCGATTGCTGGGCAAGCTGAACCGCCTGCGCAATATGACCGCCATCGCCCTGGCTATACGCAGTCGTGACGGAAGGGCCAGCCCGGCTCGCGATTGCATCAAAGGGCAGATTGTAATAAGACAAATATACCTCTCCCGAACCAGTTCCGACCGAGAGAACATTCTCCCGGGCAGCCGAACCAATCACCGCCACGGAGTGGATCGCATTGGTATTGAGCGGCAGCAGGGCTCCAGTGTTCTTCAGCAACACGATTCCCTGGGCAGCCGCGTTCCGCGCAAACTGCGTGTGTGCGCCACTGGTCACATTGGAAGCCAGGGTGCCGGTCGTTGGATTATCAAAGATACCAAAGCGGAACATGGCGGCGAGAATCCGATGAACCATGTTGTCTAATTGCGAGAGAGGAACGCTGCCGGATTGGACTGCTGTTTTCAACAGGTTGCCAAACCGCTCCGCCAATGGCATTTCCAAATCCAATCCATTGTTTGCGCCAGCTTCTGTACCAAAACTCGCTCCCCAGTCGCACACGGTGAAACCGTCGAAACCCCACGTTTTATTTAAGACCGTATTTAACAACGGCGACTCACAGGCATAAGTACCATTGATTCGATTAAACGACCCCATCACCGCGCCAAGCCCCGATCTAATAGAGGTGTGAAATGGCCTATAATAAATCTCCTGCAAGGTGCGCTCATCCACGTCCGAACTTTCCGTTTCGCGGTCGGTTTCCTGTTCATTGGCTGCAAAATGTTTGGCTGTGGCGATGACTCCTTGACCTTGGATACCTTGAATCTCTGCGCCCGCAATCGCAGCCGAAAGAAATGGATCCTCGCCAAAACATTCAAAACTTCGCCCACTTTGCGGCACTCGCACCATGTTCATCATCGGCCCGAGCAGCACATGCACACCTTTGCCACGCGCTTCCGCGCCCATCACAGCACCATATTGGCGCGCAAGCCCGGCATCCCAACTCGCAGCCAGCGCGATGGGAGCCGGCAACGCCGTGACATCCATCGCTCCGTCACCAACACCCGCCGGACCGTCCTGCAAATGAAGTGCCGGGATGCCAAGCCTACTGTTGCCCGCCACATTGCCCATGTACTGGCCGCTCACCCCGTGAACCATGGTGATTTTTTCATCCAAGGTCATCTGGGCGACAAGCAGATTGGCTCGTTGATCGGGAGACAGGGCCGTGTTCATCCAGGGATTTGTTTGCGCCGAAACAGTCTGAGTCAGGATCCAGCCGGTTACGACAATAAGCAGGGGTCGAAGCCAAGATAATTGCATAGGTTTGCCTTCATTGATTGCTGGATTGGGATAAACCATTCCAGTCCTCGCGACGCATTGCACGTGGAGCCGCACGGTACGACGCGAGAATACCACTGTCAAATTTGGGTGAGATAGGTAAATCCCTACCATTCAAAGAGCGGAATTCATGTCCAGCTAATCCGAACTTTCGTTTTGGAATTCAGATAAGTAATGCCTCCGCTTATTGGTGCTACGAACAGACTTCAGCCGAAACCCTCGCCGCTTGACATGACTTGGAAACTGGATTAAGCCCAGCCAATGTTATCCCGGCGTTATCTTTTTCCCCTTCTCGCCACGGCGGCTTTGGGCTTGATCGCCGCTGAACCTGCCTCGCAACGCCGGGAAAACTTTGATTCCGATCCCGGCTGGGAAAGTTATCGCAGCCGGCTGTGCCCAACCCTATTCCGACAACACGACAGGATTTCGGCTTCCACCAAACCAGTGCAAATTCTCCGGGAAAAATCGGCGGCTGGGTGCAACGCTCCGTCACACCGGCATACTATGCCAAAGTGATTCCCTCCAAAACCTTGAATGATAAATTGTCGGCTTCTGGAAAACTTTCCGTCACTAAAAATTCCGGCTGCAGCGGCGTGCTCTTTGGCTGGTTCAATGACAAGTCCCGCGGTTGGCGCACACCCAACTCCATCGCCTTTCGCCTGGATGGCAACGGTCATAACTATTGGCTCCTCTTCGAATACGGCACCAGTCATTGGCGCACCGGCGGCGGTGCCACCTTCGAAGGGCGTTATCAAACGACCAAAACCAAACCTTTCGCTGCCGATGGAACGACGCATGAATGGACGATGAGTTACGATCCTGAAGGCAATGACGGCAATGGCTTAATCACCTTTTCTCTCGACGGAAATAATTATGCGGCTCCGCTCGCGAGTGGCCATAAAGCCGACGGCGCAGAGTTCAATCGCTTTGGCATTTTCAATCAGCAGACGACTGGCGGCGCGATGGAAATTTATTTTTCTGATCTAAAACTCGATGGCCATGCAGAAGATTTGAGCCGCGATCCAAAATGGGAAGGACTCGGCAATCGTGTGGAGTTCGCTGATCGAACAATTCGTCCGATGCATGATTTTGGTTACAATCCAATGAATCAGCTTGCTGGAAAAAAGGGCGCAGTCGGCGGCATCATCTGGCGCGACGAGCGACCTGCCTTTTATGCCGCCAAGGTCGGCCCATTAACCTTGCGCGACGAATTATTCGCTTCAGGAAAACTGGTGTTCACCGGGGCCGGCTCGGACAGTGGTGTTTATCTCGGTTGGTTTGATTCTTCGTCCAAGACCAACAAAACCAAACCTGATTACCATGAACCGCCTAAAAACATTTTAGGCATCTCCATTGGCGGCCCGAGTCGCATCGGCCATTATTTTGTTCCCGGCTATCGCAATTCAGCTGGGGAAGGACGATTCGCCGAATCCGGCCCCGTGATCTATCCCGATGGTCGGCTGCACGAATGGTCGCTTCATTATATTCCCGCCAAAGCGGGCGAAGCGGGAAAGATTTCACTCAAGCTGGACGACCACGAGCAAAATATCGAAGTAAAATCTGCCGACGAAAAACGTGGCGCTACTTTCGATCGCTTTGGAATATTCAACGTCCAGTCTGGCGGTCACTTTGTAGAAATTTATTTGGATGACTTAACTTATACTGCTGGACCTGCCAAACGTTGAGGCCAGTTACTTTGTTCTAAGCCTTTTAGTCAGACTGGGATAAAAGGGAGAACACCCCATACCGTCCTACAAAGATTTTCTGGCATAACTCATAACATACTTGGATCAGCTTCCAAGATTATGAAACGAACATTGTTGTATTTGATGCCGTTCCTGAGTGTTGCTCTGCTGTTCACTTCCACGAACCCACTGCTAGCCCAGGCCTCACCCACCGAAGTCGCCCACACCAATCAGGAATTGGTAAACATCCAGGATGTGGCGGTTGTAAATAATCGAGCTTATCTCGCCGTCGGCGTTCTCGGCTTGAAGATCCTCGATGTTTCAAACCCAACCAATCCCGCGACTCTTAACCCCCAAGTCTCCAACGCCAATCCCAACACCATCGGCGTTACCGTTGCGGGGAATTACGCCTACATGGCCTGCGATACTAATGGCTTCCATATCTACAATATTTCCAATCCTGCCAATCCGGTTCCCGTGGGACATAACCAAACCACGAGTTTAGTCAATGGCGTGGCAGTTTCCGGTAACTACGCTTATCTCGCCAATAATCAAGCAGGTCTTACCGTGGTGAGTATTTCCAACCCTGCCAATCCAGTTACAGTCGGCAATGTGCCTTTAAGCAACAGTCCTTATAACAAATACGCCAGCGGCGTGGCGATTTCTGGCAAATACGCTTACCTCGCTGCATGGACGGACGGCCTGTGCATCTATGATATTTCCGATCCAACGCATCCTACGCGGGTCAGTCAAACTACCACCAACGCCTTTACTGCCAAAAGTGTCGCTGTGTCCGGGAATTACGCCTATGTGGCCGATTACCAAAGCGGGTTAAGTGTATTCGACATTTCCAATCCAGCGAACCCGGTCAACGTCGGCCACACGAATTCCGCCGCTACCACCGATGGCAATCCCATCCATATCGCCGTTTCCGGCAACTACGTTTATCTGACCGGAATCTACAGCCGCATGTATATCTACGACGTCTCAAACCCGGCCAACCCGGTGGGAGTTGCGAGCAGCGCCCAGCAAAATGGCTGGGCTTATTGCGCCGCCATTGCTGGAAATTATGCTTACGTGGGGAATTCTTACGATGGTTTGCACGTTTTGTTTTTAGGCATACCCGTTCCGCCGCGACTCAACATGCAGCACACCAAAACCTCCACAATCATTTCCTGGCCTGCTCCGAGCGCGAACTTTGTCGTGCAACAAAATCCCGGAATGAGTTCCAATAATTGGCAAACCCTCACCAATAGACCCATGCTCGTCAGCGGACAAAATCAGATCACCCTGCCCGCCTCTCCCAATCCACTATTCTACCGCCTCAAGTCGCAATAACCATTTCTGATGGTTTGCCCTTTGTTGATGGTCCCGCGAAGGTTATTTCCCGCCCATGAATGTCTTTAGCATACTGGTCCCAAACTTGATCATTTTCAGCGAGTTGGAGTGGGATTGGCTAAGCGCATTCATTTGTTCGGGACTTAAAAAATCGGCGGCCTGTTTCTGAATGCGCTGGTTCCTCTCCTCTTGCCCGGCTAGATACTTATCCAATGCCTCCGGGGAACTATCCGCGTCTGGCTTCACCAACTTTCCCTGCTTGTACTCTGCTTTTATCAAGGTAAACAAGCGTGCGCCTTGCTCCTCGCTCAACCGATTGCTGTCGTCCAACTTGCCCTTCAAGGCTGTCACCTCGCTACGAGCAGGCAGATTGCCAGCAAATTCTTCATACTGTGCGTAGCCTCCATCGCCCAACAAGCCCCGTAGCTGGCTCTCAAATTCTTTTTTGTTATTATCGCGCGCTCCGGTGCCTTCGGTTTTACTCCTCTCCCCACGCATGACCGCCAATTGCACTTCCATGTCTTTCGTTGATTTATCCAACAGGATTTGTAGAAACTTCTCGCTTTCCTCAGGTGTGAGCTTCAGTTCTTTTATCAATGGCGCGTAAAGAAGTTTTTGGGATTCCACGGCCGCCTGACGCATCATCTCCTTCATCGCCGGATTATCCATGATTTTGGCCAGTGTGGTCATGGGTGAGGCGTTACTGCCGGAATTTGCATCAGCTTTCGCCGCCGCCACGGCGGAGGCAATGGCGGACTTTTTACTGCCAATTATTTTTGCCTTCTCGGTTGTTGCGGAATGCAGGTCATTCGCCATCGCGAGCTGTTCCTGCCTGAGCTTCTCGATGGTTGCTTTTTGTGTCGCCACCTCTTTGTCCCGCTGCTGCAACTGTTGCCGCACTGATTCTACTTCCCGCTTCTGGATCACCACCTCATGCGTTTCGTATGCCACCAGCGCTGCCACGCCGACTCCCACCGCGATTTTAAGCTTGGTCCATGCCATAAGTTTTAAAGTTCCTTTCACTACCATTAACGTCGAAGATGTCACCGCGGCCCCCTGCGCCACTCCGATCGTCACGGAGGCCGCCAACCCAATCGGCGCGGCTTGAACTGCATTCGCTGCAATCATTCCACTCAACGCCGCGGCAGAAAGCGCAATCCCACGTTTACTGAAGAACCCGCGCAGCTTTTCCACTGCGCGAGTGACTCGTTTCTTTGCGGCTTCTTCATTGACCCCGATTGCCGCCCCCACCTCTTTTAAATTCTTTCCTTCCACAAACCGCAGCACGATGGCGTTGCGATCCTTTTCACCCAGATCCGCCACCGCATCGTCGAGCAACGGCGCGATTTGTTTCCACATATCCGCTTCCGGTTCATGCAAATTGGATTCCATGCAAGCCTCCTGTTCGCGGCGAACTCTTTTAATTTCGGCTCGCAAGTAATTGGACGCCGTCAACCGGGCAGTCTTGAACAGCCATCCGGATAGGACAGTTCCTTTGCCCAGACCAGATGCTTTTTTGGCGAGAATAATGAAGACTGCCTGCGTTATCTCCTCGGCGTGTTGACGATTGCCCACGTATCGCAACGCCACGGAATAAACCATGTCAATATACCGCGAAACCAGCGTCGCAAAAGCCTGCTCGGACTTTTTCGACGTGTATTCCTGCAATAATTCAATGTCGCCCATCATCAGCATCTACTTATAGATGTCTGATTCGGCGAAAAAGGGACATTTTATTTACAGATACTTTAACCTGTCACACAGAGCCATTTACTCAGGAACTTTGGCCGCCAATACGTCCACCTTTTCCAGAGTGGGCGGTTGTGCGAAAAGTTCCGGGGCTTGGGCCATCAACGCCTGGGCGACGCGACCCGAAAGATGCGCCTGCCGGCCATTCTCATCCTGGAAAGCATCGAAGATACCGAATGTGGAAGGTCCCATACGGATGGCGTACCATTCGAGTGTGCCCGGTTCCTGCCGGACCAGGTCCAAACCTCCGCGGAGAAACTTCTCCACTTCCGCCTCTTTCCCCGGCTTTGCCTGCATGCGAACAAAAATTCCTAAGTTAACCATAATTATTTCCTTTCTTATCATACACCCGAACCAAGACATCCCATTCAACGCAGCAAAACCGGCTGTGCATCGATGGGAATACGGAAGAGCGTGTAAGGCTTACGCCGCAAGTCATGTCCCTGATGAAAGCGTGCCTGGCGATGCAATTGATTCGCTGTGACGTACAGAAATCCATCCGTTGCCAGCGAGAGCGTGTCCGGCCAGAGCAGGCGTGCATCGTGCGCAACCGTTTCCCAAATTCCATGCGGAGGACGGCGCAGTATTGCATTATGCTCGTAATTTGTTGCGTAGATATGTCCTGCCGCATCTGATTCAAGGCCGTCCGCGGCACCGCCCTTGTCCCCCTCATCAATCACCGTATGCGCGACTAATTCATCGTCCAGCCAGGGATCAGCCAAAGCGTCTGTAGCCACGCTGTAAAGCCATCGACTGATCAACGGACAGTAATACAAACGTGTTCCGTCGGCACTCATTGCGATTCCGTCCGCGCCCATCGTAATCGGCTTGATGGTTCCATCTGTTTTGCGCTCCAACAGCGGACTTCCCTCCACAACCGGGAGGCAACCACGCGGTGCGCCGGCTCTTGTCGAGGGGTGATTATGGAGTCGCCGCCAACTTTTGCCTGTCGCCAAATCCACTACAATGATTCCGTTTGGTCCCTTGTCAGAGGAGTCGGTGATGAAGGCCATTCCCTCGGCATTGCGCCGCAAGTCGAAACGCACATCATTCAGGTAACTGGTGGGCAGGACGACATCCGTCGGAAACAGTATCTTCTTCACGACGGAATCCGTCATCAGGTCCACGCAAACCAGCTTGGGCCCGCCGTAATAAGTCAAATCGAACATGGGACTGCCGGTATCAAGAATCCACAGACGATCCGCAGCGTCCACGACAACACTCTGAACTGAGATAAATGCCGCAGCGAGGTCGCCCGGGACGGGTTGGTTAATCCCTTCGTTCGGAAAAGACACAAGCTTGCCATCCTCAACTTCGGCTACAGTGAACTTGACGTTATCACCCCACCTCGGAAAACAAACGAAGATACGCCCCCCGCGCGATACCGTCACTCCGGTCGGCATCGCACCGTCGAAGTAAGTCACCGGCTCAAGCAGGCCAAACGATTCATCAGTTGGCAATTTCCGAGGCTCAGCCTCGGTTGGCAAGGTCGCCACAGCCATGGGAAAATTCTCCTTCGCTTATGGTTTCAGCACAATTTTAACGCAATTGTCTTCCTTGTTATCGAACATCTCGTAACCCTTCGACGCATCCGCAAGATTCATGCGGTGGGTAATGACAAACGTTGAATCTATCTCCCCTTTCTGGATGCGTTCCAAGAGCGGACGCATATAACGCTGCACGTGGGTCTGTCCGGTCTTGATGGTCAATGACCGGTTCATTATGGCGCCGAAAGGCACCTTATCCAGAAAGCCGCCATACACTCCGGGAACCGAGACCGTACCGCCGTTGCGGCAACACATGATGGCTTGACGCAGCACAATCGGCCGGTCGGTTTCCAACATGGCGGCTTGTTTAACGCGATCGTACGCGCCGGCCAGTCCATGGGCATGGGCTTCCATGCCAACGGCATCAATACACCGATCCGGCCCACGATCTCCGGTCATCTCCTCCAAGGCATCGTAAACATCCACCTCATCGTAATTCAGCGTTACCGCTCCCAGCTTCTCTTCGGCCATACGCAAGCGATTAGGAAAACGATCAATGGCAATCACCCGCTCTGCTCCGAGTAGAAAGGCGCTTTGAATGGCAAACTGTCCCACCGGCCCGCAACCCCATACCGCCACCGTATCGCCAGGCTCGATGTCGCATTGCTCGGCCGCCATATATCCCGTCGGGAGAATGTCGGAAAGGAACAGCACCTGTTCGTCCGTCAATCCTTCAGGGATTTTGATGGGGTTCACATCCGCAAAGGGAACCCGCGCATACTCCGCCTGTCCACCCGCGTATCCGCCCAACAAATGCGAGTAACCGTAGATGCCCGCCGGTGAATGTCCCCACATCTCCTCGGCCAACGGTGCATTGGGATTGGAATTTTCACACAACGAAAACATTTTCTTCTCGCAGAAAAAACAGTTGCCACACGCGATCGGGAATGGGACCACCACGCGGTCTCCCGCCTGCAAGTTTTTCACGGCGCTGCCCACCTCCACCACCTCACCCATGAATTCATGCCCCAGGATGTCTCCCTTTTCCATCGTCGGCACAAAGCCGTTATATAGATGCAAATCAGAGCCGCAGATCGCCGTCGAAGTGATTTTTACAATCGCATCTCGGGGATTTAAAATCTTCGGGTCGGGAACAGTTTCCACCCGCACGTCATGTTTGCCATACCAACAATTAGCTTTCATAAAACAGTCTCCTTTTAAATAATTTTAAAATCCTCTACGGACCGGCTCATCGAACTTTTTCGACGTGCTGCTTGGCCGCCCGGCGGGCTGTCCTCTGGTCGTCGGAATCTCACCGGTTTCCACGAACTGCTTGAAACGGTGCAAATCCACATGCACCTGTTTTTCAGGTGCCTGGGCGAACAGTTTGGCAATCTTCGCCCCAAGCACACCTGCTGGTGGATTGTAATCCATTTCCACTTTCACCACGGTGCCGCGTCCGCCCGGAGCGCGTTCAAACCGCACCACTCCGGCGTTGTCCACATCCGAACCTTCCAGCGAGCGCCAGGCGATGCATTCATTCGGTTTGTCTTCTGTTATCTCAGCATCCCATTCCACATCGGTTCCCGCCGGGCCTCTCGCAATCCAATGCGAATGTCCATCGCCGCTCTGCTTCACGGATTTCAGGTGATTCATGAAACGGGGCAGGCCCTCAAAATTATGCCAGAAGTTATAAAGCTCTTCCGGCGGACGGTTAACGGTGATGCTTCTCTCGACATGCACGGCGCCACCCTTCGAGCCGGACTTGCTGCTAAGTCGTTGGGCGCAATTCAAATCCAGAGCCGTTATCCCGGCTATTGCCACCGTCGTCGCACAAACTTGCGCACGATTGTGTTTATCTGACGTAAAAGCCGCCCCCAAGAGAGCCAAATCCATGGCATCTCCCGCAACCCGCGCCCAAACCCAGCCTGCGGGCCGAGGTTGACTGAGGATACCAATGCCACAGGCAATTTCGCGCAAACCCACAAAGCGTATGGTCCCTTCGTGCTCGTCATCGTCCACCCCAGCCATTTTTGCCATGCGTCCGGGCATGAAAAGTCCAGCTATCCCAAGGCCGATGCTGAACCACCCCAACCCACGCGCCAGCCGTTCCTCATCTTCCATTGCTTCTTTTATGAAATTATTGTCCATGACTTGTTTCTCCTCTTTTGAACCAATTATGTTTTTATATGAAAAATTGTCACAATCACCATTACCCTTTTAATTCAGCCTAAGTCCTGCCCTTTCCACATCAACAGGGGTGATGAACCCAATTTTGATAATCCCCAGACTCAATGAAGAAGGCTGGATTTCTTGAAGAAGTTCAGAAACAATTCCGTCTTACTGTCTCAATTCATAATATGAAGAATTACTGTTGGCTTTATTTGCTGATGATCGCGGGCATAGGGCTCTGCCCAAATCTATTTGCTGCTGACGCGCCTGACACAGCCACCCAGTCACAGTCCACTCCTTATCTTTCACCGGAAGAAGAAGCCAAAACCATCTGCCTGCCCGAAGGCTATCGTCTCGAATTGGTTGTCAGCGACCCCATCATCAAAGAACCGGTCGTCGCCACTTTCGATGGCAATGGCCGTATGTTCGTCGCCGAAATGCGGAGTTACATGCAGGAGATTGATGGCAAGGACGAGCACGCTCCCCGTGGACGCGTCTCCCTGCACTGGTCCAGCAAGCACAATGGCGTTTACGACAAACACACCGTTTTTATCGATAAGCTCGTTTTGCCCCGCATGATCCTACCCATGGCCGATGGCTTGCTCGTCAACGAAACTGACACCGAAGATCTCTGGCTTTATCGCGATACCAATGGCGATGGCGTGGCTGACAAAAAAGAATTGTTCTACGCAGGCGGTCCGCGGGGGGGAAATCTTGAGCATCAACAAAGCGGCCTGATTTGGAACCTCGACAACTGGATATATCAAGCGGTGAATGCGTATCGGCTCCGTCTTCAAGGCACGAATGTCGTTCGCGAACCAACTGCACCCAATGGCGGTCAGTGGGGCATTTCACATGACGATTACGGCAAGCTCTGGTTCGTCAATGCCGGCGGCGAAGTCGGCCCGACCCATTTTCAGGAACCGATTGTTTACGGCGCATTCAATGCGAAAGATCAGTTCGCCCCTGACTTCGTGGAAGTTTGGCCACTCGTCGGCCTCGCGGATGTGCAAGGCGGCAACATTCGTTTTCGGCCACAGGATAAAACGCTCAATCATTTCACCGCTACTTGCGGTGGTGAAATTTATCGTGGCGACCGTCTGCCCGCAGATCTGCGCGGCGACCTTCTTTTCGCTGAACCGGTGGGACGACTCATCCGTCGCACGAAGGTCGAAGTGAAGGAAGGTCTCACTTACCTCCGCAATGCTTACGATAAAACCGAGTTCATTCGTTCCAGCGATCCCAATTTCCGTCCTGTGAATCTGGTCACGGCCCCGGATGGCACATTGTATATCGTGGACATGTATCGCGGCATCATCCAGGAGGGAAACTGGGTCCGCGAAGGTTCCTATCTCCGCACGATGGTGCAAAAGTATGAACTGGATAAAAACTTCGGGCGCGGTCGCATCTGGCGCTTAGTTCACAAGGATTTCAAACCTGGCCCGCAACCGCGTATGCAGGATGAAAAGCCCTCACAGCTCATCAAACATCTGGAGCATCCCAACGGTTGGTGGCGTGACACCGCACAAAAGTTGCTCGTTCTACGCGGTGACAAATCCGTAGTACCAGCATTAACCAAGATGGCGCAAGGCAATCCGAATCATCTGGCGCGCATCCATGCGCTCTGGACTTTGGAAGGCTTGAATGCGCTCACTCCTGCTTTCATTCGCGAGAAGTTAAAGGACCAACATCCGCAGGTTCGCGTTGCCGCCATTCGCACCAGCGAAACGCTTTACAAGAAAGGCGGCCAATCGCTCGTCACCGACGTGTTGGCACTCAATCAGGATTCGGATGCAAATGTTGTCATTCAGGTGATGCTGACTGCGAATCTATTGAAATGGGAAAATGCGACGGCCTTCATCGAATCCACCGTTGCCACCAACTCCATGCGCGGCGTAAAGGAAATCGGCGCCCAATTAATCCAGCCGAACGTCTCATTTTCCCGAGAATTTACTGCCGCCGAAAAGAAATTATTGGAACGCGGCGAAGTGATTTACAAGGAACTTTGTTTCTCGTGTCACGGTTCTGATGGCAAAGGGATGCCCCTTCAAGGAGCCAAGCCGGGTACCACCATGGCCCCGCCGCTGGCCAATTCAAAAACCGTCAAGGGCCACCATGACGCCATCATCAATGTCGTCCTGAAAGGTCTTACTGGCCCGGTCAATGGCAAAACCTACGACGCCTTGATGGTGCCGATGGAAAGCAACGACGACGTATGGATTGCCGCAGTCACTTCTTACATTCGCAATAGTTTTGGCAATGATGCGTCGCTGATCAGCACCAATGATGTCGCCCTCGTCCGCGCCACCACCAAAGACCGTGCCGTGCCCTGGACACTGGATGAACTACGCGCCGCGTTGCCGCTGGAATTGATGAACAACCGTCAATGGAAAGTCAGCGCCAGCCACAATCCCAACACAGCTCCGTTCGCTGTCGATCACGATATCAAATCCCGCTACGAAACCGGCACGTCACAAGTTCCCGGCATGTGGTTCCAAGTCGAATTACCCGGGGAAGAAACCATCTGCAGCCTCGGCTTGGACGCGGGAAGTTCGATGAACGATTATCCGCGCGGCTATCAGGTGCAATTGTCGAGCGATGGAACGAATTGGAGCGAACCCGTCGCTTCCGGCAAAGGCACCAGTGCGGTTACGGAAATCACATTTGCTCCTGTGAAAACGAAGTTCATCCGCATCACCCAAACCGGCTCAGTGGATGGCCTCTGGTGGTCCATCCACGAACTGCATATTTGGATGCCCGGCCAGCCAATGAAAGCCAAACCTGCTGTGGCTAAGAAGCCGGAAGCGTCGAAGTTTGAGTAATTGAGGCGTGCCGACAAAAGTAGTTAATTGTTGACCCTTGTCATTGCCTCTGCAAAGGTGTGTTCCATTCTGTGGGGTTACGCATGAAACTGACGCCAATAATTCTTTTAACGCTCCTGGCGATCGCCGCGCCATTCTGCGCGGAAAATCATCTTTTCGCCCAAACCACACCAGTGCTTGTAGGTCACACCAATAATGGCGGAGTCGCTTTGAACGTGGTGGTGTCTGCTCACTATGCTTATTCGGCTAATCAAGGTGGCGGCCTGCGCATCCATGATATTTCCAATCCCGCAAATCCTGTCTTCCTTGGCCAGAGCACAAACTTTGTAGCCATTAGCATGGCTGTGACCGGCCATTATGCCTACGTAGGTGGCACACCGGGCGGTTTGGCTGTTTTTGATATTTCCAACCCAGCCACTCCTTTCATCGTCACCCGCACTAATAACGGTCTTGCTAACGGCGTAGCCATAGCTGGTAATTACGCTTACGTGGCCAGTTCCAGCGATGGCTTGCGCATCTACGATATTTCCAATCCCGCCAATCCCATCAATGTGGGTCACTCTACCACCAACTATGGTGGAGTAGCTTACGCTGTGTCGGTAGCCGGAAACTTCGCCTATATTGCCAACCAAATGGATGGTTTGCGCATCTATGACGTTTCCAATCCTGCCAATCCGGTCAGCGTCGGCAATATCAATAACAGTACTCCCGACGGCGGTTTCGCTTACAGCATGGCAGTTGCAGATCACTACGCGTATTTAGCCAACTGGAGCGACGGTTTGCGCATCTACGATATTTCTAATCCCGCCAATCCCATCAATGTCGGTCATATAAATAATGGTGGGTATGCCTCTGGCGTGGTAGTAGCCGGCAACTATGCCTACCTGGCCAATGAAACGGATGGTTTGCGGATTTACGACGTCTCCAATCCCGCCACCCCCATCAACGTCGGTCACATAAATGATGGTGGATATGCGGATGGCGTCACCGTGGCAGGCGACTACGCCTACCTCGCCAATGACATTGACGGTCTGCGTATTTACTCGCTTGGCATTCCCACTCCACCGCAACTCAGCGTGAAACGCACCGCTTCTGCCTCACTTCTCCTTTCCTGGCCGGCCCCTGCCGCAGCCTTCGCACTCCAACAGAATGCCAACCTAAACACGACGAACTGGATCACCCTGACCAATACCTCCACTGTGGTTAACGATCAAAACCAAGTGATTATCTCACCGCCCGCCAGCAATCAGTTTTATCGGCTGAAGTATCCTTAGCTAAGCTTGCATCGCCGCCGGAGGAATGCTCTGGCTGACTTTCGACATGCCTGCCATTTTACGCCTTCTGCGTAAAAACCATCTTGCAACGAAGAACATCACGAGAGCGATAAGTAGCACCGCCAACACCGGCACAACCACGGCCAAAATGGAGAGCAGAACCGAGCCAATCAGTTCCACGGTTGATACCAATGGATTGGCTATGCCGCCGGTGGTTGCGGTGGAAGCGCCACGAGCGACAACTGTCGTGCCCTGCATCAAGCCCGCCATGCCACCGCCAGCGATAATTGCCAGCGACCATTTATAGAAAGGATCGATATTCGTCATCAACGCGACGGATACAATCGTTCCCGCGATTACAGCCGCCGGTGATGCAATCGTATCCAGCAAATGATCCACCCAAGGGATGTAGTACCCTGCAATTTCCAATAGCGAAGCCACGGAGAAGCCAATGAGGGCAGAGGTCGAACTCATCCATTGAAAGCCAGGCGAGAGCGGCAGATTCCCGAAGTGCGAAGCCACACTCACGACGAGCAAAGGAATGAACACGCGCAGACCGCACGCGGTCGCCAGACCGATGCCGATAAAAACACTCAGAACAGTATCCATAATCATTCCTTCCGATGGTCAGCTATCATCATTCAGATTTCGGCTTCTAAAGCAACATAGTTTAGGCATTTTCGGATTCAAGCTATTACAAAAATCGCCAGACTTTACACTCTTATACAACCTAAGTAACTATCACTGCGTGCCAAAGCCCAATTTGAACTTTCTCAAGGCTCTCAGCTTGTTTCTGCTGCTGACGCTCGGCTGGAACGCTTCCGGTCAGACTAATTCCGCCAAGGCTGCCTCGGAAAAAAAGCAATTTCGTGCTGGCGCGGCTACCAGCAATATCACGCCGAAGTTGGGCGTTTCCATTGTAGGCAATTTCCACGACGCCATTGCGAAGCACATCCATGACGAACTGCACGCCCGTTGTCTTGTGTTGGATGATGGGCAGACCCGGATTGCCATTGTGGTTTGCGATAGTTGCCTGGTTCCCCGGGAAGTTTTCGATGAAGCCAAGCGCTTGATTCACGAACAGACAGGTCTGCCGCTGGATCGTATTCTCATTGCTTCCACGCACACACACTCCGGAGCGGCAGCGGCAAGTTTGTACCAAACTGAGGTGGCCAAGGAGTACCTGCCCTTCCTGACCTCGCGCATCGTGGATGGTGTGCGCCGCGCCATTAATAATCTTGCTCCCGCAAAAATCGCTTGGGGCGTAGGCAGCGAGCCGAACCAGGTTTTTAATCGTCGTTGGAAAATGAAACCGGGCGCGGTGCTCGCCAATCCTTTAGGCGGCACCGACCAGGTGAAGATGAACCCGCCGATCGCCAATCCCAATCTGTTGGAACCGGCTGGCCCCACTGATCCCGGCATCTCCATTATTTCCATCCAATCGCCCGAGGGACGCCCCATCGCCCTGCTGGCAAATTATTCTTTGCACTACGTTGGCGGCGTGCCCGAGGGCGACATTTCAGCAGATTATTACGGCGCGTTTGCGGATCGCATCCAACAACTCATTGGCGCGGACCATCTGGACCCCGAATTTGTCGCTATAATGTCCAACGGCACCAGTGGCGATGTGAACAATATCAATTTTCGCACTCCACAAAAACAACAGCCGCCTTACGGGCAAATCCGCTTCGTGGCCAATGCTGTCGCCACGGAAGTGCATCGGGTTTACCAGACGCTGGAGTATAAAGATTGGGTTCCGTTGAGCATGCAACAAACCGAAATCAAACTCGGGGTGCGTCATCCCAGTGATGAGGATGTTATACGTGCCAGAGCGATTCTGGCCAAGGTGCATACCAGGGACATGAAGAGTTCGCAGGAAATCTACGCCCGTGAAACCATGTTCATAAAAGATTATCCCGAACAAGTGCCGCTCATCATCCAGACTATACGCATTGGCGATCTTGGCATTGCCGCAATTCCTTGCGAAGTGTTTGCCGAGATTGGTCTGGCTATCAAAGAAAAGAGTCTCTTCAAGCCAACCTTTACCATTCAGCTTGCCAATGGTTGGAGCGGTTATCTGCCCACGCCGGAGCAACACAAACTTGGCGGTTACGAAACCTGGCGCGCGCGCTCCAGTTACCTGGAAGTGGATGCCTCCACGAAAATTTTTGATACGGTAATGGAGTTGTTGGGGAAGTTGAAATAGTGGCATTCACAAACCGGCACTAAAATGATGGCTTGCGGTTTGGCCCTTTGGAAAACTTCCCCGCGCAACCGCCGTTCGCCTGCATCGCAAATCATTCCAGTCATCTGGATGCCTTGGCCTTGGCGGCTTCGCTCCCCGCTCGCTGGCGCGACAGCATTTTCCCCATTGCCGCTGGAGATACATTTTTCAATACGCCCGCCGTGGCTGCCTTCGCTGCATTTATCCTGAATGCGTTGCCGATGTGGCGACGCAACTGCGGTTCGCATTCGATGCAGATGCTGCGAGAACGACTCGTCGAAGACAAATCCATCTACATACTTTTCCCGGAAGGAACGCGTTCCCGCGAAGGCAAACTCGCCGCATTCAAACCCGGTTTGGGGATGTTGATTGCCGGAACTTCGGTGCCTGTGGTGCCATGCTATCTTCAGGGCGCTCATCAAGCTTTCGCTCCACATCAAAAATTTCCGCGCCCCCGGAAAATTATTCTGCGCATCGGCAAGCCGATCTCTTTTCCGAGCACCAAGAATGACCGCGCCGGCTGGATGGAAATAGCAACCACCTCACAGTCGGCAGTGGAGGCGTTGGCGTTGGGCTCATAAGGCCTAAATTCTGTTTCAGGGAATTGCTGACCAGTTAACACAATTTGGAAATATTGCACAGATGAAGCCACTCTATTAGCGGGGCAACAGACGCATTAAATTCCAATATCTTGAGGCCATTCTCATTAACCCCGCGGCTTCAGCCCGGGGAGAGGGCTGTCAGAAAAGTCTCTTCAGCCGTTTCAACGGCTTACCGCGCTTGGCAAAAAGCCGTTGATGGCTTTTGAATTCTTAATCCGGTAATCGAGACGGCTATCGGTAATTGCAACAAAACCGTGCGCCACGCCAACTGGGTGGACGGTTCCCTCTCCTCGGAGAGTGGGCTAGGGTGAGGGCGAGCTTAAGTCTCACTTCGCCCTTCCGCATTACCGGTTTAATAATTCAAAAGCCATGCAACGGCTTTCAGCGAGCGTTCGATAATTGCACACTCGCGCCGTTCATGGTCTTTAAAATTTTAATCCGGTAATGGCGCAAGCTCCGGTCTTTGCCCCGGCAGGGGCAACTGAAAATAGCCCGGCAATTATGGTTTTTGATTTATTAAACCGGTAATAATTGGGGCAGTAGTCCGACGTAGTGAAGGAGGGACTTGGAGCCGGTGATGAAGCGGGCCGGGAACGTGCGCACCCGCTGTTGGAGTTGCTCCCACTGCTCACTATGGCGGTGGAGGTGC
>JAQGPC010000036.1 GCA_028293285.1 Pedosphaera sp.
ATCGCGATTGTTCGTCCGAGCCAGGTGCGGGTGCGGCCGGCGGGTTGGGATTTGGGCTTCGCTGCTTTCTGGGGGCGCGTTTGCAGGCCGGATTTGACTTGTTTGCGCGCAAGACAAAACTCCGCCAACGGTTGCGAACGGTGGATTTGGTCATCACGGGCGAAGGGATGATTGATGGCTCAACCTTGATGGGCAAGGGCGTGGGACGAATCGCGGAATGGTGCCGTGAGTTGAAGATTCCATGCGTCGGCCTAGCCGGAACGGTGATGGCGGGGAGCAAGACTGGGAAATGTTTCACTCAGGTACATGGGTTGATCGAGATCACTACTGGAGAGAAGGCGAAGCGGCGAGCGGCGTTTTGGCTGGAGCAATTGGCCGCGCGGGTGGGACGAGATTGGAAGGAGTGAATTCGCAGCGGGTTCCGGCCCGACGCGGGGCTTGTAATAGAGTGCAAATAATGAGAAACAACGGGGAACATTCCGCGGCTGAAATCATCCTATAGGATAACCCATGAAGATCATCAATTGGTTCCAAATTCCTGCCACCAACATCGACCGCGCGGTGAAGTTTTACGGCGCGACTCTCAACGCATCCTTTCACGAGATGGCAACCGAAACGGAAAAGCACGCTTTCTTCGCGATGGATACTTTGGAGTCTGAGTGGACGGGAGGAGAGATCGTCCAGTCCCCACAACTGAAACCTTCCGCTGATGGAGCAACCATTTATTTCAACGCGTCTGGAGGAGTAGATGCGGTGCTCGACCGGGTGGAGAAAGCGGGCGGCAAAATTCTTTTGCCAAAGACTTCCATTGGCGAGAACGGTTTCATTGCGCTCATTCTGGATACTGAAGGGAACAAGATTGGTCTGCATAGCATGTGAGGTTGGACCCAGTGATGTTGTGCGAATCTGTGCCGCGCATTATCTTGCCAGATGGAGATGCCAGAAATCATTAGCTTGCGGCTGCGAGCCATGGCTGGCTAACTGGTTGCCATGAATTTGGAAGATCATTTGGGCGATATTATTCGGAAGGGGCGCAAGGCGGCGAATGTCTCGGCAGACGCCGCGGCCAAGGCAGCCGGGTTGACGGAAGCGGAGTTGGGCGCACTGGAGGAGTCGGGCAAGGTTGCCAAAAAACCGAACTTTGCGGCGCTGGCGGCGTTGACCGGGTTGAACCCGGGCAAACTTGAAGGGATTGCGAATGGTTGGCTGCCATCAGAGAAGGACTTGAGTAAGTGGCTGGAGTTACGTCAATTCCAGACGGAACAGGGCGGCATGGCGGTGAACAACTATCTGGTGTGGGACGAGGTTTCGCGCGAAGCGGCGTTGTTTGACACCGGTTGGACAGCGCAACCGGCCATCGCGGTGATCGAAGAGAACCAGCTCCAACTACGCCACATTTTTCTTACCCACACGCACGAAGACCACATTGCCGGTCTGGCGCAACTGAAGGAGAAATTTCCCAAGGCGCATGTCCATACGAATTCCAAGAGCGCGCCGCCACAGCAGCGGAATCGCGCCAACGATTTCACGCATCTTGGCAGCCTGCGGATCACCAATCGTGACACGCCCGGCCACGCGGAGGATGGAGTGACCTACATCGTGGGCAACTGGCCGGAGGACGCATCGCATGCGGCCATCGTGGGCGATGCAATTTTTGCGGGCTCAATCGGAACTGGCGTTCAATCCTGGGACCTGGCGAAGCAAAAGATCAAAGAACAGATTTTTACATTGCCGCCGGATACGTTGATTTGCCCGGGACACGGGCCATTGACGACGGTTGCGGAGGAGAAGGCGCACAATCCGTTTTTTGGTTAGTGGACTGTTGGATAAGTTGTCAACGCAGTGGTTTGTTTCCGCAAACGCAACATTCGACATGACAATACAACTACGCTGCGCCAGCGCTGCTGCCTGAAGCCCCTCCGGCTACGGCCCTGCTCGCTTGCACCCGCGTCACTTCTCGTTTTGGACTGCTGCTTGCATCTGCTTGGCCATTTGCAGATGTTCCTGCAGCAGCGGCAAAGCTGTTTGCGCCCAGGCGCGCAGGTCTGTGTCGGTCACATTTTGGGCTGCCTGCTGGAATTCCTTCACCGCGTCAGTGTGGCCTTTGACCATGTCTTGCGCGTAAGCTTTGTCGAATTCTGCGCCTGAAAGGCCTCCCAGATGCTGAAGCGAGGAATTTTGCTCCTGTGACAGTTTCGTCGGCAGAGCCGCGCCCTTTTGCGTCGCGATCTCCTTGAGCCCGGTATTGGCTTCGCTGTGATCATTGATCATGTGTTCGCCGAAGTTGCGTACTGCCTGGCTGGTGCCCTTTTGTTGCGCCAACTTGCCTCCTTGCACTTCCTCCATATCAATGCGGGCGGCCTCGACTACGAAATTGTAATCCTTGCCGCTAAGCTGGCCGGTCTGCGCCAGCGTGCTAGCCTGACCTGAAGGCTCGGTCCGGCCTTGCTGTGCCCGGGCCAGCGGCGCAATCATCACCGCCGGTACCAGTCCGGCAAGTCCCATGGCTAAAACCAGTTTAATCGCTCCCTTTGTTCTGTTTGTTCTCATAGCTATCTTTCTCGCGCTCCGATCTTCAAGGGGGGATGGTTCCAACGCCGCCAAGCGCGGATTCCATTTGCGCGACCCTCCACAATCAGCTTAAGGGTTCTGAGCAAAGCCCGGCAAACGGGGAATACGCCCTAGGCGCCAGGAGGGTGCGCGGGGTTGGTCGCCAGCGAGATCGCCGCCCGGCAGCACCAGCGCAACCTGGAAAAGCGGCGGATCAACTGGCACTGCATGATTACGGCTAAGGACCCGCGAGTTCCGACCAGCGATCGCGATCAGTGAGAAAAAGTTGTTCCGGCAGGAAGCCAGAAGGCGATTTCTTCAATGGAAAATACGGCGGCAGATCCTTTTTCAACATACTGTCGATCACGAAGCTGCCCCAACTTAATTCCCCGCCGCGGACCCATTGTGAGAGAAAGCGCGAGTCCAGGGTTTGCGGCGTAAGATAGACGGCCTTGATCGGTCTCATGAAATCGTTCACCGCAAAGAAGTCTTGTTGAGCGGTCAACGTCAGCCACATACATTGGCGGTTCCCATACCAGGCAACCGCCCAAGGAATATCGCTCATCATCAATTCATCTTCGCGCATCCAGTTCGCCGTTTTTTGAATGACCGGTGGATAGTAGGGAGGATAGGCAACGGCGTTGACGCGCGGCGTAAAGAAAGTCAGGAGCATCGGCAATGAAACAATGGCAATAAAGACTCCAATGACGAGGTAGCGCAGTTCGCGGAAAGGCAGGGCAATCTGGTCGAGCAAAATGAAGAAAAGGCTCACTCCAAAAACGATGACCAGTGGGGCCAACAAAATAAGAAGGTTTTCTGAGTTGATGACCGGAGAATCGTCAGTGAGCTGCGTTCGTCCCAGGGCTTGAACAGCAATGAGGACGGGCAGACACAGCAACAGGAAATAGCGCAGTCGGCTGAGGCTTTGGTTTTTAAAGCCTATCAGCAGGCCAACGACGAAAAAAGCGTTCAGCCAATTGCCGCCCAACCTGGGAAGGTCTTCCATCAGGATGGCCCGGGAATTATTGACGAATTTGTACCAGACCTGGTCGTAATGAATCTGGGACAAGTCCGGGTTAAGCGAGCGTTGGAGGCGATGCTCGGTAAAAGGCGAGGTGGTTTCGAAAATAGCGTATTGCGCTGTCCCGAAGGGAGTGTGGGTCAGGTGATAATTACGCAGCATCCAGGGAGCCATCACTACAGCAAACGTGGCCAGGAGCGTCAGGCAGAGGATGACGCGGTGCTGGCCGAGAAACAGGATCAGGAAGAACAGGACCGGAAGGATCAACCAGCCAAAAGAATAACGGGTCAACGCGCCCAACCCGATGAGCACGCCAATCACCGCAGTCAAAACAATAAGAATCGGCTGGCTCGCTTTACCTTCCCGGGCGCGACGTTCGAGAACGACTAAACACCAGGCCAACACCAGAAAAATGAGAACGATCAGCATCGTGGACAGACCGGAAATGCTGAAACGCCAGAACACATCCGTCGCCAGAAAAATTCCAGCCGAAGCCCAGGCCACGCTGTTATCGAACAAACTGCGGGCAAGGAAAAAAACGATCACTACGGCGATCATCAAAAGGACTTGGTTAAAGACGCTGATCAAAAAGTCAGGTTGATACATCCAAAAAGCCCCGCCGCGATTCCAGATGGATTTGGGTGCGCCAATGGGATATTTGAAGGGCAGGGCCTTCATCAAACCGGCGAGCATAATGGGATAAACTGGAGGGTTGGAAATGTCAGGGTGCAAGCCACGGACATGTCCACGGTCAGTTTGATCACCAATGGGAGCCAGACCGAATTTTTCAGTGGCAGTCCGTTCGAGCATAAAAATGCTAAAGGGACGTATAAAGGAAGTTTTGTAACCTTTGTGCTCAGCGATGTTTCGCGCCAGTTGCGCATTGTCCATCGCTTCCAAGGTGGACAGGTTTTTAAACCCGCGCGCATTATAGCCAATTACAATGGCGACGAAGGCGAAAAGGATGAGTGCGTATTTGAGATAGCGGAGACCGCCGCCTTCCTCAACCCGATGAATCCAATCTTGTATAAACGGCATGGTTAAAATCCTTCCAAGTGGTAATTGTGCAATTTGCGATGCAGCGTGCGGCGGCTCATGCCAATTTTTGCCGCCGCCAGGGTTCGGTTTCCGTTCGCTTCCTTCAAGGCTCTCAGGATGAGCTGTTTTTCAGCTTCTTTGACGGTTAAATCATTTTGTGCCAACAAGCGTCGCGGGTCGCCACCGGAAATCGCATTGGCACCCGTCCGCGTTGAAGGCGGCAAATCCCTAATTGTGATGCGGTCGCCCCGGCACAGTACCACGGCATGCTCGATGGCGGTTCGCAACTCGCGAACATTGCCCGGCCAGGAATAATTAATCAAGGCTTCGAGCGCTTCCGCGGTGAAATCTTTCACTGGCTTGCCCATTTCGGTGGCGAACTCGCGAAGGAAATTCTGGGCGAGCAGGGGAATGTCACCCGTGCGTTCGCGCAAGGGAGGAAGCGAAATGGGAATGACACTCAACCGGAAGAAAAGATCTTCACGAAAGGTTCCCGCTTTGACCATTTCCTCCAGATTTTTATTGGTTGCGGCAATCAGCCGGACATCGGCGGACAAAGTTTTGTTCGAGCCAATCCGTTCGAACGTCCGTTCGCCGAGAAAGCGCAATAATTTAACCTGGGTGCTGGCGTCAATTTCTCCGATTTCGTCAAAAAACAAAGTGCCGCCTTGGGCTTGTTCAATGCGTCCGATACGCCGCTCATGGGCGCCGGTAAAAGCACCCTTTTCATGGCCGAACAATTCGCTTTCCAGCAAGCTGGGAGGAAGTCCGGCGCAATGAACGGTCACCAAGGGTTGTTTGTTCCGTGGGCTTAATTGATGAATGGCACGGGCAACCAATTCCTTGCCGGTGCCGCTCTCACCCAGCAGCAGAACGGTGGAGCGTTGCGGGGCGACCTGCCGGACAACATCAAAGACCTCGGTCATGCACGGCGATTCACCGATGATATTTTCCATGCCGAAGCGCGTCTCGAGTTGCTGGCGCAAGTCCGCGTTTTCAATCTCAAGGTTTTGCTGGCGCAAGGCGCGGGCGATGCGCATCTCCAGTTCATCGATTTGCAAGCGGCCCTTGGCAATGTAATCATCCGCGCCGCGCTTCATGGCATCCACTGCCAATTCTTCCGAACCATAAGCCGTCATCAAAATGCAAATGGGCGGTCGGGAAAGCGATTTGGCACGGGAAATTAATTTCATCCCGTCCTCGTTCGGGAGGCGAAAATCAGTGAGCAATACGGCGAAGTTTTCGCGTTCCAAAAGTTCCATCGCAGCCTTGGCGTCCTCAGCCACGTAAACGTCGTAGCGATCTTCGAGCGCCGCGCGCAGTCCTTCGCGCGTGGGCTTTTCATCGTCCACGATCAGCAACATCGGCTTGTCAGCAACGGTATTCATCAATGCGCAACCTGATCTTTATCTTCCGGAGCGGCTCCCAGCAAGCGCGGTGTCCGCTCGTGCAGGGGCAGCCAGACGCGAAAAGTAGTGCCGCGATTGACATGACTTTCCAGTTCAATTCTTCCGCCATGGGCGCGCACGATGCGTTGCACGATCATCAGGCCCAAGCCCGTTCCCTTTTTCTTGGTCGTGTAAAACGGATCGAAAATACGATTAATCTGTTCCTCCGGAATGCCGCCGCCGGTGTCCGCCACGCTGACCCAGACACCATCGGAGCCGCCGCCAGTTTGCAAGGTGAGCACGCCTCCCTTGGTCATGGCTTGCATGGCATTTTTGACCAGGTTGACCAGTACCTGCTGCAGTTGGGCCGGATCAATGGGAGCATCAGGCAACCGGCGTGCGAGCTTTTCCTTGATGGTCAAACCACGATTGTCCAGCTCGGGACGCAGCAACGTCAAAGTCTTTTGAACCACATCATTGAGACAGGCTGGTTTGAGTTGCGGCGAGGTCGGGCGGATCGCCTGGAGAAATTGTGTAATGATATAATCCAGCCGGTTGATTTCACCTTTGGCCACGTCGAGGTATTGTTCCAGCTTGCGGGCAATTTCCGGGACATCGCTTCCCAGCACAGTCGCTTGCGCCCGCGCATTGCGCCGGGCACTGAGGGCGGGTTCGGCCGAGGTGGATTTAAGTTTCTTCAACTCACGCTCCATCAATTGCAAATGAATGTGGAGCGCGTTGAGAGGATTGCCAATTTCATGCGCGACGCTCGCCGCCAGCAAAGTCAGGGCTTGGATGCGTTCGCTTTCGATGGCCTCAAAAGTCTTCTGCCGGGCTTCCGTGGCATCGTGCAGGATCAAGGCAAAACCAGAACTGCCGGCGGCTTCGCCATCCAGTGGCGCAGCGTAGAGTCGCAGGAAACGTGGTCGGGGAAAGTTGACTTCAAATTCGTGACGCACGACACGTTGGCCTCCGGTTGTATCCATGCGGGCGAGCTTTTTCCAATCAACCTCGGGCAGAAAATCAGCAATGGGCCGTCCTTCAGCGTCATCGGATTTGAGACCGAGCAATTGCGTGACCGCCTGATTGAAGTAAGCAATACGCCCGTTGGCATCCACTACCAGCACGCCGTCTTCAATCGTATTGAAGAGCGTCTCCAGAAAGCTGCGCTCGCTCGCAAGGCGTTGGACGACGCTTTGGAGGCCCTCCGCATCAAGCCGTCCAATCCGGCCAAGGACTTTATCTAAAAAGCTGGATTTGGGAGGCATTGTTAAAATGCAGAATGCTGAATGTTGAATGCAGAATTAAACATAAAACATGACCCCACGTTCTGCTTCATGTTCAAGGGGTTGCAATTCATACGCGAAGGTAGGAGGAATGAACTCGCGCTCTGTTCCATCATTCCGGCATTCCATAAATTCTTATCACTGATATTTAGAACCATTTCTTTTTCTTAAAATACCAGTACGTGACGACGGTGGAAAGGGCCATGACTATCGCAGCCACGACGTAGCCATGTTTCCAGCCAAGTTCAGGCATATCGTGAAAATTCATGCCATACCAAGTGCCAATCATCATGAGCGGGGTGGTGACGATGGTGAACAGAGTAAGGAGTTTAACGACTTCACCGGTCTGATTGGACGACATGTTCAGATAGACCTGCAGGATGCCGGTGAGGGAATCGGTGTAACCCTGCGAGAGTTCGGAGATATGGTAGAGGTCGTCATACACGTCCCGGAAATAGGGAACGAGATGGGGGCGGATGAGTTTGAATTCACCGGCGGCGAGGCGGGCGAGGACTTCGCGTTGCGGCCCGATGATCTGGCGCAGGTGCATCACCTCTTTTTTAACTTGGAGAATTTTATTGAGCGTCTTCGGGCTGGGATGTTGCAGGGCTTCCTGTTCCAGGGTGGAGATTTCGACGGAAAGCTCATCGAGCGCAGGCTTGTAGTTATCCACCAGCGTGTCCAGCAAAGTATGAGCGACGCGGTCGGGAGCGCGGGCGACGTGCATGGTGCCCTTCATGCAACGCTCCTCGGTTTGCGCGACTGTCCGGAGCGGGACATCGTGGTACGTGACGAGAAAATTTTTGCCGAGGAAAAAATTGAGCTCGCTGGTGGCAAATTTGCCGTCCTTGCGATTGTAATCTACCGCATGGATGACAATGAAGAGATAAGGGGCAAACCTGTCTTCGTCGCCGGGAGTATAATCCTCGACCTTGGGTGAAGAACTTTCCGCGATGCAATCCTCGACGGAGAGCGGATGAAAGTGGAAAACTTTTTCCAAAATGAGCTTGGCCTCATCAGGAGTTGATTTTTCCAAATCCACCCAGAGGAAAAGATTGGTATCGGCCAGCAAAGTGGGCATGAGGCCGACTTCGATGTCCTTGCCATACAGCTTGCCTTGAGTCGTATAAACGAATGAACGAATCATAAATCCCAGCGTGGGAACATAATGGAAGGAGGCGGGTATTAGCCAATGAATTTATTGGAAGGGCCGGAGGAGATTTTTGCAGGATTTGGCGGAAGCGAGATTAAACCCGCCTGCAAATGAAACCCATCCATTACGCGGTCTGGAGCGGTTATAGGAAGAATTCAGTCCCGCGCCAGATTTGGAACCAGCCGGTATCGGAATCCATTTCTACGAAAACAAATTGTTTTGCCGTCTTGCCGCCGCCGATGTCCATGTCGCGCCAATAATCCCAGTATTCGAGTTTGGCAGTTTTGCTAGTGCCAGCGGGAGCTTTGCCATCATCCGTGGTGGCGGTGATGATCAGTAGATTGGCTTCGTAGGAATCTTTGATGCCGTTGATGCGCGTGTAGGTTTCCTTGTTGCCGGTCTCATCATCGGTGACTTCAAAAACGCCGGTGGTATCTTTGACGACGTCGAGAAAATCCTGCGAGAAGGCAAATTCATCGTAAAGACGGAGCAACACCGAATCCTTCGTGCCTTGCGGATTCGGCACCACTCGCAAATGAACCGTCACTGCATCATTCGCATCGAAGGTTTTGGTGTTGGTGCCGGTCAGGACGTAATCGGTGAAACCATATTCCTGGCTGTTGATACGCCGGACATATTCACGAATTTCTTTGACGGAAAATTCATAGTCGCCGAATTCCGGGCCATTGACGCGGGAAACCAGGACTGAAGAGTTGACCCGCAAGTCGAGGGGATTGGCGAACGGGACGGCGGCGACGGTTTCCTGGCCGCGATGGGTGAGCATTTCCCAAAGGGTCTTGCCGTTATTTTTGGGGTCAGACATGGCGAAAGTGTTACAATGTTAAAAAGTTACAAAGGAAGCCTGCAATTACATTCTCTCTACAAATCAAGTCCCGCCCAAAGTCGCGGAGATGACGTGGGCGATCACATAACAAATCCCGAGCAGAAAGCTGCCGATGACAATGGCCGTGGCAATATTTCCTTTCTTCAAATCTGCGTCGAAGTCCACTCCGGGAGTGAGTTTATCGAAGGCTTTGTAACCGAGGATGAGAAGCAGGATGGCGACGATTCCAAAGGCGACGGTGACAGCGAGATCGGCCAGGAAGTAATCAGGGAGATGCAGGTTCATTATTAATGTATTGGATTGTTGATCAGGTTAAGCAGTTCTGGTTTGCCAGCGTTTGAAGAAAATGAGCCAGATGAAAAAGCCTCCCACACCAATGGCAGTGGGAATTATGATAAACCAAAAAGCGATCTGGCCATTGTGCGTGGGCCGATTGTGGTAAACGCGGTTGATGTATTTGTCGGTGTACATCAGGTCGCGGTCCATGCCGGCGGGGACATAGTCGGGATCAATGGGAGCCTGGCGTTGCTCCAGTTCGCGGACACGATTGTCCAGTTCCATATCCTGATAAACCAGGGCGCGATAGCGGGCATCGTCCATGTCATTGCGATGGTAATACGTCCAGCGAGCGCGTTCTTCCAGCGGACGATCCAGGAGCCACCACCAAAACAGGCTGCTGTAGTTGTCATTGTAGATGACTACCGGTCGCGAATAATAAGGCGTGTAATAATTACGGATGCGAACGGAGCGCGTGGAATAAGTTTGGTAATCGGGATAATACGTCTGGCGATAAGAACCGGAATAATTGTTGCCCCCGTAACTTGTCGGTTGAGAATTAACAGTGGGCGAAGTGGAGCGCGGAATGATGGGCGGCGCGTTGCCGGATGGATCCAAGGTGCGCGATTGCGGTGCATCTGAGGGATTGCCGCTCGAACCTGATTTAGCGGCTTGGGCTTGTTTATAGGCTGTGAAGTCTCGTTTGCTCGCTGCTTCCTTCGCGGCCCGTGAAGC
>JAQGPC010000046.1 GCA_028293285.1 Pedosphaera sp.
GCGCTGGTTGAGGTCGATAATCGTCAAAAACTCCGGCTGGGCTTTGGCTTTTCCACGCAGGCATCATCAGACGCAAGGACAACCAGATGGTTTCAAAATTTGTTGGGGTTTTTCAGCAGCCTGCTAACTTGCTTTTGCCTGTGTTTTTCCGACGACCTTTGCCGAGCTTGTGCCTGTCCTACCATACTGTTACCCTTCTCTCAATGGATGCCGCCGATTGGGTCAATCTCAGCGACGAAGAGTTGTTGGAGAAAAAAATTTCCCAGCTTGGCCTGAAGCTGGAGGGCACCGAACTTGAACCGCTCATCAAGCAGTTTTACGACGAACTTTCACAAAAGGGCCTGACGTTCCACCCGCCCTGCCACGTCGGTGATGAATGGTTCGTTCCCGTGGGCATTCCCGCGATCTTCATTCCGTTTTTTCTCACCCATGACCGCCTGCGCAAACTTGAGCGCAAGATGATCCTCGAAGTCGAAGGCGAAACCGCCGAGTGGTTCATGAAATTGATGCGCCATGAAGCCGCGCACGCCTACGCCTATGCGTATCAACTCTATCGCAAAAAGAAATGGCAACGCACCTTCGGCCTGACCTCCACCGAAGAGACGCCCCAATTTTATCGTCCGCGTCCTTACAGTCATTCCTACGTCGTGCATCTTGATGACTGGTATGCACAAAGTCATCCCGATGAAGATTTCGCCGAAACGTTCGCCGTCTGGCTTACCCCGGGGCTTGATTGGCGGGAACGTTACAAAGGTTGGAAGGCATTGCAGAAACTTGAATACCTCGACGAGTTGATGCTTTCGCTGGCCGGTAAACCGCCCATCTATCAACCCGAATACCGCCTTGCCGATTACAATTTCCTCAACATCAAGCTCAAGACCCACTATGCGCGCAAGCGCAAGCTCTACGAAGATTCCTATCCCGACTTCTACGATAATGATCTCCGCCAACTCTTCGACGCCGGTCCGGAGATCACCGGTCGACTGAAAGCCTCCGCCTACCTGCGCCAGCGACGCCGGCTGTTGATGAATTCCGTCTGCCAATGGACCAATGAAAAAAAGTATCGCGTGAACGAATTGCTGACCCGGCTCATTGATCGTTGCGATAAGCTCGACCTCTATATTAAAGCGGACGATGCCCAGCAAAATTTGCAGGTTTCCTCCTACATCACTACATTGGTGATGAATTATTTGTTCACCGGCAAATTCAAACGCACCAAGTAACAGTGAAACGCAAACTCAAAGTCCTCGCACTCTTCGATGCCATCGCCCCGACAACTCTCGACCAGGATTTAAGCGCAGAGTTGAAGACAGATGATTGGAAGACCGAAGCCAACGTCCTCGCGGCGCTCAGCGAACTTGGCCATACCACCGAACACCTCGCCATCTTTGATGATCTTGATTTGCTCCAGCAAAAACGCCAGAGCTTTGAGCCTGACGTCATTTTCAACCTTGCCGATCAGTTCAAGAACAACCGCACGTTCGACCAGAACATCGTTTCGCTCCTTGCCATGCAGGGCGTCCCATTCACCGGTTGCGGTTCGACGGGTCTCACGCTGTGCAAACACAAAGGCATCTCCAAGAAAATTCTCAGTTATCATCGCATTCACGTGCCGCAGTTCGTGACTATCGCCCGCGGCAAACGCATCGCGCGGCCCAAGCGACTCAAGTTCCCCATCCTCATCAAACCACTCAATGAAGAAGCCTCGCTCGGCATTTCTCAGGCGTCCTTTGTCGAGACCGACGAGCAATTCAAAGAGCGCGTCCAGTTCATACATGAGAAGTATAACAGCGATGTTATCGCCGAGGAATATATCGAAGGCCGTGAATTCTATGTGAGCATTCTCGGCAACCAACGTCTCCAAGTCTTTCCCATCCGCGAACTCGTCTTTAAGGAAGTCCCGCCGGACGAGCCCAAAATCGCCACGTATAAAGCCAAGTGGGATGAGGAATATCGAAAGAAATGGGGTTTGCAGAATCAATTCGCCGAAAGACTTGATCCCGTGCTCGCTACTCAGATTGAGAAAATCTGCAAACGCATTTACCACCTGCTTACCATTGATGGCTATGCGCGTGTGGACTTGCGAGTCACCGCGAAGAATGAAGTCTATTTCATTGAGGCCAATCCGAATCCCATCCTTGCCGCCGACGAAGACTTCGCGCAATCCGCGTTTAAGGCCAACGTCCCGTATCCTCAATTGATCGATCGCATTCTCCGTCTCGGGCTGAACACCGTGCGGGATTAACTCTCCAAGCCCGGATAGCTTTACTTCTTATGCTCCGCCATGACCATCACCATGTGAACGCCATGGACCAGGGCCAAAGCCAGCAACCCAATCCCCGAACCCTTCTCCATTCGCAAAAGAGTTTTATCGCTGAATTTTTTGTGTCCGAGCGACACCGCCCAACTCAATCCGATAAACCATAAACCGGTTCCCAACGCGACGCCGAGCACGCAGGCGCCCTTGCTTTCCCAGGTCGGTTGCACCCACTCGCGCGAGATGAAATGCGCGCCGAGAATGATCCAAAAAAGAAATACTCCGGGATTGCCCATCACCCGTACGAAACCAATCATGAAAGCCGAGTGTGGATGCAAACGCGTCTCTATTCTCTCCTCAATCTTGTTTGTTGCGGGAATCGATTTGGCCAGCAGGAATTTCAACCCCAGCCCCAGCATAAATACAAAACTCGCCAGTTCCATGGCCGCCTTGATGTAACCCTTGCTGAAAAATGAGGCAAACCCGGTAAAGGCCAGGGCGCAGTAAATGACTTCCATCAACGAAGCGCCTATTCCAATCAGGGCCGCCCACTTGAATCCCTGGCGCGCCCCTTCATTCATGATCGTCACGTTGATCGGGCCCACCGGAATCGAAAGCAGCAAGCCGCTAAGAAAACCAGTCAGGACCGCGAGGAGGATGGGCGGTAACTCAGGCATGCGCGGCAGTTATACCGTTGGAGCGCTATCCTCGCCCTCTTCTTCCTCTTCGATTTCTTCCCGCATCTTGCGCGAGATGTGCGGACGAATAAATCCGTAAATCAAGTATCCGGTAAAAAGCAGCGGCAACAGAAACGTTAGAATCTTTTCCTTGAGGATCACGATCGCACCCAAAAGCAAAATGGCCCAAAGCGTTTTCGTAAAACTACGCGTGGACCGCAAATCCAAGGATTTGAAGGTTGGATACTTCACTTCACTGACCATCATCCACGAGAGGAAGAGCATGAGCACCGGCAGGAGATATTTCCACCAACTCGTTGCAAATTCATTTCGCTCCCACCAGATCATGAAGTAAGTGATTGAAGCCACCAGTCCCGCCGCTGAGGGAATGGGAAAACCCAGAAATTCCTTGCCACCACCCCCGCCCGCCATCGTGGCCAGGCAATTAAATCGGGCCAGACGAAACGCGCCGCAAATGAGGTAAATCGAGGCAATGAACCAGCCAATTTGCGGGTGTTGTGGTAAAAAATCCTTCAACACAATGCGATGCACTAGAAAGGCCGGAGCCGCGCCGAATGAAATCAAATCTGCCAGCGAATCGAACTCCCGGCCAAAAGGACTTTCCCGCCCGCCCATGCGCGCCACGCGGCCATCGAATAAATCAAAAATGCAAGCCAGCAGAATATAAGCCAGGGCCAGTTGAATTTGCTTGAGCCCGGCATCGGTATTAATATCCGCTTCGACAATCTTCGTCAGCGCCACGAAGCCGCAGGTCAGATTGCCCGCCGTGAGCAGATTGGGCAGGAAATAAATCTTTAACTTCGGCGGTCCGGCTTCGGGCAGGTTGGAAGTCGCAGGCGTCGCCATATCTTTTATTCAAATGTCGCCATGATGGTTTCACCACCCACGGTCTTGTCGCCAAGCTTCACCTTGATCTTGGCGGAAAGCGGCAGATACAAATCCGTCCGCGACCCAAATTGAATCAGGCTGATCCGTTCGCCGCGCATGATTTCTTCGCCATTATTCACGAACGGGACGATGCGTCGTGCGATCAAGCCGGCGATTAACCGCAAACCAATCTTATCGCCCGGACGCTCACTCGACTCGATACCCAGGAGCAGGTTTTCATTGCAGTCCGCGCATTCACTCCTGGTCGCGCTCAGGAACTGGCCGATGGTGTATTTGAAATGGGAAATTCTTCCGCTCACCGGCGCATTTTGCACATGCACATTGAAAACATTTAGAAAAATCGAGATCCGCTGGCACTTGCCGCCCATAAACGTGAGCTCTTCCACCTCCCCAATCGCATCCACGGTTCCATGCGACGGAGAAACCACCAGATTGGCACCGATTGGCACCGTAGCGGTCGGGTCGCGAAAGAAATAAAGCGTGAACAACGCAAACAACACCCACAATCCCACCAGAAACGTGGAAATGATGGCGATGAAGGTCCCCAACATCGTTGCTATAATCGCTGCGACGAAGATCACGCCAAGCGCAACCAACGTCCAAAAAATCATTTTAAAAGCCGCCTGCCGGGCTTTGCCGGAATGTTTCATTTGTTTATCCTAAAGTCCAAAGTGTAAAAGTTCAAAGTCCAAAGTTTACTTTAAAAGGCGTACAAGTCCTTGTTACAGACCAATATCCTTGCTCACCCAATGCCCGTAGTGTGCTACAGGATAGACAATGAGGCAATAGCAAGCATATCGAATTACCAATGAACGCTAATGACACTGGAATATTGTCTCACAAGAGAGGCGCGCTAATTCTTTTTGGGAATTTTGTTTTGCGATTCCGTCAAACGTTCTAGTGTTACTCAAATTGAGGCCCTGTTATGACCAAGAATTTGTTTAGCTCGCTGGCGCTCGTCCTGATTGGATTGGCCATCGGCTTTTGGTTTGGTGGCCAGTGGAGGAACAGCCATCGCTTCCACCCGCCAACCACCGTCGCAACGAAAGAACAATCCAAAGCTCTGCCCGCCATAACCAAACCGGCCAAATCCAAGGCTGAGGAAAAAGACCCTAAAAAGAAACTGGCCCCCAACGAAATTGAAGCGGCAATTCAGGATGTTCTCCGAAAAGGGACCAACCGCCGTTATGAAGCCATGAACGATCTGGTGCAAGCCATCGAACCAGCCGACTTTCCCCAAGCCATGGCTCTCATAGATAAAACTCTCTTACCAAACATCAAACTCGAGTTGCGGCAACTACTGCTCCCACGTTGGGCTGAATCTGACCTGAAGGCCGCCATGGCGTATGCCGATGCCGTCCCCGGAAAACAATACCGTCACTCTGCCATCACTATCGTGCTGGGTGCCTGGGCGCAAAAAGATCCCATGGGCGCGACTGAATGGGTCAAGCAACTCGAGCCGGGCCAACTTCGCAACGAAGCCTTTCAAATGATCATTTCACCGCTGGCTGAGAAAGATCCGCAGGCAGCCTTGGCTCTTCTGGACCAATTGCCAGCCGGAATGCGCAATACGATGAATTTTGGTGATTCCATTTTTAACGTCTGGGCTTCCACCGACCCGGCAGCCGCTGCAGCTCGTGTTGTTCAACTCCCGCCGGGACAGCAACGTCTCAATGCCTGTCAGGCTGTGGCCACTACCTGGGCCCAGAACGATCCTGGCGCGGCCTTTGCCTGGGCCAACACGCTCACGGATACCCGCGAAAAGATCAGCGCGCTTCACGGCGTTATTACACAATGGGCCTCCACCGATCCCCAGGCTGCTGCCAGCCAGGCGTTGTTACTACCGCCCGGGCAGATGCGCGAACAAACCATCAGCACCGTTGCCTCTGAATGGGCCAACAACGATATGCACGCCGCCGTTGCCTGGGCTCAACAATTGCCTGATAGCCAAAGCAGACAAAATGCCCTCGCAAATCTAGGCTACCAATGGGCCCAAACTGACCCGCAGGAAGCCATCGCTTATGCCATGAATTTGCCTCCGGGCCATTTGCGAAACAATCTGCTCAACAACATCGGCAGCACCTTCGCGCAAACCGATCCCGACGCCGCTCTCAAATGGGCCGAGAGCCTTCCGCCCGGTCAGTCCCGCAACCAGGTGCTGCAAAGCGTCGCCAGCAACCTCGCCAATTCTGATCCCAAGGCCGCCGCCGCCCTCGCCATGAAACTTCCGCCCGGTACCATGCAAAGCCAGGCGGTCAACCAGGTGCTTAATCAATGGATACAATCCGACATGGCAGGCGCCAAAGAATGGATACAAACTCTGCCCGAAAGCCCGGCACGTAAGGAAGCTACGCGCAACCTATCCTATCGCATGGCCGAAACCGATCCCAAAGGCGCAGCCGAGTTTGCCAACACTCTCCCGGCAGGCCCCATGCGCAATGAAGTCATTGGCCAGATTGCCTCCACTTGGGCCCAGAATGATTTATCCTCCGCCGTCCAATGGGTTCAGCAACTTCCCGAGGGACAAGGTCGTCAGAATGCGCTGAACAATCTCAGTTCTCAATGGGCGCAAAATGATCCCAAGGCCGCCGCCGCCTTCGCGCAAACCATTCCGCCCGGTGAGACACAAAACAATTTCCTCGGCAACATCGCCAATTCATGGGCCCAGAACGATGCCAAGTCCGCCGTTGAATGGGCAAACCAGATGCCCGCTGGTGAAGCACGCGACCACGTCTTGAACAGCATCGCCTCGGGTTGGGCCGAAGAATCACCGCTGGATGCCGCCAAGTTCGTTGCCAATCTGCCCGTTGGCGATGCCCAAAACACCGCCGCCATTTCCGTCATTTCACCTTGGGCGCGCACCGAACCCGAAGCCGCCGCCGCTTGGGCCGCCACTTTTCCCGAAGGCCAATTGCGCGACAGCGCGTTTCAGGATTTGATTCCCTCCTGGGCGCAAAACGATCCCAAGGCCGCAGGCGATTGGATCCAAAATCTGCCCGACGGCCATAGCCGTGACACCGCCATCAATTCCCTCACCAGCCAATTGGCCAATTCCGATCCCGCCGCCGCCGCCAAATGGGCCGACAAGATTCAAAATGAAGAAATCCGCCGCAACGCCCAGGAATCCGCCTTTCAACAATGGCTTCAATCCGATCCCAAAGCCGCGCAGATCGCCATCCAAAACTCCTCGCTCCCGTCCGAACGCAAGCAGGCGCTGCTCAGCCAGCATTAACAGTAATTTCAGGTGACACCTCGTCGTTCGCCATGCAATAAACGGCCTCATGCCGCCCGGCTGAAAAGCCAGGTCGAAAATCAAAAATCGCCAAAAACTCCTTATTTCTCCCATCGTCGATGAAATCGACGACGAGAGAATTCCGGCTTGCCTGAAATCAGACTGCAGCTTGTTCATAGGAGCGCGGTCCCGCATGCGGGACCGCTTCAATGCAATCCACGCATCCGCTCATTGACCGTCAGCGGACCACCGGCAACCCAAACCTTCTTCCATTTCGAACTATCAACGCACATCTACTCGTACCAGGTCGTATAAGCTCACACTAGCTCGGCTCGTTTCTCTTTGTGACCTTTGCGCCCTCTCGCGGCCAATCTGCTGGTGTCTTGAATCATGATCTTCCATTCCCCATCCGCGGTTACTCTGCATTCTGCATCCCACCTCTGCTTTCTCTTGTGTTGGCCCTCGACCTTTGACCCTCGTTTCTCGACGCATCTGTGCATGCCTTTCCGTGGCCATTCTTCTTTGCGTCTTGGCGCCTTTGTTGTTCAATTCGTGTCTCATCTGCACGATTTTTGAAAGAACCGCCCGTTTCCATCCGTATATATGCTGGATGATTTCACTCCACGGCATAAGCGTGGGACGAAACATTCAATTATATGGAGAAATCGACCGACAAAAGAATTTTGCGCAGCTTGGCTACAGTTCCCTTAAAAAGAATGAGTCGAGCAATGCAGAAGAAAGAACTATGAAAACCATCACAAGGAAATTAATCATAATGGCGGCATGCCCTCTTTATTGATACGCTTATGAACAAGCCGCAAACTAAAAAGTTGCTATTTGCCACCGGGTTGGTGGTTGGCAGCTTAATCGTAGTGTCCGCAATATTCTGGTTGGTATATAACCCGAAACTGGAGGATATAGATGCCTCGGATGCTGCCCAGTCGTCTCCATACATGGATAGACGAGTGCCCATACAAATCACCTGCGTCAACAACCTGAAACAAATAGGAATAACTTGCAGAATATGGGCCGATGACAACAAGAGCCAATATCCATTTAACGTCAGCACCAACCTGGGCGGCACGATGGAATGTTGCGCGGCGAATAAGGACGGTTTTGATAATAATTCAGCACTACATTTTCAAGTCCTGTCCAACGAGCTATCGAATCCCCGGCTTCTGCTCTGCCCGCAAGATCCGTCGAAAAAACCAGCGGCGGACTTCCAGCATCTTACACCCGCCAACGTGACCTATCGATTCCACTCCGGCACCAACGTCAACGAAATCAATGCCCGGACAATCCTCGTCGTCTGCCCCATCGACGGCAACACCCTCTTTTGCGACGGCAGCGTCTCCAATCATGTGACATTAAAATAATTCCTGCCGAATCGTCGGGAAAAAGTAAAAAAACTTTAATACTCCGGCGCTTCAAGAACGTGAATGTGATCACCGAAGGAAAGTTTGCAGTACGGGTTTATGGTAATGCCGCCGATAGAATAGCTATTGTTTGGAATTTTGCTGGCGTCCAGAGGACAAAAAGGAACTCCGTTTTTTATATATGGATTTAATTCTTCCATATCAGGGGTGCTTGTTAAGGATGCCCTATACTCAAGAGCCCAGAAATCTTTGGCACATCGTATTTTATTTAAATTATTGATGCATATCTCATTGGGTGCAACGTAACTGGTTGTGCGATAAAATTTCTGTTGCATGGATTGTGGAACAGAAAAAAAGTTTGTATCATTATAAACCATGCCGTTCCTTTCCCTGGGTGGGAAGTAGACTAAGTAGGCTGAGCGGGGGTAAATAAAATCTTTCGGAAAACTTTTTTCCTCGGACCAGTTGACTAAATTGGTGGAGGATTCAATACGGTACAACCTGCCCAAGTCGCCCAGGATCTTAAAATTGTACCATCCGTTCGAGCAGCCGACAAACATCAGCTGTGGCGGGCTGATAGTTTCTGTCACTTTTAAGACGGCCACATCACTAATGGTTCCGCCGACCGCATTGGAAACAATTACTGAATAATTGCCTGATTGATTGGTCGTCAAGTTATCCAGACTGAGAATCGGAAAAGTTTCCCCCGGCAAATCAAGTCCGTTAAATCGCCACTGATAGGAAAAACGCGGCCCATCCAATGGCGCACCAGCAGCCAACGCACTGAAATAAGTGCTGCCATTGACTAGGACCGTCCGGTCGGCTGGTTGAATGACAATGATGGGCACATTCGTTTCCGTAATTCTTAAAGTAAAATCGCCGTAATTGGTTCCAATCGCCCGTAACTGATAAATGGTGCCGGCGATTGCAGGAAAAGAAAAAAAGGGATGGCGTCCCAAATGAGATCTTACACCTCCTACGAATGCGACATCCTCCGGCCAATTTGTTCCTGTCCACGCATCAATCCCTTCGTTTCTTATATCATTTGTGGAAAAATTTAAAATTTCAAATGTCACCGGTCCCGAGGCACTGGCCGTCCAAGACCACCAAACGGAGGAACTGAAGCCGCTTGCTTGAGTGTTGGACCCACCGGGATCCACCAAACCGCTGGATTCACCTTCTTCGAGGGTAGCGTGGGCAAGCGTCCCGGTGAAGGTTACGGAGCCGCTGGGTAAAACTATCCGGTTCGTGAAGTTGTCATTTATCGGTGGACTTTGAGCAAAACAAGGCGTTCCTAGATAAAGCAGGACTGCGCTCAAAACTTGTCAAATGAAATACTTCATGCGGTTTTTTTAACGGAGTAATGTTCTGTTTACAAGTGTAAGTCTCTTACCCAAGGCCTGCCTGCAAACTAACTGCACTACAACCCATTAATCGAATTCCGAATCTTCCGCTCGATAAAACTTTGCCGTCCGGCATCCAGGATTTTGCTGCCGTCCTGCTCGTTGACGTAAAATGTGTCAATGGCCGCTCCTTTCTCCGTCACAATTTTCGCGGCGGAAATATTCAGGTCGAGTTCGGCCAGTGATTCGGAAATGGCGTGCAACAAACCGATTCGGTCCTCGGTTTCCACTTCGATGGCGGTGCGGCTTTCGGAGCTGTCGTTGTCGAAGGAAATCTGTGTCGGCATCTGGTCGCCTTCGTAGGATTGATACAATGGCCGGTTCACGCGTTGCTTCGCGATCAACGCCTTCAAATTCACTTCTTCACCAATCAACACCTGGTTCAGTAATTCTTCAAAACGGTCCCGTTCCTCCCGGTTCGCCAGCGCGCCGGTCTTTGCATCGGTCACGCAAAACGTGTCGAGCACGATGGCATCCGACCGCGTGAAAATCTGCGCGGTCAAAATGTTCAGGCCCGCCGCGCTGAAAGTTCCCGCGATATTGTTGAACAGCCCGGCGCGGTCCCACGTGCAAATCTTCACCACGGTGTAGCCGCGATCCGGCTCGTTGTGCCAATCAATCACCGGTCGCAAGGCATCATCGTCCTCCGACAATTGCAAATGCATGAACCGATGCGTCAGCGTCAGGTCGCGTGTGATTTCCCCCGAGGAATGAATGTGGAAATAACGTGTCGGCATCGTGCCAAAATGCGCCAGTAATTCTTCTTCGCTGACATTGCCCGGCAGATTGCGATGGATTTCCTCGGCGAGCAATTCCCGCTGCTTCTCTTCGGCGCGCACAAATTCCGTTCCGCCCGCGAGCAATTGCACCGCCCGGGAATGCAGCGACCACAACAGCGAATCCTTGAAGTCGTTCCACAATTTATCGCTCGTAGCTAAAGTATCCACGAACGTATGCAGGGTCAGCATCGCCAACGATTCGGAATTTTGTATTTCATTGGCAAACGTGCGCATGACCGACGGATCATCCATGTCGCGTCGTTGCGAGACGCTGGCCATCAGCAAATGATTTTCAATCACCAGCCGCAGGTTATGCGTGGCCGAACCGTCGAGGCCCAATCGCCGCGCCACCCGCTCCGCCAATTCGCTGCCCACCTTCGCATGTTTGCCATGACCATCCGCCTTGCCCACATCGTGCAACAACAACGCCAGATAGAGCAAAAATGGCCGGTCCAAACTTTGGAACAGTTGCGAGTAACGGCTGTACGGCTCTTCCTTCGCTTCCCACACGCGGTCGAGCTTCTCGAGGCACATGAGCGTGTGCTCATCGGCGGTATATTGATGGTAAAACTCGTGCTGCACCAGGCAGGTCAGTTTGCCGAATTCCGGAATATATTTTCCGAGCAATCCCACCTCATGCATCGCGCGCAACGTGGGCGCGACATTCCCGCGCTGGCCGAGAATGGTCAGAAAAGTTTCCCGCACATGCTCGTCGTACAGAAACGAACGATCGGCGAGCGACAGTGAATTGCGAATCAATTGCGCGAGGTCCGGATGCAGCCGCAATCCGCGTTGCTGCGCAGCAAGGAACACACGCATGAGCCGTCGTGGTTGGTCGCGAAACACGCGCGTATTGGCTGCGTGGATATGACCGTCAATAAACTTGAACCCATCCACCGCCGCCTGCTCTTGTGCCTTTGGCCTGGCACGGCCAATCAAGCCGCGCAGGAATTGCAATCGCTTCGGCGCCGGCAACAACGCCATGCGCTGCTCCAGCGTGCGGTTGATCAAATAAATATTTCGCGCGTGCGTATAGACTTCGCGCATGAATTTCTCGAGCCGGACGCTCGGCGAACGGTCCGTGAAGCCGAGGTTGTGGGCAATCGCTGGTTGGAAATTTTTCGTCAGCACATCCGCGGCGCGTTCCGCGTGATAATGCAGCTCGTTGCGCACCCGGAGCAGATAATCATACGCAGCATCCAGTTGCTTCCGCTCCGCATCACTGATGAGTTCGCGGCCCTGTAATTCCTCCAGCGAGCGGGTCCGATATTTAAAATAAGTCATCCAGATCAGGTTCTGGTAATCGCGCAATCCGCCGCAGCCGTTCTTGATATTCGGCTCCTGCATCGAAGGCGAATTGCCGAATTTATTATGCCGCGCGGCCTGGTCTTCCAATCGCTTGGCGATATAACGCGTCTCGTACCCCTCAACACATTTGGTGAGCACCGCCTTTTGCAACTTTTTGAACAACGCTTCGTTGCCGATGATCAATCGCGCCTCAATTAACGAGGTCTTCGACTGCATATCATCCTGCGCCGCAGCGATACAATCCTCCACCGACCGCACCGAATATCCCACCTTTAAGCCGATGTCCCACAATGGATATAGGATGCCGTCCATTATCTTGGCCAAATGTGGCAGCGGCTTGTTTCCAGCCACCACTTGTCCTTCATGCAGGAACATGAAATCAATGTCGCTGAAAGGATTCAGTTCCGCCCGTCCGTAACCCCCTATCGCTACAAGGGCAATGGGCGGAAATTCCTTCTGTGATTGCGCCGAAAAGCTGACCTTGACCGCATCCCACATGTAACGGAGCAATGTATCAATCAACACAGCCCGCGCCCGGCAAATCTCCCGTCCGCCCGTTCCGGCGCGATGTTGAATTTTGATTCGATGCGTTTCGACCTTAAGAAAAGTCTTATAGCGCGCTAACTCCTGAGCAGGAAGCCTCCCGGCGGGTAAAACCAGCTTTTCTGCCGCACTTGCTTCAATTTTTTCGAGCAACATCTGCATCTGTAAAAGACTTTGGTGGGAATTCTCTTTGAACGCAAGCGCCCAACGAATATCCAATGCCGCAAAACCTTGTCTCCTTACCGGTGTTTGGTAGATTCGGAAACCCACAGTTGTAATGTTCACGAACTCAGATCCAGATGCACAGTTGATGCTCCGCGTAAAGCGCGGGGACACAGATGCTTTCACGGAACTGGTGGAAAAATACAAACAACCGGTGATGAACCTGACTTACCGGATTTTGCGGGATGCCACGGAGGCGGAAGATTTGTCTCAAAATGTTTTCGTTCAAGTATTTAAGTCAGCCCATCGCTATGAAGTATCCGCGAAATTCAGTACATGGCTCTTCACCATCGCCCGGAACCTTTGCCTGAACGAAATTCGCCGTCGTACCCGGCACCCGGCCGATTCCTTGGAAGCCACCTTTGCGGACAATGACGACCAACCAGCCCGCCAATTTGAGGATTTTAAGGCTTTCTCTGCTCCTGATACAGTATTACACGGTGAATTGGAGGAAAAAGTGGAGCAAGCCATGGCTGAATTGCCTGAAAACCAGCGCACGGCCATCCTTCTTTGTCGCCAGGATGAAATGAGTTACGAGGAAATTGCGAAGGTAATTGGCTGTTCCTTGTCCGCGACTAAGTCGTTGATACATCGTGGTCGGGAGACCTTGAAGCAGAAGCTCAAGCCCTACCTGCGGACGGGTGATTGGCGGAATGCGCCAAAATGAAAGCAACTTTGTTGAATACTCGGTTTTACTATCAATAACGATGTTATGAATGACCCGGTTTATCAATTGTTGCGCGAGCAAAGCTGGCGGCGAAGATTGACCAAGGCTGAGGAAGCCCGCCTCAGGGACTACCTCGCAACCCACCCCGAAGCTCAGCAGGACTGGGAACTGGAAACGGGTCTCAACCAGGCTTTCGACCGACTTCCCAACGTGCCCGTGGCCTCCAACTTCACCGCCTGCGTTCTACAAGCTGTGGAGCAGGAATTGGCTGCCCAAACTCGTGCCAAATCAACAAAGGGTTGGCACCTCCGTTGGACCTCATGGATACCCAAAGCCGCCGTCGCCATGGTGACTTTCAGTTCCTGTTTATTTTTCTATCATCAGCATCAAGTCAATGCCCGGCATGCCATGGCCGACAGCGTGGTTCTGCTTTCCGAAACCGTCTCCGCCAATCCCGGTTTGATGGAAGACTTTGATGCCATCCGCCACCTTGGTGGTTCCAAACCCAGGGTCGATACCGAAATACTTGCCTTGTTGCAATGATCCCGCTTGTCCGTCGCTCTCTCTGGTTGGCCATTGGCTTAAGTGCAAGCCCTTGGCTCTCCGTGAGCTTTGCCGAGACTCCCGCGCAGTCGCTCGTGCCTCCCCCACCACCGGTGGCTCCAGTGCCGCTCATGAGACTTCCCGGCGCGGCCGGTTTGAGATCTCCAGTCGATTCCTTTCGCAAGCTTCTGGCCATGACCGACGCTGAGCGGGACAAGTTTCTCCTTGGCCATCTTCCGGAAAATCGCAAACGCCTTCTCGAAAAGATCCATGAATACCAGGCCATGACGGCGGATGAGCGTGAACTCGTTCTTCGCGCCACCCAGCTTCGCTGGTACCTGTTGCATTTCATGCAAGCTCCGCCCGTAAACCGCCTTGCGGAACTCGCCATGATTCCCGATGCCGTTGACCGCGGGTTGGTGGAAGATCGCCTCCAATTATGGGACCGCCTTTCCCCTACCCAACAAAAGGAAGTCCTCGAATACGAAACCACCAAACATTATTTCGTCGGGCAAAGCTCCGAAGCCCAGGCTAAAACCTTGCAAAACCTCCCGCTCCGGGAACGCGAGGAATTATCAAGGAAGCTCAAGAGCTGGCAGGAATTGCCGGCTAACCAGCGCGAACAGATGGATGCTCGGTTTCGGGAATTCTTCGAATTGACCGAAGCGGATAAACAGAAAACGCTCCAAGTCCTTCCCGAAGCGGAACGGCAGCAAATGGATAAAGTTCTCCAAAAGTTCGCTAAGCTGCCCAAGGAAAAGCGTGAGAAGTGCATCCAATCTTTTACCAAATTTGCCAGCTTGACGGACGACGAACGACAAGAGTTTTTAAGAAATGCCGAACGCTGGGATAAAATGTCCCCTGCCGAACGCCAAGCTTGGCGCAATCTCGTCAATCGGCTCCCTGATATGCCCCCCATGCCTCCGGCAGCTCGGGTCTCCCCCATGCCCCCGCCGATTCCGATATTTCGCCGCGCAGCCGTCACCACAACGGTTCCCCTGGCCACCAACGATTCGCGCTGAGAAATTCGGAGAGCAGCCGTCCCGGCTGCAGCAATGTTAAACATCCCGGCGCGTTTAACCCTTCCAAACCAGCATGTCAGTTAAGTGTCAGTCCTCACAGTTGCACAACTTCAGTTTCCGTTTTTCATTTCAACAGATTGGAAAGCAGCATGCTATAAGCCCATAAAAAGTATCAAATAGTGAGAACCGACACCTATACAACACAACTTTCCTTTACTCGAATTCGTTCAGACATTCATTTTTGAAGGAGCATTAAAGCATACCAACCAACCCGCATTTCCCCTCTTGTCACCCTGCGTGACTCTCATTAAGTTGAGTCACAGTGCATAGCATCGCATTCAAGTTAGGCCCTTTAACCGTCCATTGGTATGGAATCCTTGTCGCTCTTGGTTTTTTGAGCGGCTTGTGGACTGCCGCGCAACGGGGCAAACGCGATGGCATCCGCCCCGATCAAATTTACGATCTCGGCCCCTGGCTCATCCTCGGTGCCATTGTCGGCGCACGCACTCTCTATGTGATTTCCTATTGGAAGGAACAATTCGCCGCCAATCCGTTCCCCGAAATTTTCATGGTGCAACATGGCGGACTGATTTTTTACGGCGGACTTATCGGCGCCACGCTCGCCAGCATTATCTATATACGCGTAAAAAAGCTTAATGTTTGGAAGCTGGGTGATGCCGTCGCTCCCAGCATTGCTTTGGGTTATGTCTTCGGCCGACTGGGCTGCCTCATGAATGGCTGCTGCTTCGGCCGCGAATGTCATTTGCCATGGGCCATAACGTTTCCGCCAGACCACGCCACGCACGGCACGCCGGTCCATCCCACCGAAATTTACGATTCCGTGTTAAACCTCGGCCTATACCTCGCGCTCGCCTGGCTCTATCGCCGCAAAAAATTTGATGGCCAGATTTTCGCCCTCTACCTGATTGCCTACGCCCTGCTCCGTTCCTTTGTCGAATATTTCCGCGGCGACTACCCCGTGCATTATCTCGGCGGCATCGCCACGCCTGCCCAACTGGTCAGCATCGGCATCATTCTCGGCGGCGTGCTATTGTTTCTATTCCTCCCCCGCGCCGAAGTAAAACGCAGTTAGCATTCCAAGGAGGCCGATGCCAAATTCCGCCCTCCGTCATCCGCCCTCCGTCACCCGCCCTCCGCTCCTGCTAGCCGGCCCCACCGCCGTCGGCAAATCCGAACTCGCCCTGCATCTTGCTGAAAAGCTCAACGGCGAAATCATCTCCGTCGATTCCATGCAGGTTTATCGCGGACTCGATATCGGCACCGCCAAACCCTCAGCCGAAGAACGCCAGCGTATCCCTCATCATCTCATCGACGTTGCAAATCTGAACGAACCGTTCGACGCCGCCCAATTCGTTCGGCTCGCCCACGCCGCCGTTGTCGAAATTCAGTCGCGCGGACACGTCCCAATTCTTTGCGGCGGAACTGGTCTTTATTTCAAAGCCTTCCTCGAAGGCCTTGGCGAGGCCCCGCCCGCTGATGCCACACTCCGTGCCGAGTTGGAAAAAACCCCGCTCCCCGAAATGCTCCGCGAACTGGAGCAGCGCGACCCCGTCACTTACGAGAAGATTGACCGGCAGAATCCGCGTCGCATCATCCGCGCCCTCGAAGTCATCCGACTTACCGGCAAACCCTTTTCCGTCCAACGCGCCGATTGGTCTTCACGCACCACGCACCACGCACCAAATTTCTTCGTATTGTCCAGAGAGGCCACTGATCTTCAATCACGCATCAACACCCGCGTCGATGCCATGTTCAAAAGCGGACTTGTCGCAGAAGTAAAAGAATTATTGCAGCACGGTTTGGCTGAAAACAAAACCGCCATGCAAGCCATCGGCTACCGCCAAGTCGTGGAACATCTGCATGGCGAACGTCCCCTGCCGGAAACCGTCGAACTGGTCAAAATCCGCACCCGTCAATTCGCCAAACGCCAAATGACCTGGTTCAAACGTCAGGCTCAAGTAACCTGGATCACCTTGGGAAAACATGACCGCCCGCTGGAAGTCGCCAACCAAATCACTTACCCGTAGTGTTCGGTTATTGCGCGCCCAACATTTTTTCAGCCTTTTCCAATTGTTCGCGATCTCCCAGCAGCAGTACCCGGTCTTCGGGCAAAAGTTCCTCGTCCGGCCCCGGATTAACAATGCTGTCACCGTTGCGCTCGATTCCCACAATGCTCGCTCCGCTCTGGGTGCGAAGTTCTAATTCGCGAATAAGCTTTCCGGCTGCTGGCGAGTCAGCGGCAATGGTCACAGGCTTCAACTCGGCCTTGGCAAGAATTCCATGCAGAGCGGGCGCTTCAATTTCCTGCCGGGGCGCGGGAGGTTGGGCGAATGTTTCCCGCAAGGAAATCTGCGCCTTGGCATACAGCTTCACGAAAGAGCGCCACAGCAGAAAGGCCACCAATCCCACAATGATCAGCAACAACACGAGCACCTCGATCGACGGCAGCAGTGTGGAACTCACCATCAGGACAAACAAACTCAGCCCCACAATTCCCGCCACCGAAATGATTTGGGCAATGACCGCGCGGATGCTTGCCGTTCGCTCCCCCGCCAGCGAGTGTGAAACACTTATCTCGGATATCAGCATGCCCAGTGCCTGAAGCTTGCGAAACGTGGCTATCAACATTGGCAGTGCCAACAACGTCGCTCCCAGCCAAAGCAGCGCTTTAAGCCCGCCTGCGCTTCCGGTCAATCGTGTCAGCCATTGTGGCGGACGCTGCTCAAAGTATGCCGCCGCAATAAACACAGCGGCGATGAGCGCCAGGTTCAACGTCATTTGCCACGTCCATTTACGAATCAGTCGGCCTGCTATGGTCTTTTTGCGACGCGTTCCCAACTGCCCCACCCATTGGGTATAAACATCGAGATAGCCCACAAGTGAGCGTGGCGCTTTCTGGTCAAACCAACCCACCAACCCGTCCGCGCTCTTGATCAAGTAAGGTGTGCACAGCGTCGTGATGGCCGATACCGTCACCGCGATGGGATAAAGAAATTTGCTTGTCACCCCTAGCGTCAATCCGAGCGATGCGATGATGAAGGAGAACTCCCCGATCTGCGCCAATCCCATCCCGACGCGCAGTGACGTGCGCGTGTCATTTCCCGCGATAAAAGTCCCGAACGAACAACTGATCACTTTGCCCACTATCACCACCACACTGATTGCGGCGATAGGCAATGCGTATTGGACCAACAACTTTGGCTCAATCAGCAATCCAATGGACACAAAGAAAACCGCGCTGAACATATCGCGCACCGGCTCCATCAATCGTTCGATCTTTCCAATCTCCCGCGCTTCCGCGACAACTGCACCAATAATAAAAGCTCCCAGCGCAACACTGTAGCCCAGCTTCACCGCCAGCAAACAGACTCCAAAACACAGTCCCAACACCGTTATTAGCAGCACTTCATTGCTCTTGAATTTCGCCACATAACCGAGCAACCGGGGAACGGCCAGCAACCCGATAACCAACACCACCACCAGAAAAACGCTCAACCGCCCGACCGTCATGGCCACATCCGCAACCTTCAGCGACCCCGTCATCGCAATACCCGACAACAATGCAATCATCACAATCGCCAAAATATCTTCCACGATCAGGATGCCGAAAATCAGTTCAGCAAATCTTTCCTTCGTTTTGCCCAACTCACCCAGCGCCTTGATGATGATCGTGGTCGAGGAAATCGAGAGCATTGCCCCCAGGAAAATACTGTCCATGACACTCCAGCCAAAGAGTCGCCCGATCTCATAACCCACCCAGCTCATCAAGGCGATTTCCGCGAAGGCCGCGATGAACGCAGTTGAGCCCACCGCTTTGAGCTTGCGCAGGCTGAACTCCAATCCCAGTGAAAACATCAGGAAAATAACTCCCAACTCTGAAAGTGTCTTGATGGTTTCCTCGTCCTTGATCAAGGGAAACGGCGGCGTGTGCGGCCCAATGATGACTCCCGCAATGATATAGCCGAGCACGACCGGTTGCTTGAGCCGGTGAAAAATCACCGTCACCACTCCAGCAACGAGCATCACCACCGCAAGGTCTTGAAGAAATGTAACCGCGTGCGAACCCATGGTCTTTCAAGTTATCTGTCCCGCCCCCCATCGGTCAACGCCTGGATGCGCCAGCCTGAATTGCGTGAAAGCAACGAATTGATTTGTCAGACAAACACGGATACTCAGGATTTTTTTAAGCACTATCCTTATGCTGTGACGTTCGCAAGGATGGCACATCCCACCTAAGCCCGGCTGCAAGCCGGGCTTTCTTTTGAAAAATTTGGAATATCCTTTTTCTGCATTCACAATCAGGATTATCCTTCCCGCACGTGAAAAAACTTCGGACCAAGACAGCCATTGCGTTGATTTCCCTGTTTAGCCTGCTCTTCCTTTTTGTTTGCATCGAACATTTCCGCGGCAGTTGGGCATTGCGCTCGCGCCTTAAGGAACTCACCACAAAAGGTGAGAAGTTAAGCATCTCTGAATTAATTCCACCTAGTGTCCCCTTGGAACAAAATGCGGCACAGGATCTTTTTGCCCTTACGAATGAATTCAAGGCGTTTGATAAAATTGCAGACTCTGCCCCGCCCCGGATGCGCATCTCATCTCCTGGCCATGCAGTCGTTTCCCGACAGTGGGATTTCTGGCCGCTCACAAAAACTGAATCCAACACCTGGGCAAAATTCACGGTGACACTCGCACCGACAAAAGCCTCACTGCATGGCCTGCAAAGTGTCTGGTCCAAGACCGGTTTCGATGATGGATATGATTACTCGAAAGGTTTCGTGGATTTTCAATCTCCTCGCCTGCTGGTCTTTCCCAAGAAAACGGCCATGTTGCTCTCAGCCGCAATCATTGATGATTTGCATCGAAACGATTCGGTGGCGGCAACCGAACATCTCCATTCGCTACTTGCCTTGGTAAAGGTGCTGGAGAATCAAAAGCTGGTTATTTCGCAACTGGTCAGAATCGCCTGCGCGCGTCTGGCTTTTTCCGCAACTTGGGAGGCGCTGCAATATCCGGATTGGAATGATGCCCAGTTAGCCGAAGTGCAAGCTGCCTGGCAAGCCAATGAATTTCCCGAGGTATTGCTCAGGTCAATGGAAATGGAGCGGAACATGAATTTGGATTATTTTAACCAAATCCGCGCTTCCAGGACCACCATGAATCGGGTTATTGAAGAAGTGGAGCACAGTGGAGATTTTTTTGGGGTTGAATTTAACCGCATGCCCACGCACGGCTTCGTTTTACATTATGCCCATCTGCCGCTATGGCGCATCGCCTGGGCTGGCCAGGACGAATTAAGAGCATTGAATCGATGGCAGGCTATTATAGATGGAGGCAGGGTAGCCAACACCCTTTCATGGTCGGCAGCCAGGGACCGCTTTCCTACCAACCTGGTAAATAATTTCGAGAGCCTGATTCCCGGATTTGGAAGCGCTCATAGTTTGGGGTGGTATGATCGATGCCGATTTCTTTTCTCAGAAGAAGCGTTTTCCATCACTGGTTTCGTGATTTCCAAGGCCTTGCAGGAGGAGACTGAAAAAAACATGGTTCTCACCGCCATCTCTCTCAAACGCTATAAATTGGGCCATGGTCAACCTGCGCCGGAACTCGCTGCACTCGTTCCAGAGTTCCTGTTGTCAGTTCCCCTTGATCGCATGGATGGCAAGCCTCTGCGTTATCATCTGAACCCGGATGGCACCTTCCTGCTTTATTCCGTCGGCATGAATGGCAAAGATGACGGTGGCGACCCTCAACTGGAGAATCCTGCCAAATCCGCCAGGGAAATCCGGGATATCTGGAAAGGCAAAGACGTGGTCTGGCCAGCATTGTCTTCGGAAAATGAAGTAGCTGAGGCATTTAGACAAGCCGCAAAGGATCAATAACCAGTTAAAAACCCCCTTCCCTCCTGCCAAAAACATGCTATTCTATTCCTGAAGATAAATAGGAATTGAAAGCACTAATCTCGACCGCAACTAAGAAGACCGAACGAGTTTTTCTCGTCGGCGTGGAGTTAAAATCCCGTACCGCGTTGGACACGCGTGATTCCTTGGATGAACTTTCCGAACTGGCCGCCACCGCAGGTGGGCAGGTCATCGGCGATGGCACCCAGAAAATGGAAGCACCTGTGGCCGGCACGTTTATTGGCACCGGCAAGGCGGATGAATTCGCCAAGCATTGCACCCAGCACAATGTGGATACCGTCATCTTTGACGATGAATTGACCCCCGCCCAAAGCCGCAATCTCGAACAGGTCTTTGAATGCAAAATTCTCGACCGCACGTCGCTCATTCTCGATATTTTCGCGCAACGCGCCCGCACCCGCGAGGGCAAACTGCAAATCGAACTCGCGCAACTGCAACATCTGCTCCCGCGCCTCACCCGTTTCTGGGGTCACTTGTCCCGGCAAAAGGGCGGTATTGGTATGCGTGGTGACGGTGAAACCCAGTTGGAAACGGACCGCCGTCGCGTGCAAGATCGCATCGCCAAGATCGGCCGTGAGTTGGATGTCGTGCGTCGGCAACGTTCCACGCAACGTCAGGGTCGCCAACGCAGTCTCTGGCCGCTCGCTTCGATTGTCGGTTACACGAACGCTGGCAAATCTACCTTGCTCAACGCGCTTACCGGCGCAGACGTTCTGGCCGAAAATAAACTGTTCGCGACTCTCGATCCGACCACGCGCCGCCTGCGTTTGCCCACGAACCAAAATGTGCTTTTGACTGACACGGTCGGTTTCATTCGCAAACTGCCGCACAGCCTCGTCGAAGCTTTTAAAGCCACCTTGGAAGAAGTCGTCAAAGCTGACTTGCTGATCCATGTTGTGGATGGCAGTCATCCGCAGTCGATGGACCACATTCAGGCTGTCAATGCCGTGCTCGATGAGATCGGCGCTTCCGGCAAACCGACCATTATGGTCTTCAACAAGGTTGATAAGTTTGTGAATGGTGAAGGGCACATTCTCAAAACCTTGCCGAATGCCGTGGGCATTTCCGCGAAAACCGGCGAAGGCATTCCCGAACTCCTTTCCGAACTGAGCAAGCAACTAAAGCCTATTCGCGAGTTCATCGAATTGTCCGTGCCGCATGAAGCTTCTTCGGTCATTGCACGCTTGCATGAAGTCGGCCAGGTCGTCGAACGCGATTACGAAGGCGAAACCGCCCGCTTCAAAGTCCGCATCCCGCCGCACCTGCACGAAGAGTTTGCTCCTTTCATTGTTCAGGAATTGCAGACGGTCTAAGTGAAGTTGGGAAAATTTTGGCAAGCAAGGCCATTCAACCAGCTTGCGAATGGCTTTCCTCAAACCGTCATTCTTGCTTACTTTTTACTCCTGTCACTTGGGACAAACCGGTGACTTCTTAAGGCCCGTAGGGCCGGCATGTGTATAGGGATCAAACCCAAAAGAAACTCTGCTTCGGCCCGCGATTTTAAACAGCTCGATACAGACAATCCGAAGCGGAACCCACCAGCGCAATCCAGCACATCCCTCACGTTATTCTTGCCAATCTATTACTCACCTCACTTAGCCCTGTGGTCAGCAGACCTGATATTGAACTTCCACCTTTGCTGACAAAAAAAGCTCCTCTTTTGTTGGCTCTTGGTTTTAAACCTGCTCTACTCGGCATAGGATAGTAAAAAAATTAATATCTATGTTGAAATCGGACAGTGAACCAGCGGCTAAAATGAAATCATCTTCGAATTCTGTTGTCTTAAAATTGGGCAAAGCTGTCTTAAAGCAGGGCTCTTTGTTGCTTATTCTAATCATCAGCTTCCTTCCCTCCGCCCAGGCGCAATTGACTTTGGCTCAAGTTGGCGGTTCATTCGGCTCCAATAACCTGGCGATCCAGCCCGGCGCAACAGCTTTTGCCCACGACGTCTTTTCTGGACATGCCGTTCTCAGCCTGAATGATGGCGTTTACGGCGATTCCAATGGCTGGGTGGCTGGAACCGATATTTCATTTGCAGGCATCAACTTTAATGGAACCTTTGAAATTGGCAGTTTTGCCTTTGGCCGCGACAACAACGGAGCGTTCCACGACCGCGTTGATGGCCACTATGCCTTCCAATACACGCTCGCACTCTCGCCGGATGCCAGCACTCCTGACCGGGAATGGATTACCCTGGGAACGGTTGATTACTTATTCAATACACCGAATGCTTACCTCAGGCATGTCTATAATCTGCAGACCCCAGTCTTTGCCACCGGCGTCCGCCTGATCGTGGATGACAGTGGCACCTCACCCAATACCGGAGACCAGGGCAATTTGATTGGTGAGACTCTGGGCATCGACGAATTTGAAGCCTATGGGCCAACTCCAACTCCTGAACCCGGCACCTATGCACTCTTCGGAGTGGGCCTTCTAGGCCTGGCTTTCTGGAAAAGAAAAGCTCTCGTGAAAACCGGTAGTTAAGCGCGGCCATTCCCGCGATTACCAAACCTCATTTAAGCTGCGATTCTTTGCCCGTATCGGAATAAAGCAGTTCAACCCTTGGCGCTGGGCGCGGAATTTGTATCCGTTCGCGCATGCAGAAAATATCAAACGATACCACTGCTCGCTCCGGCGGATGGTTTCGATTCCACTCACGCTTGAGATAGTCCCCGTAAACCTTGAACCGCGCCGGACGATTTGTATTATTCGCCCATCCGGGATAAAGCGACCACCGGAAAGTATGAAACTGCTCGCTCAGCCGTTCCGGTCTTTGATTCAAATTGCAGTCAGTCCCCGTCAACAGGTTCACCTCCGAACCATCGCGTAACTTCGCGGGCACAAACTGCCATATTTCAGAAGTGCGTTTACCGGAAAACATCGCCCATTTCTGGTCCAGATTGGCCACGTACATGAGCGGATCGATTGCATGCGGCAGCAAAGCAAATCGCCTCGGATTTAAATCACGAAGGTTCCACAACAATATCAAGGCAAACACCATCCCCACCACCGCGTTCAACCCACGAGGTGACTGCAACAAATTTCCCGGCTCCGGCGGCGTGCGATGCAAAAGCTTCTCCCAAAAACCCGGCGGCAGAAAGATCAGCCATCCCACTGCGCTAATGAGCGGGAAGAGACCGATTTTCATCATGGTGCCGAGTGCGCCCAGATGAAAAATCCAGAAAACGAAAACCATCAGCGTGCGGAGCAAGCCATTGGCGAAGGGAACGAATAACAGGATTGGCCCGAGGATCTCCAGTGAGATGGTGGCAAACGTGAGCAGGCGTAGCAATCCCGGATGAGCCAGCAACGAAGAACCGAATTGTGAAGTGAGAGTTTGCATGCTGAGCACGTCGCGGAGTGCGTCTCCGCTCGCCGTCCAGCCTGGGCTCCATTTATAAGCGGCCGTGAACCAATAGACGATGCAGACCTGCAACAGCAGCGCAACCGATGCCGCCGAAAGCACCGCGCGTGCCGAACCCAACTTTCCATGCCGGGCATCCAGGGACCACCGCGCGCCAAGTGGCAGGAACATGCCCCAAAAGAGAAACATGCGCAGCAGCATGTCGCCGCTGTTCACCACCCGCTGCATGCGTGTGTGCAGTGAGATCAGCAGAATCCATGAGAGCACCGTGACCACCCGTGTCCGATAACCAACCAGCAACGCGATGGCCAATGCGGCCGCCAAGGCAAATAGTGTCGCTTCGAAAGCCGTCGAACCGCCGAGCAGGTGCAGTGAGAAATACCAATGTCGATCAGTCGCGGCTTCTTGCAGCGCGAGCGAGCGCGGCCAGACCCCGGCGTCCGTATAATGACCGCGCAAGTCCGGCAACCGCGTCGCCAAATCCAGCAGGATTAATGCGCCCAGCGCGATCCGGAATACCGCCAATGACCGCAAATCGATCTCAAAATATTTCGCGATCTTTGGTTGCCATAAGCGCAGTTGGCTGCTTTGCATTACTCTTGTGGATAACCTCCGGGCCGGAACATGCAAAGTGCAAAATCGAGTGGTGATTTATCGACTGAACAAGCAGCCATCAAACTGCGCCTTTTTTGTTTCAACTCCTCGTTAACTTATGCTTGAATGGTTCCGCCAATGACCACCAGCACAAGTAATACCCCTGGCGTCAGCATCCGCATCAAGGATTTGCCCAACAGCGAGCGTCCGCGCGAACGCCTGGTCGAATTGGGTGCCGATGCGCTGAAAAATTCCGAGTTGATTGCGATTCTACTCCGAACGGGGCTGAAAGGGGTTTCTGCAATTCAGGTCGCCGAGCAATTACTTCATCGGTTCGGCACCTTGGACACTCTTTCCCGCGCTTCGCTGGCGGACCTTTGCAAAGTGAAAGGCATCGGTCGCGACAAAGCCATCGCTCTCAAGAGCGCCTTCACACTCGCCCGACGCATGGCCGCCGAAATGCGTCCGGAAGGAACCGTGTTGGATAATCCCGAAGCCATCGCTGACTTACTGCGCGAAGATAACCGCACCTATGAGGTGGAAAATTTCCAGGTTGTCCTCCTCAACACCCGGCGCAAATTAATCCGCGTCGAAAACATCACGCAAGGCACACTCGATACCCTTCTCGTCCACGCGCGAGAAGTCTTTAAAACTGCCATTAGTGCCAACGCCTCCGCTCTCGTGCTCGTCCACAATCATCCCAGCGGCGACCCCACTCCCTCCGAAGCCGATATCAAAGTCACCCGTGATTTAATTCGCGCTGGTCAGCTTTTGAAAATCGAAGTCCTCGACCATATCATTCTCGGTCGCCGCACGCAGGAACGCTCCAAAGATTACGCCTCCCTGCGCGAGTTGGGATATTTTTATAGCTAGCACCTGATTATGCCGAGCACACGGGCCGATTCTTCAAAACATTGAGGAACTGCCCTTTTCATTATTTTTCAACCCGGCATTATGAGGGCTTGGAGAAAGGCCAAGAGTTGGTCTGGTGGATGATATCGTCCCAGGTCGGCCTCGGAACGGTTCTGTTTTGGCGAGTGCCTTTTCCTTCAGTTCAAGATTGGCATGAAGGTAGATTTGCGTGGTGTCCACGGATTCATGTCCCAGCCACAAAGCGATGACGGAGAGATCCACGCCTCGATTTCAGGTGAATACCCTAGTGACGAAATGCCCCAGATCAGAAAGAGTTGTCTGTCGGATGTGAAAATAGGAGCTAATCGTCTATTGAACGAGAGCGCGATTAATGGAGGTCAGATATGCAATTTCCCCAATGGCTTGAACTCATATCCGTTGCCTCGCTCGCAATTGCCGGGATCTGCGCGGTTGTGATTATCATTGATCTGTTCGCCGGTCACACCCAGCACATGTGGATTATGGATATCGTGTGGCCGATCACAGCATTGTATTTTGGTCCGCTGGCGCTTTGGGGATATTTCAAATGGGGCCGTTTGAGCACGCATCGTCGAATAATGGAAGCAAAACAGCGGGGCAAGGAACCTCCGGGAAGGAAAAAGCCATTCTGGCAAATGTGTGCCATTGCAACGACCCACTGCGGCGCTGGCTGTGTTCTCGGAGACATTACTGCGGAATGGGTAATGGTTCTCTTTCCACTGACGCTCTTTGGCCGCAAAATCTTTGGTGCATGGGCGGTGGACTTCGTCCTGGCATTTCTTTTCGGGATTGCTTTTCAGTATTTCACGATCAAGCCCATGCGAAATCTCTCCGCCAGGCAAGGTTTGGTCGCCGCGCTGAAAGCTGACACGTTGGCTCTCACGGCGTGGCAAATCGGAATGTATGGCTGGATGGCAGTTACCACGTTCCTGATCTTTGGCCGTGAAATCAGCAAAACCGTCCCCGTCTTTTGGTTCATGATGCAGATTGCTATGTGGTTTGGATTCCTCACGTCTTACCCGGTCAACTGGTGGCTGCTCAAACAGGGCATTAAAGAAAAAATGTAGCCAATTGGGGCCTGTGGCTTGATCCAACGCTTTTCCGGGAACCAGGAACGGACACAGACGGGCACCAGTAAACTCGAGGCGGATGTCGGCCTTTGGATCTGATGGGTTGTCCTGAATTCTCATTTCAAACTGGCCAGCAACGCTTCTAGTTCTTTGCGCCGCGGATCAAGTTCCTTCCTGACCGCATTTTGGTTGGCCCAGTAAGCAACTCCAAAGGTGAATCCATAAGTGAAGACGTAGACCCCGGCCAACAAGATTATTTCCGTTAACCCTTCATGTCGCTGGTTCCAGATCTTCGAACCCATGACAGCCCCAATGCCAATGAGGGGCGGCAGCAAATACCACCAGAAAACATTTTTCAG
>JAQGPC010000064.1 GCA_028293285.1 Pedosphaera sp.
CGTCCGTGAATACGCGGCCAATGGCGCGAACCCAACGTTCCTTGGAAGTGAGGATGCGGTAATCAATGTCGTAAGGACGGAGACCTTCCAAGGCTTCAGCGATGGCTTTTTGAACGCGCTCGCGATCGTCCGGATGTATGTGTTCAAACGCAATGGGCATGCTTGCTTCCGCTTCCTGAGCCAGAGCGAAATGTTCCTTGGCACGAGAATTGAAGACCAGTTTACCGCTGGGAAGATCCCAGAACCAAAGGCCGACTTCGGTTTTTTCGAGCACGAGGTCAAGACGTTCGCGTTGAATCCGCGCGGCCTCTTCCATTTCCTTGCGTTGGGTAATATCTATTACCACGCCAGCAATGCGCACCGGTTCCGCTTCGCCGTTGGAATAAACACGACCGCGAATGGAGATCCAATGCAACGATTGGTCGGGCCAGCGAATCCGGGCTTCAAACATCAATCCTTCGCCCGCAAGCGCCCGGCCAAAGGCATCTTTCACCAGAGGGCGGTCCGCCGGAATGACATGCTCGATCATGGTATGGAAACCCCAATGCGGTTGCGCGGTGGTGTAGCCGAAGATTTGATCGTGCTTGAGCGAGCGGCGGGAAGTGTCGGTCTTCCAATCCAAATCCCAACTGCCCAATTGCGCGCCTTCCACCGCGAGCGAATAACTCTCCAGCAAATCGCGCACTTCATATTGATGGCGGCGCGAGCGCAAGGCCGCCTTGAGCACGCTGATAAGCGTGATGGCGCGCAATGGTCGTTCCAACAGACTGACGTTCCCGTGCGGCCCGAGGAAATTCAGAATGTCGTGGACCTTCTGCCGCACCTCGCCATCGCGCGTCAACAATACCACGGGAATGTCCGACCACGGCGGTTGCTGTTTGAGGTGATCGCGCAAACAACCCATTGAATCCAGATCGAGTGTTTCTTCGGTGACCACCAAAACGCCGGTCGAGTCATTGGCCATCCGGCACAGTTCCGCCATGGTCCGGCAGATTTGCGACGGGACGCCGATCTTCGCCAGGACGTTCGCCGCATTGAGGGCGTCGTTCCCGGTCGGGGCGAGGATCAAGACCGGTGTGTCAGGAAAGTTTTGGTCTGGATCCGACATTGGAAGTCATGATCTGCTCGGATTCGCCGCGAAAGCTCGGGATGCCGGTAAGAACACCTTGAAACTCCTTGAGGGGTTTACCCACGCGCACGCCGTCGCTGGTGATCTGGTATTCGCGAATGGTGTCCTCGTGACGGCCACTTCGTTTTTTAATAATGGAGACCGCCTTGCGAATGCTGCCAAACGCTTCGAAATAACGCAGCAACAACACCGTATCCGCCAGGTAACTCACGTCCACCGGTGAATTCATCGGCCCCATCAAACCGTGCTGGGCGAGCGTCATGATGGTCAGCATTCCCTGCTGGTTGAGATAACTCAGCAACTCGTGCAATTGAATGATCAAATGTTTTTCATTCGGCATCGCATTCAGGAAGCCATTCAAGCTATCGATGATCACCAGTTTGGCGTCCTTCTCCACCGAGGCGCGGACCCGTGCGGCGAATTCCCCGGGCGGCAATTCCGCCGGATCAATTTGCTGCGCGGAAATCATTTTGGAATCCAGATGCTTTTGAATATCCATTCCCAGCCCTTTTGCGCGGGCCAGCATTGTGCCCAGATTTTCATCGAAGGAATACAGCATCACCTTCTCACCGCGACTGGCCATGGCCATGGCAAATTGCAAAGCCATGGTTGATTTCCCCGTACCCGCCGGCCCCAGGAACAGATTGCTCGTCCCGCGATCCAATCCGCCGCCCAGCAAGCGATCCATTTCCGCCACATCGCTCGAAACCGGTTCCCGCTTGAACGCCACGTGATGTTCCGACGCAACCAAGCGCGGAAACACCTCGATGCCCCCACGCTCGATATTGAAATCATGATAACCACTCCGGTATTTCAAGCCGCGAATTTTCACCACCTTCAACCGTCGACGTTCCACGCCGAAATCCGCTCCCACCGTCTCCAGCGAGATCACGCCATGCGCGATGCTTTGCACCTGTTGGTCGCCATGTTCCCCCGTGCGATCATCGAGCAACAACACCGTCGTCTTGCGATGCGCAAAAAAAGTTTTCAACGCCAGCATCTGCCGCCGATACCGCAACGGCGTTTCGGCCAGTAACCGCATTTCCGAAAGCGAATCGAACACCAACCGCTCCGGCTTCACCCGTTCCACCTCATTCAGCAACAACTGCGTCGTCCGGTTCAATTCCACTTCGGACGGATGGAACAGCGTATTCTCCGCCTCCGCGGCCAACTGCTGTTCAACCGCCGAAAGCTCGAAGATATCAATTCCCGCCAGCGACCATCCGTGCGACTCCGCCACCTGCATCAACTCCTCCCGCGTTTCCGAGAGCGTGATATACAGGCACTTCTCGCCGGCCCGCACGCCAGTCTGGAGATATTGCAGCGCCAGCGTCGTTTTGCCCACGCCGGGATCGCCTTGAATCATGTAAAGACGGTTCTTGGGAAAACCGCCGCCCAAAATATCATCCAATCCCTGGATGCCCGTTGAATCCTTTTCAATTGATGGTAGTTCGACCATTTTTTGACCCTCAGTTTAATTCCGTTTAAACGATCCTGCAATGCGCCTAGCGTAATTGGCAGACTGGCATGCTATTATGGGGTCTTTCACTACCACGCAGAACTTCCGCCCGTCAATCCCTCCGAAAAGAAACCCGCTCCGCCTCAAATATATTTCAATCCCTACCGTAACCAAACCAACGACATCCCCGTCCAGATAGCCATGCATGGAAAGTAAACATTGTATTTGCAGCCTGAAATTATTACACTCCACGCGTTCCATTTCCCGCTATCAAAGGGGTTTTTCGAGAAAGACGGGTTTCATTCGAGCGCAAACTTAGGACTGACATTATGTCCGACGGTAAACCGCAAGTCCGGCTTGCAACTCATAAAAGCACATGAAAGTCGTCATACAACATTCAGAGACGCTACATTATTGGCGCGCCGACGGCACCTGGGTGCCCAACTATTTAAACGCCCACCACTTCCTCACCGCCAGCGACGCCATCAGCAAGTTCAAGAGTACCACCGAGCCATATCAAATCGTCCTCAAGTTTGACGACTCCAAGTACGACATCATCCTCATGGAATTCAACACCAGCAAGAAAGCCCCGCCCGCGAACCCTGCTCAATCCGGCATCCAACCTGGCGTTTGAACCGCCGACAGGCGCGTTTAAAAATAGCGGGCACATTTGCTATTCCCCGTTTCCACAGTAAGTTGAATTGTTCCGACCTTTCTTATCGAGTGCAGCACTTCAACCGGCGACTTTCTATCTGAGGCCCGACACTCACAACCGGGCGATTTGTCCGACGGGTTTATTGCAAGCGAAAGTCCTATGAAAATCATTGTCCAAAGTCCCATCTCCTTCCTCTACATTGACATCTTTAGCCAATGGACCCGCCGCATTCAGGATGCGCGTCTTTTCAAAACTCCCAGTGAAGCCATCACTCTTTGCCTGAGGCAAAAACTAAGATCGTTTCAAGTCATCCTTAAATTTGAAGAGGAACGGTATGACGCCACGGTCATCAACCGGCTTGCCAAAGCCATGGAAACCGGCGAGGCGCTCCCCGCCGCCATCGGCTTCAGCGATTCCCCAAAACCTGCTTTCGACTCCGCCAACTGGTAGAAATCAGCGCCGCTTCCCATTGCGGACTACAAACTTGCTCACTGCCGCTTGGCGCCTGCGCCCGAGTTGCCCTCGCCTGCGGTGTCGAGCTGTTTGCCCGAGAGATCGATTTCCGGAACTTCGCATTCATTCCAAAAATCAACCAATTTGCCCATCAAGGCCGTCAACTTGTCGTTATCGCATGGTTTAAGGAGATAGCAGGACGCGCCCAAGGCATACACCTTTTTTATATCAACAGGATCGTGCGACCCTGACAAAACAATCGTGGGAATGACCTGCCACAACTCGTTTTTCTTGAGATTCTCCAGCAGTTTAAGACTATCATCCATGCTGGCGTCGGTCATGATCGTTGTGGGATAGGGAAACTCTTTGCGGTCCGCATATTTGCCTTTGCCATTCAGGTAAAGAATGGCTTCCTCGCCGCTGCTCACGCTATGGATGGGATGAGGCCAGGATTTTTGCAGGGCGTGAAGGATGAAATACTGGTCATCTTCATTATCCTCAACTACGAGGAAACTGGGGTGGCGGGCCTTCATTCCAAGCAAGAGGATACGCTTATTAACCCGTTTGCGCAAGGCGGGAATAGTTCCGCTTATAACAGCCGCCCCCAGTTCAGCCAATCCCCCGGCCGCTGCTCAATCTCGCGTTTCTTTGTCCGCAAACTTGGGCAAGTGCTCGCCCATTTTGCCCGTGCTGTGGGTCTCGAGCATTTTGCCTTCCGTATCAATTTCCGGGACTTCGCATTTGTCCCAAAAATGAATCAGCTCGCCCATGAGAGTATTTAAATCGGCATGCTTGCCCGGTTTGTGAAGGTAGCAAGAGGCACCCAGTGCGTAGGCATGCTTCACATCATCCAAGTTGCGGGAAGCCGACAAAACAATGGTGGGAATGACCGCCCAGGCGGGATTCTTCTTGAGGTTCTGTAGCAGATGAAAGCCATCGCCATCGGGCATTTTCAAGTCCGTCATCACAATCGTGGGATAGGGGAACTTACGGCGATCCGCGAACTCGGCGTCGCCATTCAAGTAACGAATGGCTTCATTGCCACTGTTCACACAATGGAGCGTGTCCTTCCAATGCTCCCGCAAGGCGTGGACAATCAAGAAACGATCATCTTCACTATCATCCACCACCAGAAAACAAGGATGCTGCGCTTTCATCCATTATCATAAGCACCTCAAGCGCGGGGGCGCAAGGTGGGAGGAGCGGCACTTGCTAAGGACGCCAAACAGTTTTAAACAGTCAACAAGGTAATCAGATGCGACAGCCGTTACAAAAAAAAAGCCGCACCAGATTACCGATGCGGCCTACACTCAACTTAAACACTCAACTCCACAGCCCGACAAAGTCAGTTTGTCCGCCAACAAAGAGACTTTGACGTACGGAAAATGAAGTTTGCAGGGGTACACACGACGTTTGTCAGCCGTCAAACTTCGTTTGCAGGCCAGAAAAATTGCCGAAAGCGACTGCAAATCAGGGGTTTATTTATAAGAGGTGAAAAACAGGCTTTTTTGATAATCAAAAGGCCAGTCTTATTGCGTCTTGGCCAAAGGGGAAAATACGGCGGTGGCAGGGGCTGCAAAGGCGAGGTAGTAATTGAACTGGTTTGCGAGGGTTCTACAGACTTGCATGTCCATCTCGCTGGTGACGGAATGCACTTTGAAGGGCACTCGCGAATTCAGCAAGGTTTTTGCCTCCTCCATCCAATTGGGATTGTTGAGGGCCGTGATGGTCACGCTATTTTTTTGGTGCGTTTAGCGGGGTGGCTGGTAACCGGGGGGCAGGGGTTGGAGAAAGCCGCGTTGAATCCAGTAGCCGTTGAGTTCCTGAAGGCTGGAGAGTAGCTCCTTGGATTCGCTGGTTTTGAGGAGGAAGGAATCGGCACCCCAACTGTAGATGGAGGAGAGTTGGCGAAGATCGCCGGAGCCGGTGAAGACGACGATGAGGAGTTTTTGGTATTGGGGCTGTTTGCGGAGCCATTTGATGAGTTCGCTGCCGGAGGCGTCGGGCAGGGCGAGGTCAACAAAGACGATGGCGGGAACGGGATAGAGTTTGCGGTCGGCGTATTGGGCGCGGCCTTCGCAATATTTAGTGGCTTCGCCGACGCTGGTGGCGGTGTGGATGGTAGCCAGGGGATAGACTTGCACGGCGATGCGCCGGAAGGATTCCTCGTCAGAGGGATCATCTTCAACCAGGAGGATGGAAGTATGTTGCAGCATTGCGGACGGAATATGGTTTACAATTCCGCTTTTGCAACTGGAATTGGGGGAAGGGCTTCGGCGTGGGCGGATGTTTATTGGGCAGGGCGGCGGAAGGTGATGGTGTTGGTGGTGTCGTCCAGTTTAAGATCCACGCGCATGAAGGTGGCGAGGCGAAGGCAGGTTTCGTGATGGGCGACGGTGTGATTGAAGAGGGCGGCTTCTTGTCCATCCAGCACGGTTTCTTCGAGGAGTTCCTGCCAGTTGGCTTGTGAACCGTCGATGCGGATGGGTTGCATAGGTTATCGGGCCGTGGGGCGTTGATGGATTTGGAGCCAGTATTTCAAGGTGAGTTCGAGGATGTTTCGATATTCGGTGATGTCACCGGTTTTGGAAAGGAAGGAGTTGGCGCCCAAGCCGAGGGATTTCACGATGTCGTCGCGAGAGTTGGAACTGGTGAGCATGACGACGGGGACGGCGAGGAATTGCAATTGATGGCGAACCCATTGGAGGACTTCATGGCCATCGGCCTTGGGCATTTTGATGTCGAGGAGAATGAGGTCGGGAAGGCTTGCGGGATCGGTGTAGGCGGTGCGTTGCAAGCTGGCAAGGTAGGCGATGGCTTCGGCTCCGTCGGTCTTGACTTCGAGGGAATGGGGCACGGGATTGTTTTTAACGGCGACTTGGAACATGAGTACATCGTCTTCGCGGTCTTCGACTAGGAGAATTTTTTTCAAGGTGTAACATCTTCCGAGATAGGAGGAAGAATGTCAATTCCGCACCTTTGGAGGTGTCAGATTTGGGGCATCGCGGTGCGGGCGCGCAGTTCGGTCAAGGGCTGGAAAGAGGTTGGAGACTAGGGGCTTTGGCGGTAAAGTCGGCAATCAACCCCCGTTCCACCCAGTGACCGTTGAGTTCGAGGAGGGTTTTGGACAGATCCGTGGGATCGACGGTTTTCAGGATGAACGAATCAATGCCCAAACGGTAAACGTCGGCCAGACAGCGCATTTCCAAAAGCCCGGAGAGCACCACGACGAGCAGTTTTTTAAATTGCGGCTGTTCCCGAATCCATTTGACCAGTGCCTTGCCCGGCTTCACGGGCAATTGCAGGTCCACGAATACCATGCTGGGCACTGCGTAGGGTGATCGTTTGGCGAAGGGCCCGGTTTTTTCCAGGCAATGAATGGCCTCCTGGACGCTCATCACGGTTAGGACCGTGGCTTGTGGATAAACCTTGTTGATGGCGAGCCGGAAGAAAAGGGCGTCATTCGGATCATCTTCCACCAAAAGGACGGTAATGGAATTGGTCATTTAGCTTTCTTTTATCTCGGTTTTGCCGGAACTCATTGCGACTCCGGCGAACCAAGGAGGCCAAAATAAAGGCCATAATTCGTTATGGCAAGAAACTGCATGTCAGGAAATTCCTGACACGGAGTTGTAGGACTATCGGCGGCGGAAGAGCAAAGGGCTGGGCTGAAGTGTGGCCACTATGTACTGGCAGGAAGCATTCGTGGCTTGGTTTTCAGCAGTTTGCGCGGACGAAACTAGCTTTGTGTGCGTTGTTTCATGGCGAAGTGATAGAATTCCAGTGCCTTCAGATACCACGGCATAGCGTCAACGGCCTTCTCCTCCCACTGCCCTTTGAAGGAGACGGAGGGTTCGGGAAAGGATGGGTTGGCGGGCTTGATGATGATTTGCACCTTGAAGCGGGGCTTGCCGTGATGGGTGACAAAGATTTCACCCTTGGTGGTGACTTCGAGCATCCAGCCGTCATTGTAATCTACCATAAGGTTGCCTCTAGGCGGCGGCGTCCTGGCGGCCGTGGGAGAGTATCTTGCGGATGGCGGCGACGACCTGGGTCATGGATTGGCTTTTGCTGGCGTAGCCGTAGGCACCATTGCGCAGGATG
>JAQGPC010000076.1 GCA_028293285.1 Pedosphaera sp.
AATCGTACGGCGGTCCAGGAAGCGGGATTGCAAGGTGGTCAATTACTTCGCCTTGGTGCCGTGGAAATGCTTTTTGAATTGGATGCCGATGGAACGGTAACGCCAGGCACTCCTCCCACGGCAACACCAACAATTGCCAGCGCGCCTCCCGCAGCAGGTGGATTGAAGATTTCCAGTTCCGCGCCAGTGGCGGCACCACCTCCGCCTGCCAGTGGACTGCGGATTTCAGGATCTAAAACAGCAGCAGTCGAAGCAACTCCGCCACCTATGCCAGTTGAAGCTTCGTTGGCTCCTCCAATTACCGGTATGCCAGCAATTGGCCAGGCGATTTGCAAGTTTCATCCCAAATCGCCCTCCCGCTGGCTTTGCCCCAAATGCGGGCAACAATATTGCGACTTGTGCGTCAGCACCCGCGCAACGAATGCCGGCACGGCACACCTCTGCCGACCCTGCGCGGTGGAATGCAATCCGGTGAATGTGAAAATTGATGTCGCGGCGATTGCCAAAAAAACCAATTTCTTTGCCCAGTTGCCGGGCGTTTTTAGTTATCCTTTCAAGCACGGCGGGCTGTTTATCCTGATTTGCGGCACGATCTTTTTTGCGGTGGTGGAATTTCTATCAGCATTTTCATGGTACCTCCAAGCCATTTTGATCGGCTACACGTTCGCGTACATGCAGAACGTGATACATTCTACCGCTGCGGGTGATGAGGGAGAACCGACATTACCAAATATCACAAATATCGTAGGCGACATTCTTGTTCCCTGCATCCGGCTGATTGTGATTGTTGCGCTTTGTTTCGGTCCGGCCATCGCGTTGGCCATTTGGGTGCCGTTTGGAGGGGGCATGGCAGCAGTGATAGAAGTTCGCGCGGCGATCGGGGTAGGTTGCATTTACTTTCCCATGGCATTTTTAGCAGTAGCCATGTTCGATAGTTGGACGGCGATCAATCCGTTAGTAGTGATTCCAGCTATAGCCAAGGTGCCGGTGCATTATATGGTCGCCTTCATTTTTTTGGCGATTGTTGTGGTTGTGAGGTGGGCTGGCGACGCGGTGTTGCCGTTGATAATTCCAGTGCCAGTAATTCCTACGGTTATTTCGAGTTTCATTGGCCTGTACTTTCTAACGGTGAATTGCCGGATTCTGGGTATTCTCTATTATTGCAACAAACCAAAATTAGGTTGGTTTAGCAGGTAATCTGAAGGAACTCTTTGCAGCCAGGCAGCACCTCAATGCACCGATGTTCCATGGTCAAAAATCGCTGAAGAACCTAAGGTAACAATTAATGCCGCGCCTTCTCCTTAACTTTGGCACACCGCAGGAATGCGAGTTTCAGTTAAAGCCCGGCCCGAATTTTTTGGGTCGCGCTGCGAAAAATGATTTCCGCATTGAGCATCACTCCATTTCAAGTTCGCATTGCCAGATCATGGTAGAGGATGGGTCAGTGACCATTCAGGATTTGGGTTCGACCAACGGAACTTTCGTTGATTTGATCCCGATCCGGGACGCGCCCCTGCAATCCGGTCAAACGTTGCGACTGGGTGAAGTTGAACTTCTGTTTGATGCGGATACACCGGCGGAACTGACCATTACCCAATCCACTGGTTCGATTCAAAGCGAGCCACCCATTCCCCCACCCATCCCGCTGGAAACCGTTACGGGCCCGCCCAAATGTAACACGCATACCAAATACGCGGCCAAATTTCAGTGCAGCCAATGCCGTGGTTTCTTTTGCGATCTTTGCGTGGCGACGCAACGAACCGGAGGCATACAACGAAAGCATTGCCGTGTTTGCGGCGCGGAATGTTTGCCAGTCAATCCCCTGCTGCTGAAGCCTAAGGATGAAGATGAGGACAAGACTTTCTTCGCCCTGTTACCAAAAGCGTTCAAATATCCATTCCAAGGTGATGGCTGGATATTAATGGTCACTGGAACAATATTTTATCTCTTCGTGGATTTTATAGCACATGCCAAAGCTTTCGGAGGCCTGTTCGTTTTGGCCGCAGTCCTGGTAACTACTATTTTTGCCTTCGGTTATTTATTCTCGTACATGACACGGATCATCCTGACCACGGCGGACGGTGCAAAGCAGATGCCGGATTGGCCGGACTTTTTATCGTGGGGAGATGTGATGGTCCCCATGTTCCAATTGGTCGTTATTTTAGCGGCTTGTTTCAGCCCGATGCTGATTATTTCGCTCATCTCCATTGAGAATCCCTGGATGATGAATTTTATTCTTCCTGCTTTGGTGCTTGGATGCCTTTACCTGCCGATGGGAATGCTGGCCGTGGCCCTGGCGGACACTGTTCTGGCGTTGAATCCGCTCGTGTTGGTGCCTTCGATGCTGCTGGTATATCGTGAGTATATCGTGGCGTGCGGGGTGCTTTTTGTAATCCTGCTGGTTCAAGGAGCCATCAACTTCACTTTGAGCAAATTGAACCTGTTTATCATTCCTGGCCTCATTGGCGGCGCTTTCGGCTGGTACTTTCTGACGGTGGAGATGCGCATTCTTGGTTTGTTGTATCGAACGAAGAAGCAGGAATTAGGTTGGTTTAAGTGTTAGGTGCCGAACGAACGATTATTGAATGTCGAATGAAATTCAGGAGTACAGGATTGAGGCTTGAGAGCGGTGGGTTTGAGAAGTGTGATCCGGCTCACGTCATCTCCTACGCGATTGCTGTGGACAGTTTTGAGTCGCTGAAGCAATTATCGGTTGATGATGGCGATTAAATTCATGGGCAAGGCACGTGTTCTTTTTGCCTGCACGCTGTTGGTGGCTGGCTTTGCCTGTGGGCAGGAGAGGGAAGCAATTAAAATCAAGGCGGGAGCGGAAATTTCGGCGAACGCACGCGGATCGATCGTACCGGGTAAGACTAATCCAATCACTGACCTGATGTTGATCTATGAGGCTGAGGCAGGCCATCAGCCGTGGACGATGGATGGTTTCAGGCCTTATGTTTACCGAGAAGTGGAGGGAAAGTTCGAGTGGCTTTTTGATGGGTTTCTTTTTATCGATTTCCTGGCGCCGTCGGGTGCGCGGCTGTGTCCGATTACCCAGCGCAAAGACGCAACGAAGCGTGACTGGCAGGAGTTGATGGAGCAATACTTTCACGATGGACAAAGCCTCGGGGCGTTGGATCAACTGCTGGATTCGCTGGCGGCGAAAGGGCACAGACCCATCCGCAAACGTCAGGTGGTAATAACACTTCCCACTCCGATGACGGGCTCGGATCCGAATCGGATCATGATTACTTCGGAATGGGGCGAGTTGGGCGGGAAGACTCTGGATTTCAACCAAACGGAGGAGCGGTTGAGGGCGGCGCGATGGTATGTTGACGAGGTGCTTAAACGGTGGCAGGAGAAACATTACAAGCACCTGGAACTGGCCGGGTTCTATTGGGTGTTCGAACGCGCGTGGCAGGTGCATCATACGCAAGAAATCGGAGAATACATCCGTTCGAAAGGTTCACAGTTATATTGGATTCCCTCATGGCCTCAGGGGAGGAAAAACTGGCAGCAGTACGGTTTTGATTTCGTTTACCAGCAGCCCAATTATTTTTTTCACCGTCAGCCCACGCCAACCGATCGGCTCGAAGCGGCTTGCGAGTTTGCAGAAGGCTGCGGTACGAGCATGGAAATGGAGTTCAATAAGGATCTGCTGACCAAACCTGCGTTCCTGACTTATTTCGATGAGTACCTTCGCGCGTATGAAAAGCATCAGGTCTGGGCAACACGACCGGTAGCTTACTATGAGGGCCATGGGGCGTGGTCTGGCATGGCCGACAGCCAGGAGCCGTCGGTGAAAAGCCGATACAAAACTTTGGTGAATATCATCGTGAAAAGGCAAAGGAAAGCGGATGCGGGCTTTGTTTTTCGACAGGGAGCGAACGCAATGGATAATTAATAATGAAAAGTGTGTCATTAAGCGGCAGCCCTTTTTGAGAAGTGGGAGGATGAGGTGGATGCGAATGGACGCCGATTACCACGGATAAGAAAAAGGCGTGAAGTGGCTTACCGCTTCTGATTAACGAGCTTTTGGATTGCGTCGGCTTTGTCCGGATAGGTTTGTTGGAATTGAGTCAGAACTGTTGTGGCGTCGGCGGCACGTCCGTTGCGCATGAGCAAATCATACAGTTTGCCGGTGGGTTCCAAATCGTATTTTCCAGTCAATTGTTGTGCGAGCCGGTAGGCTTGTTCTGCTTCCGTGGAAAAATTCTGGCTGGAAAAAAGATTTCCCTGCGCCGTGATCATGTGCGCGTAAGCGCGTCCGGATTCCTGCGAGGCGTCGAACTCGGGTGCGGAGGTCAGTTGGCTGACCCGGTCGCGCCAGTAGTTCAATGAACTGTCGGCCATGGATGAAGTTAGCGGGGCCGTGGCATTTTCTGCTCCTAATTCCATTAATGGGCCGAGCGGCACCGCGCCCTTATAAGTTGAAGGCAGGGAAAATGATTCTTCCATACCGAAGGAAAGCCCCGGATTTTTTTCCTGAAGCTTTTGCAGCAACAGTTCGTTGATTGACATCACGGCAGGCTGCCCGGATACTTGGACCCGTCCCTCCTCATTTTTGTAATTTTCACCGGGCCGCATTTGTTTCGGTTCGTCGGGAAACTGCTGGTCATGCGCAAATCGCTTCGCTGCATCCTCCAGATATTGCTTGAAGGCCATTTGTGAATCCTCGGCTCCCACCGTTTGCATACGATCTCCGTAAAGGAAATTCACATAGTCAAGGTAGATGCCATCTGCGAGGGCGTTTTGGGTGAGGACAATGTGCGGTTCACCGCCGGAGGTTTCGTTGAGAAAAGTGGGAATAAAGCGACCGGGGTCGGTTCCACCGAGATAAACCATGTCCGGTTTGAGCGAGCCGAGAACATCGCGCCCATAATCGAGCAGGTCTTGGGCGGGCCACGAATGAGCGGAGCCATGTGCGCCCCAAGTTTCCTGGGCGGTCGGGAAAAGTTTTTGCAGGGCTTCGGCGTCCGGATAGTTGGGATCGATTCTCTTTTTCTGCAACTCTTTGTAAAGCCGATCTATCTCCTCCCAATTGCCCCTGTCCGCTGCGTCGAAGAATTTTTCGAGATCAGTCGGAACGGCGATTCTCAATTTGTCCGCGTAGCGACGGGCTGTTTCGCGACGGTTTTTGTTGAACGCGGTGAGACGCGCCGCGACTTGTTCCTCAGCAGTTTGTTTTTCCACGGGATCAGATTTAGAATCGTAAACCAAGCCCGGCCTATGCTTCCGGCTGGCAATCTGTGATTGGCGTGGGGAATTAGTTGGAGACTGCGTGGAGTCAGCGGGATGATCCACTTTGGGTAAAAAGCTCAAAAGAACGGCTAATCCGCAGACGCATACCAACAAGATGATGACCAGCTTCTGTGGCCCATCTTTTTGGGCATTCCGGGAAGAATCTTTCGGGTATCGCTCCATATTACTCAATAGACACCGTAGCACTCATTTTTTGTATACGGAATCTTCAGCGAATGTTGGAGCGGTTTATAGTTTCAAGTGCTTACGGGCCAATGTGTTATTTTATTCACTTGAACGAAGTAACTGGCTTTTTGGGGGTGCGGATCTGCGCCCTAGAGCTGAAAGCTTATCACCGCAGGCGGGACAGGCGTTTCCAGCTACGAAGCGAAGACTAGGTCAGCCGCGTTCCCGCGCAGGATGGAAGGATCAAGCAACTGGCCGACAGGAATGTCGGCGGTACGGCAGACTGGAAAGTCTGCGTTACGGGGAAGGCTGAAAACTCACGTTTCCAGCTACAAAGGAAGGCAAAGTCAGCCGCGTTGTGCCCGGCGCAGCTACGCGAGTGGGTAACTAAAAAGGGGTTTTACTATTTCAGGCTTTTTTCATAAAAACTGTTGACGCTATTATAACGTGTGTTATTTTCCATTTATGAACCAGATGGTTCATGCGGCTTGGTGCAAGCCGGCGTTCTTTTTAGAGCTGTAAAGGCTTTGCGGTCCCGGGTTGTTCCGGGGCTGCAAGGGCCCGCTTTTTATCCATCCACCCCAAAGCACTTCAACCCAACTAACTTCAACCAAAGGAAAATTCTTATGGCACGACGCACTGGCTTGATTGCCCGACTGCCCAGAGACATTCGGGAACATCTTAACCTGGAACTGGAAAATGGCCTCCCCTATAGCGAGATCTGCCTGTGGCTGGCGGAGGAAGGGTATCCGGGGTTCAACAAAGGCCATATCTCCAGTTGGTACAAGGGCGGATATCAGGATTGGCTCAGGGACATCCAACGGCTGGAGGAACTTAATGAGCGGATGGATTATGTGCGCCGGTTTAACTTTGAATTGGACGGGGATACTTTTCAGGAGGCCAGTCTGAAAGTGGCGGCCATTCAGTTCTTTGAGGTGTTGAACAAGCTGGATGTGAATGCCTTGCAGGAGAAACTGGCGGAGAAGCCCGAGCTGTATCTCCGACTCATTAATTCCTTGTGCCGGTTGACCAAGAGTAGAAGGGAGTTCCTGGCGTATCAACAGGAGAAGAAACAAACTGAACAGCCCAGTGCGTTTGACTTGTTCAAGGCGCTGTTGCGGAGTCGGAAGAAGGCGGAAGCAGAGGATGGAGGATTGAAGATGGAGGATAGCAAGACGGATGACGGAGAACGGAAGACAGAGGACGGAGGGGCCGAGGACATTGCGAGTCAGAGTGAGCCAGTACGAGCTGGTACGAGTGGGTGTGAGTTGAAGCCGGAGGGCGGAGGGGAGAAGGCTGAGGATAGAGGATTGAGGATAGAGGATAGCAAAGGCGGAGGGCAGAGGACGGAAGGGCTGAGGCCAAGCTGCCGGACTACCGGGGTTAATGGCAAAGGGGACCGTCCCGCATGCGGGACGGAACTCCAAACCAAGAGGGCTGCGGAGGGCGGGGCTCCGGCGGAGTGCATCAATGCGGAACTCCGAAGCGAAGGCGTTGGGGATGGGGGTGAATCGAAAGGGAACGGGCAAGGTGAAAAGCAAAAGTGAATCTAATTCTTTGAAGGAAGAACTTGTTGCCTCATAAATAAATGACACCCAAATGGGAGTGGGTTTGGCGATTCGTTGCCTCATAATTAATGACACCATGGGTTTTTAGTTTTCTTAAGCGGCCTTGGCTTTAACAGTTGCCTGCGGCG
>JAQGPC010000099.1 GCA_028293285.1 Pedosphaera sp.
CGCACCATTTCAAGGAGAAGCTGGCCAAACAGAATCAAACCTTGGAAATGACCATCGAACAACTCAAGGATACGGAGACTCTCCTGGTGCAGACGGAGAAGATGGCATCGCTGGGACGCATGAGCGCCGGGATTATTCACGAAATTAATAATCCGTTGAATTATGCCACCACGGGACTTTTTACCCTGAGGAACAAGGCCAAATTTCTAGTCCCCGAGCAGCGGGCGGAATATTCGGAAGTGCTGGAAGATGTGGAAGAAGGCATCAAGCGGGTCAAGAACATCGTTTCCGATTTAAAAATGTTCACCCATCCGGACACCGAGCAGGTGGATTTCGTGGAAGTTCCGGAAATCATGGCTTCTGCGTTGAAATTTCTCAGCAACGAATGGAGGGACAAGGTGCAGGTCGAACAAAAGATTCCCGAGGGACTGTCTATTCGAGGCAATCGGAACAAGCTGCTGCACGTCTTTGTCAACCTACTGCAGAATTCCCTGGATGCCACAAAACGGAAACAATTTGAAGGCGAAAAGCCGTCCATTTGGATTGCAGGCAGCATGGAAGCAGACAAGCGAACCATAACCGTTCGCGATAATGGAGAAGGCATCGCCCCGGAAGCCATGAGCAAGGTATTTGATCCGTTCTTTACCACCAAGGATGTTGGTGAAGGAATGGGATTGGGATTAAGCATTTGCTATCGTATTGTTGAAGAGTATGGCGGCCGGATTACCGTCCGGAGCGAGCAGGGCAAGTTCTGCGAGTTTAAGCTGGAGTTTCCAACCAAAGAATGAGATGTCAATGTCAACAAACCTCCAAATTCAGAGCGCCATGAGCGATTTTCAGGATTATAAAAAGTTTGCCATCCTCTATGTTGATGACGAGGAAAAGTCGCTGAAATATTTCGCGCGGGCTTTTGAAGACCAATTCTGGATATTTACCGCCGCCAACGCGGAAGATGGATTCAAGCTGTTAGAGCAGCATAAGGACGAGATCGGGATTCTTATGACCGACCAGAGAATGCCAGGTGAGAAGGGGGTTCAATTGCTGGAAAAAGCCCGGCAGACATGTCCTCGCATCCTGCGTGTTCTTGCAACCGCCTACTCGGATATGGACGCGGTCGTTACCGCCGTGAATACGGGCGCGATTTATAAATACGTGACCAAACCGTGGGACCCGCCTCAACTGGAAATGACGTTGAAACGGGGACTGGAATTTTTTGCGGTGCAACAGGAGCGCGACCAACTTTTAAAGGAAAAGATGGCCTCGTTGCACAACATGATGATTGCTGATCGGATTGTCAGCCTGGGGCTTTTGGCAGCCGGCATGAGCCATCATATCCGGAACTCGCTCGTGGCGGTGAAGACGTTTCTCGATCTGGTGCCAGCCAAGCTTCAGGAGGAACAGCTCGATTTGAACGCGTTGCGAAATCCCGAATTCTGGAAGGAATATTATGAGAATGTGCAGGGGCAGGTTGAAAAAATAAATAATTTGCTCAAGGACTTATGGCTGGCATCGGAAAAGCCGCCGGTCCAGTTCGCTGACAAGGTTCGCCTGGATGAAATCGTCACCCAGGTTCTGGATAATATGAAGTCCAGCTTCGACGCCAAAAAAATCAGCATCGAGAACAAAATTCCTGACAATTTGCCGCCTTTGATGGTGGATAAGCCGAAGTTCGTGCGGCTTTTCGAATTATTGTTGAATGATGAACTCGTCAGTTTGCCGGTGGGAAGCCAGATAACTCTTTCGGCCCGGCTTTCATCCGAATCCCCGGCCCAACGTCGGGAGATCCAAGTGGAGATTCAGGATAACGGTCCGGGATTGCCCCAGGAGGCATTGCGTCTGATATTTGATCCATTTGTGGTGCGAAGCGATAGCCCTCAGGAGTATGGAATCAGCCTGATGGCCTGTTATTTCATCGTTCATCATCATGGTGGACGGATTGAAGCCCGGAGCGCGGAACCACACGGAACCATTTTCAATTTGAAGCTGCTAACCAATCCAGACCAACCGGCCTTGACTGAGGAAAACCGTGAGTTTTTTCAGAAGGTAATGCTCAATGACAAGGTCTGGGAGAAGTTGATTGCTTCCGAGTGAGCCAGCGTGAATTTGGATCGGTCTGGTTAAAGCACGCTTTTATTGGCGTTTTGTCTGATTTTTCCATATCAAATAATACCGACTAGTTACGTAATGCTACGGAAAAATAAAATCAGTATTCCCCGTCGTTGCTACTCTCTGGCCCAGCCAGTAATAAGAGCGCGCCGAATCGATATTTCATTAATTGACCGGCACAACCTAACAGCGGAATGATTAAAATTTTAACCATGTACTTGGGCCGGATAGCATATTTATATTGCGGCGAATTGGCGTTAGTTCGCCAGAGCAATCGAAGCCGGTGGGGTGAAAAGCCCCGGCCAAATCTTGCTTGTGAATCTCACAATTTTTGTTATAGACTGAAAGATAGACGCTTCCCATGAAAACGCTACTAATTCTAGCCCCACATCCGGAGTTGGCAGAGGCAATTCGGGCGGCTCTTGATCCTGAAAATTACCGCGTCGTCCACCGCGTCAGCCTGGAAGAAGCGGAGCCGCTGTTGCATAACGGTCTGCTGCAGGCGTGCCTGATGGACGTTGAATTGACCAACGTCCAGGGCATTTGGATGATTGAGAAGCTGCGTCGGCGTCTGCCGCATTGCCCCATACTGGTGTTTACCGGGGCCAAGCAATGGGAATGGGAAGAGGAAGCTTATCTCAAGGGTGTGACCCACGTTTTGGCCAAACCCGTTCGCGCACGTTTGCTCAATACGTTGTTGGACCGCACTTTCAACAAACCACAACCTGCCGTGCCTCGCCCGGCTGCTGTTCCTATTTCAGTTCCGCAATCAATCAGGCAAACCGATGGTGCGCAGGGACCCGCTCCGGTAGCGCACAATGTTTCCCAATCGCTGGAAGTGCTGCGGCATTTTTCCGCCATCATGACGCACTCACTTTGTGCCGAAGCGATGCTGAAAAAGTTTCTCCTGCTGTTGCGTGAAATTGTCGGGGTGAATCGGGCGGCGATTTTCTTACAGGAGCCGGTGGCTACATTTGGTGGCAGACCTGCTGGGGAAGGTCCGCGTCATTTGCGGAAAGGTTGCGCCATTGGATTGCCTTCGGGCCTGTTGGAACATTTCGAACTCTCTTTCGAAGCGGGAATTGGCGGACACCTTTTCCGTTCGGGAAGAATTCTCCGACGTTACAGTGAAGAAGCCCGGGCCGACATGGAAATCCAACAGGAGTTCGAATTGTTGGGCGCACAGGTTGCCATTCCTATTCTGGATCGGGAAACCTTGGTTGGCGTGGCGGTTTTCGATGGTCGCGTCACCGGAGAACCGTTGGTTAATGCCGAGTTGGAATTGATTTTCCATCTGCTCGAAGAACTGGGCATGGCCATCAAGAACATCTCGCTGCACGACCAACTGGCCGCCAATCATGAAATGATGGCTGATATTTTCCGCCAGTTGAGCAGCGCCTGCGTGGTCGTAAGCCAGGATTTGACAGTCCTGCATTCCAACAAGACGGCCCGTGTTTGCTTCAGCAAATCGGCCCGTCGCAATGCCGATGTGGAATTTAGCGACCTCCCGGCGGCCCTTGGCAGCAAGGTATATCAGGTGTTGAAGACTGGCACAGTCATTCCGCCGTTTAAATATAAGCCGGAAGATTCGCCCAATTCCGTTTTCAACGTCAGCGTGGTTCCTTTCCAAAAACAGGATTCCGTAGTGCCCGCTTTCGCGCTGTTGATGGCGGAAGATTTGACGCAAGCGGAACAGTTGCAGAAGTTGGAAATCGAAGCGGCCAATCTTCGCCTGGTCAATACCATGGCGGACCGTCTTGCCCACGAAATCGGAAATGCGCTGGTGCCACTTTCCACCCATCAGCAATTGCTCAAGGAAAGATATAAAGAGCCGGAGTTCCGGGCATCCCTGGAAGTGGCTCTGGCCGATGGCATCAAACGGGTGTCGCGTTTAATTAATCAAATGCGGTTCCTGGCCCGTGATTCAGCGGTTTCCATGGAAGCCTTCCCGATGAAGAACTTGATTGAAGAGGCTTACTTGGAAGCGCAAAAGCACCAGACAACCAAGGCGCCCCAACTCCAGTACGAGAACGGTTCCCAGCCGATTATTCTAACCGGTGATCGGGCCGCGCTGAAACACGCCTTGTCCGAAGTCATGCTCAATGCCTTGCAGGCCAACCCGGCCGATCCTAAGATTGGCATTCGCCTGCATTCCGATTCGCATGGCAATGGCCATGATGACGTCCAAATTGAAATTCAGGATAATGGGGCTGGTTTTGACGCAGATTCCGATCAAAAAATTCCGACACCTTTCTTCACGACCCGCAATGTCGGTCTGGGGCTTGGTTTGACAGTCAGCCGCAAAATCATCGAGACCCACCACGGTAAACTCGAAATCGTAAATCCCAAAGCCGGGCACGCCGGGCTGGTGCGGATTACGTTGCCGCTGGCACCTGCGGAAGGCAATTAGCCGTTGAATTCATCCAAATCAGACAACCGGCTAAAACAAGCCGGTTGATTCTGCTTGTGAAAAGTCCGGTTTCTTGCGAAAAAGTGCATGCAGCAGACAAACGCGCATGCACTTACAGCCTCAATCAGACCCTGTTTCCAAGCCGCCAACGGCAGCCACTGTTCCGCAGAAACAGACGCTGCTAATCGTGGATGACGAGGAAGGGCCGCGCCAATCGCTGCGAGTAGTCTTCAAGGACGCTTATAATCTGTTGATGGCAGATGACGGTGCGCGCGCGATTGAACTGGTCAAGCAGAACAAGGTGGATGTCGTTATCACGGATATTCGCATGGCGGGAATGTCCGGGGTGGAACTGCTCGGACAACTCAAAAGCGTAGATCCAACCATCGAAGTAATCATGCTCACCGCTTACGAGACGGTGGACACGCTTCGCCTGGCATTGCGACTCGGCGCCTGTGATTACCTCAACAAACCTTTCGATATTATCACCATGCGGAAAGCCGTGGCCAATGCCATGGAGCGGCGTTCGCTGGGCGAGGAAATCCGCAACAATGGCCAGCAGTTGCAGGAACTGCAAAAGGAGTTGCAGAACCAAAAGATGGTGGAGGAAATCACCCGCACCCGTGGCGAAATTTATGCCAGCATCATCCATGATATCAATGGTCCGTTGACGGTTATCTCCGGATTCATCCAATTGATGAACCAGCGAATCGGCGCTAATGCCCGTCTTGAAGGCGAAGATTTGGATTTTATCAAGGACCGCCTGAAGACCATTACGCGGCAGGTGACCAACTGCATTGAAATATCCCGCCGCTATCTCAGCTTCCTGCGGCAAAATTCCGAGGAGAATCCGCCGGTGGGTGTGAACCAGATTTTGGAGGATTTGCACGACTTGGTGCATGTCCATCCCAGCGTGAAGGACAATGATTTTTCCATTGAGCCCCTGACGCAGGATGTGACGGTGAAAATCAATGGCACCGACTTGATCCAGATTCTTTTCAATCTGGCCGTTAATGGCCTGCAATGCACTCCGGCAAAGCACTCCGTGACCATCAAAGGCAGTTACTGCCCACAAGCTCTCGACTTGTCACAGTTTGTTGATGGGGCGGAAGAGCGCTTGATCAACCGCGAGGGTTTTAAAAATGCCGCGCCGTTGCTGGCCCTTTCCGTGCAGGACGGCGGGCCGGGGATTCCCGCCGCGATTCTGCCAAACATTTTCGATCCCTATTTCACGACCAAATCGGCTTCCGAAGGCACCGGCCTCGGTCTGAACGTGGTGCAACGCTTGGTGAAAGAAGCGAAGGCCGTCCTGCATGTGCAAACCAAAATGGGGCAGGGAACGACCTTCACTCTCTATCTGCCGATAGCGAATTAAGCTTTGGTAATTTTAGTTTGGCTTCGTAATCGCTCATCCAACTCCGCAAATCCCAGTAAGTTCGCCATCGTGACAGGATAGTCTTTGCCCCGCACTCCACTTCAGATAATCTTGGCGGAATGCGCACGGAAGAACGTGTCGAACTTACTTTCCGTTACGAACGCTGGCGGGCGGTTGCCGCTGGCGTTATCGAAACGGCTGCGGCGACCTTCCTGCTTCTCATTGTGGTGCGCGGGTTTGCGGATGCGGGGCCTATTTCCAAAGCGTTGGTGGCAGGTGGTGGCAGTCTGGGATTCTTTCTTGCTCCGTGGGTGGTATCACTCGTTGAAGCCTCACGTTGGCCAGTATCCAAAGCGACTTCCCGATTGGCTGCGTTGGGAGCCCTGAGTTTTCTGATGATGGCACTGCTTCCTTTTCTGCCAGTATTTGTGGTCGGTTCGGTGATTGCAATGGCCTGTTCCTCCGCCACCGTCCCGTTGATGACACAAATTTATCAGGAGAATTATCCGGATAATCAGCGCGGACGAAAATTTTCCCTGACGATCATGATTCGCATCGCTGCGGCGGCTATTTTCAGCGAGTTGGGCGGCTGGATATTGTCCGGGCATATCGAGCGGTTTCAATGGCTGTTATTGGTCTTTGCGGGAGCTTTTGCGTTCTCCAGTTATTGCATGGCACGATGCCCATCGCGGCCTTTGCATGTCTCCGGTGGCAAGCATCCGTATCGGGCTTTGAAATTTGTCATTAAAGATCGCGTGTTCCGGCAAACCATTATTTGCTGGATGTTTATGGGCTTTGCCACGTTGATGATGGCGCCTTTGCGCGTGGAATACCTGGCCAATCCGAAATATGGCTGGGTGCTGGACGGCAAGCCATTGACCGCTGCGACGATTGCCTTGCTGGTGGGCGTGATTCCCAACGTTGCCCGCTTGATTCTCAGCCCGGTCTGGGGTTGGCTCTTTGATCGCATGAATTTCTTCGTGTTACGAATCACGCTCAACGCCGGGTTTGCCTTGGGAATCATGGCATTTTTTACCAGCCGCAGCATGACTGGCCTCGTGATTGCCGCTATTGTCTATGGCATCTCCAATTCGGGCGGGGATGTGGCTTGGAGTCTTTGGGTGACGAAGTTTGCGCCGCCGGATCGTGTGGCGGATTATATGTCAGGCCATACTTTTTTTACCGGTGTGCGTGGTATCTTTGCACCAGTGGTCGCCTTTCAACTGGCCTCATCAAATATTTCCCTCGTTACCATGGGGTGGATCAGCTTCGGCCTGATTTTGATTGGCACTGGATTTCTTTTTCCTGAAATCAAGATGGGCCACTCTCGGCGTGCCGCCGTGGTTCTGGTGGAAGAACCTTCGGAATAACAAAGAGGCCGAACAGTTTAATCCGTTCGGCCAAATCGAATAATGCTTTAGATTCGCTCGAATCGCGAGTTATGCGCGGCGAATGATTTTGGCGGCACCCCAACCAGCCAACACCAGCACGGAAAGAATGATCCAGTTATACTTGCTGCCGTACGTGCCGGAATAGTGATTGCTAATCATTGTGAACACGACGGGAATGACGATGAATGAATTGTGCTTGGAACGGCCCTTGGCGCTGGCGGCTTCCTTGTAGTCAGGTTCGCGGCCTTCCTTCAATGCGGCGACCATGCGGCGTTGCGGGGGCAAAATGCGCATCCAAACATTGGCAGCCATAATGGTCCCCATCATCGCGCCCACTTGCAAAAACGCTCCGCGTCCAGTGAAGTAACGGCAGGCAATCCATGCGGAAGCCACGATTAAAATGTAAGAAATGACCAAGCCAATAGTTTCATTTTTACAAAACTTCCAGAGCAGATCGTACACTACCCAACCACCTAACAACATTCCAAAGCTCAGACCGATGGCGGTTCCTTTGCTGATGAGTGCGTCTTCGGAACTGATGAGATAACCGCCGTGATAATACATGAGTCCGAACAACAGGAAACCGGTGATCCACGTGATCGCCGCTTCCCAGCGAAACCAATGCAGGGTTGTCGGCATCATTTGCGGACGCTTTTGTTTTTCGACCAGGTAAAACCCGCCACTATGGACCATCCACACGAATTTCTCGGCGTTCTCGCCTTTCGCGGCCTTTTCTTCCAGTTCAACAAAACGTCCGTCGAGCCAGGTAAAATAATAGGTCGCGCCAACCCACATGATTCCCGCAAACACATGGGCCCAGCGGAGAATCAATTCCAGCCATTCGTTAAAATTGAAGTTCATGATTTAGGGTTGAAATGGATTGCGCCCCGATGATGGGGCGCAATCCATGAATTAATTTTACAAGGTCGAGAACGACGCATCGAATACTTCGAGCATGAAATCCGCGTCCGCCTGCGTGAGGCACATCGGCGGCGAGAAGCGAATGACACTGCCATACAACCCGCCCTTGCCGAGCAGCAAGCCGAGGTCCTTGCACGTTTCAAGAACCCGGGCGCATTCGGACTTGGCCGGTTCCTTGGTGGTACGGTCCTTGACGAGTTCGATGCCGAGCATCAATCCTTTGCCACGCACATCTCCAATGATGTTGTGCTTGGCTTTCAGTTTTTCGAGGCCGGCCAAGATGTAATTACCCATGTTCAATGCATTCGCTTGGAGGTTCTCGTTTTCAATGACTTCGAGAACTGCCTTGCCCTGGGCGCAAACGACTGGGTTGCCGCCGAAGGTGTTGAAATGAATTCGCTTGGCCAATACAGCAGCGATTTGCGGAGTCGTCACGACAGCGGCGAGCGGACAGCCGTTACCGATGCCCTTGGCCATCGTCACAATGTCAGGAATGACGCCTTGGGTTTCAAAGCCCCAGAAGTTCGTTCCCGTGCGGGCGAAACCTGCCTGCACTTCATCAGCGATGCACAAACCGCCAGCAGCGCGAACATGTTCGTAGGTGTGTTTGAGATAACCGTCGGGGAATACCACCACGCCGCCAACACCCTGGATGGACTCGGCGATAAAGCCGGCAATCTGGCCGGAGGTGGCGAACTCAATGAGGCTTTTTACGTCGCCTGCGTATTTTTTGCCGGCATCTGGATCGTTGCGTCCATGCGCGCCACGATATGGATCAGGGGTCATCGCATGATGGACGCCGAAGCTATGCGGCACGTTGAACTTCCAGGTGTTATGCGAAGTAACTGACATACCTGCGGCATTGCCGCCATGATACGAGTTACGCAGGGCAATCATGTCATAGTTACCGGTGTAAGCACGGGCCATGAGCAGGGCGAGATCGTTGGCTTCAGAACCGGAGTTCACGAAGTAACAGACCTTGAGATCGCCCGGCATTTTGGAAGCGAGTTTCTGGCCGTATTCAGCAATATTCGGATGCAGGTAGATGGTGGTGGAATGCTGCAAGGTTTCATTCTGCAGGTTCGCCGCGGCCACAACTTGCGGGTGGCAATGCCCCACGCTGATGGTCACGATGCCACCGAGACCATCGAGATAGCGGCGGCCTTTTTCGTCATAGATGTATTGGCCTTTTCCTTCCACGAACATGACCGGCTTTTTGTAATAGAGAAATAATGCCGGGCTGAGAAATTCCTTGCGCAAACGCAGGACTTCTTCAGAAGAAGGGCCGGTGTACGGCCGGGGAGTGTGATTGAACGGGGGCAATGTCGGTGTCTTCATATTAAATCAGCTTTAGTATAGTATCAGGCTAGTCTGCTTGAGCAGTTATTTGAGTCAAGTTGAGATATATCACTTTAGGGCAGGTTTCAGCGGGTTGGCGGGTGTGCCGGGTTGGGCTGCTGGAGCCAAACTTTTAAGAACGAGATACAAAATAAATGCCAGGATGAAACCTACAAACCACGCATAACTGTAGATGGTCATTAGAAATTGCGGAACCATCTCTTTGGGCAGCACTTTGATGGTCGCAAGAAAACCGGGCACGTTCGGGAGGATGCCGAGCAGCAACGCGGTCAATCCAACGATGCTAAATCCATTCGTGTAACGGTATTCACCATCGGTTTTGTATAAATCGGCAAGATTCAATCGCCGTTTGCGCCACACAAAATAATCCGCAATCATTATCCCGCCAATGGGGCCAAGGAGCGCGCTGTAGCCGACCAGCCAAGTAAAAATATAACCGGAAGGATTAGCCACGAGTTTCCATGGCATGATCAGGACGCCCACGATGCCAGTAATAAAACCTCCGGTGCGAAAGGAAATGTATTTGGGGGCAACGTTTGCGAAGTCATTCGCCGGGCTGACGACGTTGGCGGCAATATTGGTTGCAAGCGTGGCAACGCAAAGCGCCAGCATGGCGATAATCAGCACCAGCGGATTGGTGAAGCTCGTCAATACGTCAACGGGATCCCAAATGGGTTTATCCTTATGGAAGATAATCGTTGTCGCTGATGTGACCGCAACGCCAATGAAGGCATATAATGCCATAGTGACTGGTAATCCCAAGGTTTGGCCTAGAACTTGATCGCGCTGGGATTTTGCATAGCGGGAAAAGTCGGGGATGTTCAGCGAGAGCGTTGCCCAAAAACCGACCATGCCGGTCAAGGCGGGCACGAAAAAGAGGAAGAACTGTCCATCCTTGGACTGGCCGTGCGCGAAGGCGGAAGGTTGCGAAAGCATCGGCCCGAAGCCCTTCGCTCCTTGATAGGCCCAACCGAGCAGAAGCAAACCAAGTACAATCAAGAGCGGTGCTTTGATGCTGAGCAGTACGCGAATGGAATCGATGCCTTTGTAGATGATCCACATGTTGATTGCCCAGAAGAACAGAAAACAGGCAAGCTGGGGCAGGTTGATGTCAATGATGCTCAGAGGCGTGCTATTGGCCAGCGCGGGAAAGAACACGGCGAGAATTTTGTAAATAGCGGTGCCCCCAATCCACGCCTGAATGCCGAACCAGCCACAGGCAACCAAGGCCCGCAGCAGTGCGGGAATGTTCGCGCCTTTGGTTCCGAATGAAGCGCGACAAAATACCGGGAAGGGAATGCCATAGAGCGTTCCAGCATGGGCATTCAGAATCATGGGAATGAGGACAATTACGTTGCCAAGAAAGACGGTGAGAATGGCCTGCCACCAATTCATGCCGCCATCAATCAGCGACGAAGCCAGCATGTAAGTGGGAATGCAGGCGGCCATGGAAATCCAAAGCGCGGCAAAATTCCAAACGCCCCATTTGCGCCGCTCCGGTGGCACCGGCGCGAGGTCGGGGCTGTAGAGGCTGCTATGCTCCATGTCAGCCAGCACATCTGATGTTGATTTAGAAGCAGTGGAAATTGGCATAGGTATAAAGATATGCGGGTCAGTTCACAACGCTGGTACATTTTCCATATATCGAGTTCCTTCCAACCCATCCGTTGATTCTCCCACGATTATTCCCAATTTGGAATCTCTCGCCCTGAACGGCCTTGATCAAGTGCAAATATTGAAATCCATTTAGCTTGCAAAGCACAATGTCGCCAACGCTAAGCTCTTCGACTTTGGCAGGTTCCACGGTGCATAGCTGACCCGACTCAATCTTTCCTGACATCGAATTTCCACGAGGACGAAATTGCACCACTTCGCCCTGTTTCAATTTTTCGATGTAAGAAGTGGCCCAGCCCATAATGTTTAAACTAATGTCAGAAATGACTCGGCTTGCGTTTCAAGAATTGGCCGCGAGCGGGTTCACCAACAAATTTGCCATCCTTAATGGTGACCTTGCCGCGCACGGTGACAACACTGGCGCGACCTTCGAGTTTCCAACCTTCAAAGGCGCTGTAATCCACATTCATCGCCTGGGTCTTCGCGGAAATGGTGCCACGATAATTGGGATCAAAGATGACGAGGTCAGCATCGCTGCCAGGTTGAATCGCGCCTTTGCGGGGGAAAAGGTCAAAGGTTTTGGCAACCTGCGTGCTGGCCACATCCACGAAGGTGTGGAGATCGATTTTGCCGGTTTTTACACCGTAAGTGTAAAGCAGGTTGATGCGTTCTTCGAGTGATGGAATGCCGTTGGGAATCTTGGTGAAGTCATCCTTGCCCATGGGCTTCTGTGATTGGAAATCAAACGGGGCGTGATCGGTGGCGACGGTGTTCACGAGGCCGGAACGGAGGCCATTCCAGAGCACAGCCTGGTTGCGGGCATCGCGCAGGGGAGGGGACATGACGTATTTTGCGCCTTCGAAATTCGGGCGCTCGGCGTAAGTCTTATCGAGCACCAGGTATTGAATGAGCGTTTCGACTTTGACGTTCACGCCGCGTTGGCGAGCGGCTATGGCTTCGTCGAGCGCTTCCTTGCAACTGAGATGGACGATGTAGGTGGAGGCACCCGTCAGTTCGGCGAAGGTCATCAAATGGTGAACGCCTTCGGCTTCAACGATGGGTGGACGGCTTTCGTGGTGCTGGCCAGGATCGGTCTTGCCGGCGGCGAGCAGTTCCTTCGAACGTTCGGCGACGAGCGTTTCGTTTTCGCAATGGGCGGTGACGATGACGCCAAGTTCCTTGGCAAGTTTCAACGTGCGATAGAGTTCAGTGTCGTCGATGCCGAAAGCGCCCTTGTAAGCGAGGAAGATTTTGAACGAGCTGATGCCGCGGTTAACAATCTCACGCAGTTGTTTCTCGGCCTTGTCGTCGAATTTGGTCACACCCATGTGGAAGGTGAAATCGCAGGCGGATTTGCCAACGGCTTGGGACATCCATGTTTCGAAACCAGCGAGGGCTTCGTCATTACGCGAAGGGCAGCACATTTCGATAAGCGTTGTGGTACCGCCTGCGAGCGCGGCCTTACTGCCGGTTTCGTAGGTGTCCTTGGAGAACGTGCCCATGAACGGCAGATAGATATGGACATGCGGGTCGATGAAGCCAGGGAAAACATATTTGCCTGTAGCATCGACGACATCCGTGCCGGGCGGCGCCGGAATGTTGCGGTCAATGCGCGTGATGGTTTCACCTTCGCAAAAGATGTCCGCGATGTAGCGTTCGGAGGCAGTTACGATTTCGCCGTTTTTAATTAATAGTGACATGTGATAAGCGATGTGTGACGGGTGAGAAAATTGACACAGAGTCTATTCCAAATCTTCACGATCAGGTTTTGGTTTCGGTTTAAATGTAACTGCCCGCCGAATGCCTTCACCCATTTCCTTGGCGGTCATTTCTTCACCGACAGATGGAAGCACGCTGTGCGCCTTCTCTTCTCCATTCCTAGCCGCCACGTTCAACCATTTATAGCCTTCAACCAAATCCTTGGGCAGGTCTTTTCCCGCAGCGAGGCAGACCCCCAGATTCAACTGAGCCGAGGAATTGCCCTGCTCGGCGGCCAACCGATACCATTTGACTGCTTCCTTCATATCCTTGGCCACACCTTTCCCGTTCATATACATACAACCAAAATTAAATTCTGCGTCTGCATTACCCTGCAAGGCCGCCTTCCGGTACCATTCAAATGCGAGGGCATCATTTTGCTCGACTCCCTCACCGTATAAATATTTTGAACCAAGATTGGCCTGGGCTGGAGCATAATTTTTTTCAGCAGCTTTCCGATACAGGTGAATTGCCTCCTTTTGATCTTTCGGCACACCCTGACCATTTTCGTGCAAGATTGCCAATAGTGTTTGGGCCGCTGGGCTGCCCTTTTCGCTCCCTTTTTGATACCAACGTGCGGCTTCTTTAAAATCAACAGGAACGCCGTTGCCATTTGCGTATAATGTTCCCAAATGCGCGAAAGCCCTAATCACTCCCAGGTCAGCGGCTTTACGACACCATGTCAGCGCCTCCACATAGCTTTGACCGACACCGAGGCCATCGTAATAGAGGATTGCCAGGTTCAAGCAGGCCTCCGGATAGGCTTGATCGGCAGCCTTGCGATACCAACTTAGAGCTTCGGCGTAGTCCTGTGAAACACCCTGGCCTTCATCATAGAGCACTCCCAGATTGTATTGAGCCTGGGCAAGTCCTTTGTCGGCTGCCTGGTGAAACCATCGCGCAGCCTCGCTATAATCCTGCTTGGTTCCATCACCCCGCAGGTACATCAAAGCGAGATTCATTTGGTCGGGAGCATTCCCGGCTTCCGCTCCGGCGCGAGTCTTTTTGAAGTCGGGGAATTCTCCTTTGGGATTGATAACCTGGTTCGTCGTCAGGGCGTCAGCCTGATGAACCGCGATGCCTCCACCAAACGTCAGCCAGCCGATAACAAATAATTTGGAGACGGATTTCCCGCAGAGAGGATTGAATTTTTTGCAGTTCATCGTTCCGAGTTGGTTGGCTGCCGTTTTGGAGGAAGTGCGGTTATCTGTGCCAGATGTCTCCCTCACCGTAGCTGAACCAGCGACTGGTGGTGACTTTTAATTGGGTGAAGAAATGGACGCCTTCGCGGCCTTGCATATGCAGGTCGCCGAAGAAGGAGTCGTCCCAACCGTTGAACGGAAACCAGGGCATGGAGGCGGGGACGCCAATGTTGATGCCGACCATGCCGGCTTTGATGCGATGTTTGAACTCGCGCGCGGCTTTGCCGGAACGGGTGAAGATGGACGCGCCGTTGCCGTAAGCGGAACGATTGGCCAGTTCGATGGCGGAATCCAGATCATCCATACGCATTACGTTGAGGACGGGGCCAAAGATTTCTTCGCGCATGACGGTCATGTTACTTTGAACGTGATCGAGAAGCGTTGCGCCGACGAAGAAACCGTTGGGCTCGGACTCGACTTTAACACCACGACCGTCGGTCAAAACTTTGGCGCCTTCCTTGACACCGGCATCGATCAATTCGCAGATGCGATCGCGATGCTGGCGGGTGATGACCGGGCCCATATGCGGTTGGGCAGGGCGATCGGTGGGACCGACCTGAATTTTGCGGGTCACGTCTACGAGCGCGGGCAGAACTGTCTTGGCAGCATCCCCAACCACGACGGCGGTTGAACCGGCCATGCAACGTTCACCAGCACAGCCGAAGGCGGCTTCAGTCACACCTTTGACGGAATTTTCCACATCGGCATCGGGCATCAGGAGAATGTAATTCTTGGCCCCGCCATTAGACTGGACGCGCTTTCCGTGTTTGGTGCCGACTTCAAAGATGGATTTGGCAACCGGCGTGGAACCGACGAAAGAAATGGCTTTCACCTTGGGATGCTTGAGCAGGGCATCGACCGTCTCGCGACCACCGTGGACAATATTGAAAACACCCTTGGGTAACCCGGATTGTTCGAGTAATTGAGCAATACGAATGGCGGTGAGCGGGACTTTTTCGCTTGGCTTCAGCACGAAGGTATTCCCGCAAACTAACGCCACGGGATACATCCAGAGCGGCACCATTGCGGGAAAATTAAAGGGAGTGATGCCAGCGCAGACACCGAGCGGTTGACGAATGGCATCGCAATCAATGCCACGCGCAACGTTTTCCAGAATTTCACCCATCAACAGCGACGGGATGCCACAGGAAAATTCCACCATCTCAATGCCACGGCGCACATCGCCACGGGCTTCAACGAGCGTCTTGCCATGTTCGCGGGTGACACTTTGGGCGAGGGCTTCGAAATTATCTTCGAGCAGCATCTTGAATTTGAAAAAGATGCGGGCGCGTTCAGTCGGAGGTGTCTCCCACCAACCGGGGAAAGCGGTATGGGCGGCATTGACGGCATCATCGACATGCTGTGCAGTGCACATCGGAGTTTCGGCGATGACATCGCCGGTGGAAGGATTGTGCACCGCAGAGGTGGGCAGGCCAGAAAGAGTGTGCCATTCGCCACCGATATAGTTGGGGCAAGGCTGGAGGGCAGTGGTGGATTTCATAAGTTAAGATGCGGCAATATAAAAACAGTTGGAGATAGTAAAACCGTTGAAACGGTTTTGGTTATGTGTTTGCCCTGGCACCCAGCTAAAACAGGGTGTTAATGAGAGGCGGCTCGGATAGTCGAACAAAAGCGCTAATTGAGAAAGCATATTCCCCTTGGTTGTAACCTTTAATTTGATTACAGCAGATTCAATCATTCAAACAACTCTCCTATTCTCATTAACCCCTCGTTTTAACGAGGGGGTGACAGGCGATGAAGATAAAGAAACCGTTTTAACGGTTTCATCGTCTCGCCAAACTAGTCCATGGACTTGGACAAATCTCTCATATTCTTCGGAGAAAGATTTTACACGGTGATGTTCCGCCTGATCAGCTATGTATTTAGCAACGCGTGAAACATCAGAATGCGAGACTGAAAATGCTCCATAGCCTCGCCCCCAGGCAAATTTGCCGGGAACGAGGTTGCTCTCATTAATCCAATGGGAAGAAGCGCCCTTAAATAGCTTTGCGACATCTTCCATGTTCAAACTGGTGGGTAAATCGATCAAGGCATGCACATGCTCCGGATTTACAAAATTTATCTTCATGTAAATGCCCTTTTCCTCTGCGTATTCGGACAGGAACAGGAGGCTTTGCTCGCTGAAGTGGGCGTCAGCATACGCTCACGATTCAAAGTTGCCCAAATTAGGTGCAACCAACAACGTGAATAAGAATGAACGGACATAGCTATGGGGAAACCGTTAAAACGGTTTCCGGTCTTCGGCGTTTTCGATACACCCAGATGAAGCAGGGTGTTAATGAGAGGACGCGGGTTTGATTGGCTGCAAAATTAAGGAAATTTTTTTTTCCAAAGTTTGGACTCATGGAAAATGCCCAATCCCTAATCCAATGGTAGCACAGTTGAATTGAAACCCGCGCCCATGAATAACGGGCGCGAGGAACACCAAGAAGGTAGATGCCTGAGGCTCTCATTTCATCAATTTGTCTGGAGCTCAACTCAATCAGTCGCGCGACAAGGCATCGGATTGTTTTACGAATTCATCGCCGCTCCATTCGCCATCGGCGGTGACAACTTTCTTGGGTGGCGCGGCTTTTTGGGCGGCTTTGCGTTCGGTCTGGCGTTTGACGAGGTCGGCATGCGTGGTGAAGTAATCGAGGCTCTTGCCTTTGAAATCAGCCAGCGTTTCGAACTTGTGCTTTGCCATGAAGTTCAGGAGTTCATCGCACATGGGCTTGACGCATTCGTAGCCGAACTTCATCACGCCAGTGCAGACTTGCACGGTGTCCGAGCCAAGCAAAATAAATTGAGCAGCATCGTTGCCGCTTTCAATACCACCGAGGCCGGAGAGAGAACGTCCGGGAAATTCCTTGCGAATGAGTTGCGCTATTTCCATGACCATGCGAAGTGCGATGGGCTTGACCGCCTTGCACGAATAGCCGCCGGGGGTGGTATAACCTTCAACAGTCGGTTCGGGACGCAACGTATCAAGATTGACACCGCAAACGCTGCGAATGGTGTTGATGGCACTGAGGCCAGTCGCACCGCCGCGCAAGGCTGCGCGACTAGGATCTTCAATGTGAGTGACGTTGGGCGTCATCTTGGCCCAGAATGGCTTTTTCGCCGCGCCCTTAACCCAGCCGCAGACTTCTTCGAGAACATCCGGGTCCTGGCCCATGGCCGCGCCCATTTTGCGTTCGGGCAAACCGTGCGGGCAGGAGAAATTCAATTCAAACGCATCCACGCCCGCATCTTGGCAACGCTGGACGATTTCAATCCACGCGTCCTTGCGATATTCTTCCATGATGGAGGCGATGAGCACGCCATCGGGGAATTGATCTTTGCACTTTTTGAATTCTTCGATCCACAGATGGAATGGACGGTCGCTGATCAACTCGATGTTTTCCCAACCAATGACCTCACCGCTCGTGGCCAGCAGCTTGGCGTAGCGCGGCGTGACGTTGACGACTTTGGAGGAATCAAGGCTGACGGTTTTGGCTATGACCGCGCCCCAACCTTCCTTGAAGGCCTTGGTGATGACGTTGAGATTGGTGCCCGGCGGTCCGGAGCCGATGACGAAGGGATTGGGAAGTTTAAGACCGTCCACAGTGGTTGCGAGTGTAGGCATAGTGCTTGTTTTCGTTTTTTACTTTTTGGAAAATCTTTGGAAAAGGGCAGGGAAAACCGGCGAGGGGAAGCGCGGCTGGAAATCGGCCTGATTGGCCGCCGCCGCTACCGGTCCGGATCGTGGACTGATTGGCATATTTATTTTCCACGCCCTATGCGCGGAGGGTTCTTTCTTATTCTTGATTGTAGCTTAATTAAACGCGCGCTAGAATGGAAGCACGAAAAACAGTGCCAGCATAGCGATGCTGGCAGGTTCGATTTACAAAGATGAGCACGCCTCTAAATCCCAAACGAACAGTTGCCGAACTTAAAGAACTGCGCAGCCTCACGGGCGATGAAAACGGCGCACAACGAGTGGCGTTTACCAAGATTTGGGTCGCTACGCGCGCATGGTTGCGAAAGAAGCTCGAAGCGTTACCAGTTGAAATTCATACCGATGCTGCCGGGAATCTCTGGACTACTTTGCGCGGGGAATCCGAACGCGAATTGGTCATGGGCGGGCATATGGATTCCGTGCCGAATGGCGGTTGGCTGGATGGTTGTTTGAACGTGCTGGCGGGCGTCGAGGTTCTGCGGCGGATTAGTACACAATATAATGGCAAGCCGCCCGTGACGATTCGCGTGGTGGATTGGGCTGATGAGGAGGGAGCGCGTTTTGGCAAGAGTTTGTTCGGTTCTTCCGCCTGCTCGGGAACGCTCAATATGGAAGAGGCGCGTGGTCTTAAGGACAAGAACGGAATCACCCTGCCGGACGCGTTAAAGGAAG
>JAQGPC010000127.1 GCA_028293285.1 Pedosphaera sp.
AAAGGTCATGTTGGTGACGCCGGGGACGTAGACGCCCATGCCCCAATTAAGTTGGTTCAGGTAGGCGGCCCAATTTTCAGTGATGGCGTCATGTTCATTGGTGGGAAGGGGATGTCTCCGGGCAAGCGGCAACCCTTCCCAAGGAGTGCTCCCCTTATAATAGGCAAGGGTGTTGCAACTGGGATTTAAAAAGACGGCGGGCAGTTCCTGTTGCTCGGGAGGATGGTCAACTGTGCCGGTATAGGTCATTTTGTAATGGATGCGGACAAGCTTGTCCTGAAGCATAATCCATTCTTCCATGGCGACGTTGGGAGTGTCGGCACCAGTGGCCCAGTGTCGGGGGATGGTTTTTGCATAGATGGTTTTGCCGTTGTTGCTGAAGGTGACAAGGGTGGAAGGCTTACCATCGTGTGAGCCGCCTTGGACGGGATTCCATTTCCAAGGTTTGCCAGCCCATGTAGAGCCGTCGGGGCGGCCATAATAGGATTGCTGGATGAAGCGGCCGAGGTCGTAGTCATTAATGACGTTTTGATCGAGGGAACGAAATGAAAAATAGGCGATACAAGCCCCGGCATTAGTCCGGACGCCGAGCTTGATCCAAGGGTTTTCGAGAAAGGAGAGATCTTTGGGCGGTGGGGCAGCGACAGAGAGGGACGCGACAGTAATAAATAACAGGCACCACGCCCAAGCGCGGGAGCGGTTGGAATGACGAATCGATTGCACCCGAGACAACTTTCAAGAGGATTGACGAAAATTCAAGTGGGGTTAGTAGCTATCCGGTTGAAAAGTAATTCCAATAGAGTAAATGGAGTCAATGCAGTCAACCCAGCCAATGGAGGACTAGGCGGAATGGTAGTCGTGTGTTACAAAAGTTAAATGGTTTGAAAATGACGAAGGTCGAATTTCGAATGACGAACCGGAATTCCCATGGTCGATGTTGACGGGGGAGGGGGACCTGACCGCCCGTTTGACTAGTTCTGAGCAAATTTGAGCTAATGCGGGTAGATACGACCTGACGGGAGTTGAACATATGCAGACAACGAATGCGAACAACAAAGACACCAAGACACGAAGAAGTGAGGTAATTATAAACAGGCAAGGAACGCAAAATCGGAATTTTGAATATAACAGGATGCGCGGTAGTCTTATGCTCCAAGCAAATATTCCACCGCTTTGCGAGAAAATCGGCTGGTAATTAGATGAATTGTTCTGGAAAATATAAGGTATGAAGCCACTCAGACCGATGCTTAGTGTTTTGCTCCTCTGGGGGACGTATTTTGTCCTGGCATCGAGGACGGAAGCGCAAACATCGAAAGTGGATTTTGCAAAGGACATTCAACCGATTTTTGCCAAACGTTGTTATGAATGTCATGGCGAGAAGAAACAGAAGTCAGACTTCCGGTTGGATGATAAGGTGGTGGTTTTGCGGGGTGGAGAATCGGGGAAGCCAGCCATCGTTCCCGGTAACAGTGCGGAGAGCGGATTGATCAAGCATGTTACTTCGACTGACCCGGAACAAGTCATGCCGCCTAAAGGGGAAAAACTGAGTGGAGAGCAAATTGCATTGCTGAAGACTTGGATTGATCAAGGGGCGAACTGGCCGGAGGAATTGAGCATCAAGACGGCGAACCGGCAAAAGCATTGGGCATTTGTTCCGCCGGTTAAACCAAAACTCTCGCCCATTAAAAATGCCAAATGGATACACGATCCAGTCGATAATTTTATTTTGGCGCGATTGGAAAAAGAGAAGCTGAAACCTTCGCCGGAAGCGGACAAGGTGACTTTGCTGCGCCGGTTGAGCCTCGACATTATTGGGTTGCCGCCCACGATTGCCGAGATCGATGCGTTTGTCGCGGACAAGAGTAAGGATGCTTATGAAAAGCAAGTGGAGCGGTTGCTGGCTTCGCCGCATTATGGGGAACGTTGGGGAAGACTTTGGCTGGATGCAGCGCGTTACGCGGATTCGGATGGCTTTGAAAAGGACAAACCGCGGTTCATTTGGAATTATCGCGACTGGGTCATCAACGCATTTAACAAAAATCTGCCGTACGATCAATTTGTCGTCGAGCAACTCGCGGGCGACCAGTTGCCAAATGCGACCCAGGACCAAATTGTCGCCACGGGCTTTCTTCGCAACTCGATGCTTAACGAGGAGGGTGGGGTGGATCCCGAGCAATTCCGCATGGATGCCATGTTTGATCGCATGGATGCCATCGGCAAAAGTTTTCTTGGCCTGACGATTCAATGTGCCCAGTGCCACAACCATAAATTTGATCCGCTGACGCAGGAGGAATATTACCGGATGTTCGCGTTTTTGAATAATGACCACGAAGCCTCGGCGGTTGCCTACACGGTGAGCGAACAGCAAAAGCGGGCTGATTTATTGCGCCAGATGCGCGATGTGGAAGAAGGGTTGCGTCATACCACGTCGGATTGGGAGCAACGGATGGCCAAGTGGGAGGACTCAGTGAAGAATGATCAACCCGGGTGGGTGGCATTGGAATGCCGTAATTCATCCGGCGATAATGGCGAACGGTTTTATTATTATACCGACCAATCGATTCGCGCCGCGAGTTATGCCCCGACCAAATGGACGGCGCATTTCAAGGCGACTAATAATTTACCATCGATCGGCGCATTCCGACTTGAACAACTCACGGACGGGGACCTGCCGTGTAATGGACCTGGTCGTTCGATTAAAGGCATGTCGGCCTTGAGCGAATTTAATGTGGAAGCGGCTGATGCGAAGAACCCCACCAACAAGTTGAACGTAAAGTTCGTGAAGGCAACGGCGGATTTCGCGAATGCCGAGAAAGACCTTGAGTCTGAGTTTGATGACAAGTCTGGTGGGAAGCGAATTTACGGGCCGGTTGATTTCGCAATTGATGGCAAGGACAACACGGCATGGGGAATCGATGCAGGACCCGGCAGAAGGAATCAGCCGCGCAAGGCGGTGTTTGTTCCAGAAAAGCCGATTGTTTTTACGAATGGAACCATCCTGACTTTCAGCCTCAAACAAAATCATGGGGGGTGGAATTCGGATGATAATCAAAATCATAATCTTGGTCGCTTTCGCTTGAGTGTCACGAGCGCCACGAATGCGGTGGCTGATCCAATTCCGGCGGGCGTGCGCGACATTTTCAAAATTCCACGTGGGCAACGCACTCCGGCTCAGGTGGCCACGGTTTTCAGTTATTGGCGGACGACAGTTCCTGAATTCAAGGAAACAAATGACAAGGTGGAAGCGCTTTGGAAACAATGGCCGGAGGGCATGCCAACGCTTACTCTGGTGGCGCGCAGCGGCGCAGCGGCGGATGAGAAGCGTCCCACACACATGCTCAAGCGCGGCGATTGGCTTAAGCCGGATCGCGAAGTTAAAGCGGGAGCGCCTGCGTTCCTGAATCCCTTGCCGGCGAATGCGGATGAGAGTCGCCTGACATTTGCGAAATGGATGGTGGATCGGAAAGCACCAACGACCGCACGGGTGTTTGTGAATCGGTTGTGGCAATCTTATTTTGGCGTTGGTTTGGTGGATACACCTGAGGATTTTGGACTGCGCACGCCGGAAGTTTCGCATCCGGAATTGCTGGATTGGCTTGCGGTGGAATTCATGGAGCCTTCAGCACGCGCACCGGGCGAGCAAACAAATCCTTGTGCCTGGGACATCAAGCATATGCAACGACTCATTGTGAATAGTGCTGCTTATCGGCAGTCCTCGCGCGTCACGCCCGGGCTTTACGAGAAGGACCAATATAATCGGTTGGTAGCGCGTGGGCCGCGCTTTCGCGTTGATGCGGAAATCGTGCGGGACATCAGCCTGGCAGCATCCGGTCTGCTCAATGAGAATCTTGGCGGGCCAAGTGTGATGCCGCCTGCACCAGCCTTTCTTTTCCAGCCGCCGGCCAGTTATGGGCCAAAGGTTTGGAATGAGGATACGGGCACGAACCGTTATCGTCGCGCGGTGTACACGTTTCGTTTTCGTTCGGTGCCGTATCCGGTGCTGCAAACCTTCGACGCGCCTAATGGCGATTTCTCGTGCGTCCGCAGACTGCGCTCGAACACGCCTTTGCAAGCCCTTGCTTCGTTGAACGAAGTCATATTTATGGAATGCGCCCAAGCGCTTGCGTTGCATTCGCTGGAGCAGGCGGGTGATGAGAAAGCGCGGATTTCTTTCGCATTTCGTCGCTGTGTGGGACGCGCGCCGATGGAAGATGAATTGAAGGAATTGTTGGGGTTGCTTCAGCGGGAGAAAGCGCATATCGGCGAAGGCTGGACGGATATTCCCACGCTCGCGACGGGCAAGAACGGGCCAATTAGTAATTTGCCCAAAGGGACAACGCCGACGGAACTGGCAGCGTATACGATTGTGTCGAGAGTGCTGCTGAATCTCGACGAAACGATAACTAAAGAATGATGATATTTCGTCATTCGGATTTATTAATTAGTCATTGTACATAATATGAATTGCCAAACGAATCTGTATCGCAACCAGCATCCGGTGGCGGTTTCACGCCGCTGGTTTTTGAAGCAGTGTGGGGTCGGATTGGGCGGTATCGCGCTGCACAATCTGTTGGGTGATTATGCGAAGGCAGCGACTGCCAGCCCGACGTTGAAAAATCCACTGGCACCGAAACAACCGCATTTTCCTGCCAAGGCGAAGAATGTCATCTACCTCTTTATGGCAGGCGCGCCGAGTCATTTGGAATTGTTCGATTACAAGCCGCAGTTGGCGAAATTTAATGGCACGCTGCCTCCGCCGGAGTTGTTAAAGGGATATCGCGCCGCGTTTATCAATCCGAGTTCGAAATTACTCGGGCCGAAATTTAGTTTTGCCAAGCATGGCAAATCCGGAGCGGAGCTTTCCGAGATTTTGCCGCACCTGGCGGAAGTGGCCGATGATATCGCCATTGTGAAATCGATGACGACGGACGCTTTCAATCATGCGCCCGCGCAGATTATGATGCATACCGGTTCGCAACAGTTCGGCCGGCCAAGCGTGGGGGCATGGTCACTTTATGGACTGGGCAGTGAATCGAAGGATTTGCCAGGATTCGTCGTGTTCAGTTCCGGAGCCAAAGGGCCGAGCGGCGGGGCTTCGAATTGGGGTTCGGGCTTTTTACCCACGGTTTACAATGGCGTGATGTTCCGCAGCCAGGGTGATCCGATTCTTTACCTGTCGAATCCCAAGGGGGTGGACGACCAGATTCAACGCGACACGCTGGATTCCGTGCGTGCGCTCAATCAGAAACATTTGGATGTGGTGGGCGATCCGGAAATTGCCACGCGCATCAACTCGTTTGAGATGGCTTACCGGATGCAGACGAGTGCGCCGGACTTGATGGATCTTTCCAAGGAGCCAAAACATATTCTCGATATGTACGGGGTGGAGCTAGGCAAGCCATCCTTTGCAATGAATTGTTTGCTGGCGCGACGGTTAATTGAGCGCGGGGTGCGGTTCGTGGAACTATTCCATGAGTCGTGGGACCAACACGGAAACTTAAAAGCGGACTTGCAAAAGAATTGCCAGCGCACGGACCAGGCTTCCGCGGCGCTCGTGAAAGATTTGAAACAACGCGGATTGCTCAATGATACGCTGGTCGTTTGGGGCGGAGAGTTTGGCCGCACGCCGATGGTGCAGGGGGGCGATGACGGGCGTGATCATCATCCAAATTGTTTCACGATGTGGATGGCGGGCGGGGGAATCAAACCGGGCATCACGCTGGGGGAATCGGATGATTTTGGTTTCAATGCGGTGAAGGACAAAGTTCATGTGCACGACTTGAATGCCACCATCCTGCATCTACTGGGCTTCGATCACACGAAGTTGACGTATCGTTTTCAAGGCCGCGATTTCCGCCTCACTGATGTGCATGGGGAAGTTGTAGAAAAACTGCTGGCTTAAGTTTTAGAAAATAAAAAACGCAGAGCATCGAATGACGCTCTGCGTTTTTTTGTTTTTAATTCGAATTAGAATTTGTTTTTTCGGTATGCGCCCAAGCCGGGAGCTTCGGGATTTACTTCGGGGCCGAAGTAACGGAGCACGACCAGCGGTTCGACATCGGAGGTGTTCTCGAAGGTCACGCCCGACTTGGCAGCAGTTTCGGTGCAGAACACTTCGTCTTCAGTTAATTCGTGGAAGCGGATAAGTTTCGGGCAATCGAGGTTCAGGTTGTTCATCTTGCCTTTGCCCTGGACGGTGATAAGACCGTAAGCGCCGTTGTCCTTGATGGTGCATTTCGCGCCGGGTTCCACGGTCAATTCCTTGGCGGTGAATAGCTGTTCGTCATGAACTTTGCCGTAAACGATCCAACGATCCACGTACCCTTCGTTCCGTGTGTCAGCAACGGGAACGGGTTCGAGATAGTGGCTGTCCTTGAAATTCGGATCGACGTTCGCTTCCCAGTCAAGTTGTTCGACGATGAAGTCGAGGTCCTTGTGCTTGCTCTTGGGCATGTCCTTGACGAGGAGCGACCAGGGGACTTCGCGGCCTTCCACGAGCGATTGATACATGCCGAACACATCCGAGCCCCATTGCGGCTCGTAGGTGCAGAGCGAACCGGGCGCGTGCAGGATGCAAGGGCCGATGAGCCAGCCGGTGCCGGGCTTCAAGCGATAGGCGCGGGACAAATCGAGAATGCCGTTGTCGCCCTTGTTCCAGTTTTCGAGGCACTTGCGGACTTGGGCCTTGGTGGTGCCGGGTTCGAGGCCCATGAACGTGTAGGGAAAATTGTTGCCGACGTTATTGTGCTGCGGGGGGAAGTAATAGGATTCCGGCTTACCTTCTTGGCCGACGAGGCGCGCCTGCTTTTGCGACTGATGCATGTGATGCGGAATCGGGCCCATGTTGTCGAAGAACTTGGAATAGACCGGCCAGCGCTTGTATTTGTTCCAGATCTTTTTGCCAATGAGTTCCGCGCCGCATTCCGCGACGGCGGCCTGCAGTGTGAAACGATTTTTGCCGGCGACGACATAGCTTAAGCCTTCGTCGGGCGTGCGATTTTCATTAGCTGCGGGCGTGGTGGAAGCAAACCAGCGTTCATCAATGCCGCCACGATTCAAGCCGAAGGCATAGAGATCGTCGGGATGCAGTTTGAGACGCTTGCCCGGTTGCAGGAAGGAGCGGGGGACCCAGCAGGGTGCGAGGCGCAAAAGCCCGCCATTGGCAGCGAGTGCGTCTTCAACGAGACTGCGGACTTTCTTGGTGACTGTTTTCAGGTTCTTAACTGATTTCATGCTCATAATTTGTGGTTCAACTCAACAAGCCTGCAATTGTTGCAGAGACTTAATTGTTTATGAAATTACTTTTTCTCAAATGCGGCGGCGGTTTGTTTGCCGCCTGATTCGAGGTAGGCCAGCAAATCCAGAATTTCTTCCCTGGTCAAAACATTCACGAGTCCTTCCGGCATGGGTGAGAGTTTTGCGGCGGCACGTTTCGTAATGTCCGCTTTTAGAACCTCGACTTTCGTTTGCGTCAGCGGGTTGGTGATGACAACAATTTTACTGTCATTCTCCTCGAGGATACGGCCGGTGACATCATCGCCATCCTTCTTGGTAAAGGTGATGTTCTGATACTGCTCGGAGACCACCTTGGAAGGATCAAGGATGGATTCAAGAATGTCCTTGCGGGCGAAGCGGCTGGAAATCGCTGTCAACTCGGGACCGACTGCACCGCCGGCATTGTCAAAGCGATGGCACTGGGCGCATTGTGCTGCCGCAAAAGCTTCCTTGCCTTTGCTGAAAGAACGGTTTTTTGAAGCCTTTTCCAAATCGGCCAGCAAGTCTTCCATTTTCCATTCCTTGACGAACTTATGTTCAACCACGGCAGCCTTTGGCTGGTTCTTTTGCTCAGTGATCAGCGACGCGAGTTCGGCGCGTTCCGAGTCGGTCAACGAAGCGACGGCATCCTTGCGGAAGTAAGCCATGAATTTTGGGAAGCTGGAACCATCGCCATATTCACGATCAGCATCGGTAAACCATTTGAGAAGTTCAGGAGAGTGTTGCGGCTTATAACCGCTGCGTTTTGACCAGGGATAATAACCTGCGCCACGGTGATAGGTGGGTTCGCCCGGTTCGCCTTCATGCTCACGATTGAACCAACTGAAGTAATGTTCATGCTGTTCCATCGTCCAACCGGTCTTCACGGTGCGGAGGCGGAAAATGTAGAAGATTTGTTCTTCCTGTGTTTTTGCGGCATCCAGCAAGGCCAAGGTTTTTTCGACAACATCGGGCGCTTCCAGGTAAATCAGCAATTGGCAGAGTTCGTGATTCAATGCGTCGCTCCGGGCCGGGTATTGACGACTCAATTTTTCAATGGCCATTTTCGCGATGGCTGCATCGGGTTTTCCCTGGCGGATAAAACTCAGTTCGATTACGCGAAGTTTCTCGAGTTTTTGTTCTTCGCTAAGTCCGTCGAGCGGGAACCTGGCGAGCGCTTTGAGCAGATCAGTTTGAGTTTCCTTGCCACCGACACGGGCCAGAGCCAGCAGGGCATTAATGGCGGCATTGGTTTTGGTTTCGGACAGGGCGCGATTTTTCCATTGTTCCACCGGTTGGCTCTCAATTGCAATTCGCGCGGCGTAACGGATAAAACGGTCGTCACTGTTTAGATGAGGCCAGGCGAAATCAACGGCTTTGGCATCCGTGTGGCCGTGGAAAGTTTCCAGTTTATGCCGCAAGGCGCGGGCAGCAGCGGCATTTTTTTCCATTGCCACTTCTTCCCTGGTCTTGCGTGGTTCCTTCACCTTTTCGCCGACGTAACTTACACGATACAGACCCGACTGGGTGCCACGTCCGCCGGTGGTGAAATACATTGCGCCATCCTTGCCGAATTCAATATCGGTGACGTTCAGCGGCTTGCCTTTTACGAACGGCTCGAAGGACGCATCGTAACTCGCGCCCGACGGAGTGAGGTGAACGGCAAAGATTCGGCCATAGGACCAATCCAATGCGTAAAGCGCCTGTTTATATTTTTCAGGGAATTTGCTGTCGGTGCCGAACTTGACGCCCGTAGGCGAGCCGATACCGACATCCACGGTGCTGGGCAGACTGTCGGGATAATACTTCGGCCATTTACCGGTGCCTTCGCGGAAACCATAATCACCACCGGAAACCAAATGGCAGATGCGAATGGGCCGATACCAAGGCATGCCCCAATCCCATTCCATATCGCTATCGAAGCCGAAAATTTCACCTTGGGGGCTGAAAGCGAAGTCGTAGGTATTCCGCATCCCCGCCGTATAAAGCTCCCATTTCTTTCCGTCCGCGTCCGTGCGCAGGACGAACCCGCCGGGCGGTTTTACATCGTTGCCGAACCCGTTGCCGTCCTGGCCGCGTGGGAGAAGCTGGTCTTCCGCATAGTTTTTATGTTGCGAATCGGGCGAAATGTCGGTGGGCACTTTGGTGAAATTACCGCTGATGATATACAGATGTTTGTCCGGCCCGAGAATGATTCCGTGACTGCCATGTTCGCCCGCCGCGCCTTCGATTTTCTTGATCAACTTGACCGAGTTATATTTATCATCGTGATTGGTATCGCGCAGGCGATACAAGCCGAGGCCTTCCGGACCAGCACCATTTACGTAAAGACTGTCGAAGGCATAGAGCATGCCCATCGCGGAGCCAATAGGGAGGTCGATCTTCTCCATTTTTGCAATCTTGCCATCCTTCGCGAGGGTGATGCGCAAGAGATTGTTCTTTCCTTCCTGCGGCGAAACGATGAGCCGACCTTTGGGATCAATCGCCATGGAAATCCAGGAACCTTCGCCGGGTTCAGAGGAGTGCAGCAATTCCGCCTTGAAGCCGGGCAACAACGTCAATTGCTCGGCAGGAGTCGCCTTAGGCATTGTCATGATGTCGCCCCATGGCTTCACACCCAGCTTTCCGAGGCTAACGGACTTGGTCCAACTGCTGGCATCCAGATTGCGCGCGAACCAATTCGTTCCAGCAGTGGCAGACGATACCCAACTGGCGTCGGTCAGCAGGAATTGCTTGCGGCGTTTGCCTAAATCGAATTCCAGCATGGCTATTACCGCGGCATCGCCCGTGGCATTTTTGCCACGGATGGCGATGACGTTTTCGCCCTGGCGAAGGTCTTTGGCGACATCCACAAACGTGGCCTGGTTCCAGCCGCCAGCGTCGATCACCTTGCGCCCATTGACATAGACCATGATTTCGTCATCGCCCGCCGCAGATAAAGTCGCCTGGCTGACCTTGCCTTCGATGATGAAGGACTTGCGGAAATAGCGGATTTCGTTATCGGCAGGCTTGGCACCCTGATTGTCGAACCAAATCCATTCCGGCACTTCGGCGCGGACGGAATTTACAGCGAGCGAAACCCCGAGCAACAGGGCCAGACGAAACAGATTCAAGCGATTCATGAGCATTTAATTCTTACCTACGACAATGTGCCAGGATGATTTATTCAAAGTATTGTGAGATAAGCGGGCAGGGCAAGGAGTTTTTGTGCTCCTTCGGCCATCTTACATGACTGTTCCATCCCGGCACTGTTCCAACCAAAGAAGATTCTCGGAGTTCATTTCACTTCGGTGTGAATCGATAAACCGCTGCACTACCTGAATAACTCCCGGGTGATGCAAATGACCAAGACCATGCAAGGCATACGCCTGGCAGCGCTCGTCATTTAAAGAGAGGATCAAGCAAAGCGTCTCGAATGCCGCGTCGAGCAATGCACGGCCATCAGAATCAAGGCGTGTAAAATCGTAATTACCATTGTGCTGCCGCCAGCGATATGATTTCAGAACCAAGTCCCACCACATATCAAAGCAATTCTCCATGACAGCCGCAGGGTGACCGGCTATAAAGTTTGCGTAAGGGCGGTACATCGACCGAATGCAGGCGGTACGGTCCGTCAATGGCACAGACTGCTGCCAAAGATATTGTTGCAACTCAAAATCCGGGCCGAGAATGGCCCAAAAACCCTGGTTTAATTGTGGCAACGAATACTTTCCGCTGATGACGCTAAACTCGGTGCAGATCCGTTGAAGATATGAAACTACTTTAACAGGATCGGAGGCCTCAAAGGAAAGATATCCCGAACAAAAGGCGTCGCCAAAGAACTCGTCCTCGGCCAGAAGTCGCTGCTCAAAGAAATATCCCAGCCACTCCTCGTAAGAGAATTTTGAAACGTCAAGGTTCGATGGGTCGTTCAACATTGGACTAATCTGTAATACTCTGGTGTTTTCGGGCAAGGCGTCTTTCGCCATACCATATTTTCCAGAACAGTGCTGCCAGAAAGCCGCCCACGGTATAAGCACCGATGTCGAGATAATCGGAGGTTGCCAAGCTTTTGAAATAACTTGTCGAAGGAAGGTATATTTCGAATACCCAAGACCAAACAAGCAGGGGAATCAAGATTTCACCGGCCCGGGGTGGGGCGTCGTCTTTTCGCAAACCGACCTTCCGCAACAGAAACAACATGATTGGAATCTAAGTGAAGTTGGGAAAGTTATGGCAAAAAAGATTTCAGTCAAAAGCTCTCCGAGAGGATGCCAGCTTTGCGTAGGGCCTCGGTTTTGCTGAGCGAACGGACCCATTGTTCCGCCAAGTCGGCGTGCTCCTCGATGTTCTGGAACTGGAGGTCAGCCGAGATTTCCGCTTTGAGCTCGCGCCACAGTTGGTCCATCCCGTTGAGTTCGGACCATTGTTTTGGCAGCCAGATCAAAAGGATGTCCAACGACTCGGCCAAGGCCTGGCTTTTGGGGGCGGTGTGACACGCGGCCCGGTCCAAGACCAACCCGATGGGCCGCCCGGGGTAAGACTGACGCAAGAGCCGGAGGAAGCCCTGAAAGCAGGCCTGTTGCAAACCCGGACCGCGGGCCATTATCCGATGCCCGTCCGTGGATTGATCGTCCCAAAGAGGACGCATCTGGCATTTTGGCCCGTGATCGAAACCCGCGCCTGTTCCCCACACAAGGACCAGGCGCGCCGAAGTTCGGGCAGCAGGCGCCGCAATTGCCGCACAATGGCCTTCTTTTTTTGCGCCCCATGCGGATCCTTCTCGGAGTAGAAGTAGCGCGGCCGTTTACAGACCAGGCCAATTTGTTTCATCCGCTCCCGCAAGGCCCATGGCCCGATGGAACACTGATAACGCTCGTTGAGGCGATGGCCTTAAGGTTGCTACCGTCCAGACATTGGTGCGGTAGCCCAGTTCCAAGGGTGAGTTGCGCAGTTCCTCCAGAATCTGGGGCCGCCGGATGTCGGGCGCTTCCAGGGGCCGGCCGGTGCCCCAGCCCCGTGATCTGCGCCACCTCGCGGAACCTTCGGCCCTGGGCCACCAACAAAACTGCTTGGATGCGACGGAATAGGCGGGCGTCGGCAACCTCCGCCAAGGCTTTTGCCAACCGCCGCCGATCGCGCACACCAAAACCAAGAGCGCCCGGACTGGAGGACTTCCTCATGATTACAAGGTGGTGTTACCATGTAATTCTTGCCAAAACTTTCCCAACTTCACTTAG
>JAQGPC010000134.1 GCA_028293285.1 Pedosphaera sp.
CGTCCGGGGAGATCGCACAATGAGTATTTAAATACTTTGGCGGATTGGGGCGTGGTGGGGGCAGCAATGGTTGCCGCGGCGTGGGTTTTACTTTGTTGGGGAGTTGCGAAGAGTTGGAGATTTGCGCGCGGCGCGCAGGATGATTTCTCTCGCAAGAAGAGCAACAAGTTCGCGTTTGTCGTGGGTGCTTCAGTGGCGTTACTGGCCGTGCTGCTGCATGCGGTGGTGGATTTCAACATGCAATTGCCCGCTGTGGCAATCCTGGCTGTGACCATCATGGCATTGTTGAGCAGCCATTGGCGTTTCGCCACGGAACGTTATTGGTTCAGTGCCGATCGTTGGGTCAAATATGTGGGGACACTGGCGCTCTTGGCGGGGTTTGCCTATTTGAGTTACCAATGCTGGCGGGGAACTAATGAACAGGTGTACCTATCCAAGGCCGAGCGAACACCGGAAGCCACGTCGGTGCGCATTGCGGCCTTGGAAAAGGCGTATAGGGCAGAGCCGATGAATTTTGAGACGACTTATGCTTTGGGCGAGTGTTATCGGCTGAAGAGTTGGAATGGGAGCGCGGAATACGTGGCATTTGCTGAAAAGGCAATGGAATGGTACCAGCGCGGCATGAAATTGGATCGTTATTATGGTTACAATTGGCTGCGCCAGGGGATGTGCCTGGATTGGATTGACCGGTCGCAGGAGTCATGGGCTTATTACGAACATGCCAATGAGCTGGACCCGAATGGCTATTTTACCACAGCGAACACTGGCTGGCATTACGTCCAGATTGGAGATTATGCGGCGGCGCGAACCTGGCTGGAACGCTCAGCGCGACTGGAATGGGAAGGGAATGACATCGCCACGGAATATTTGCCGATTGTGAACCGGAGGCTCAAGGAAGCGGCGGGAAGCCTAAGATAACCAGAGGCTTGCTAAACGGTTGCCGACAGGCGACTTTGGTGGGGCAAATTTGATGAAGAATTGGGGTATTATTACATTGACAGAGATTGCGCCAAACGATAAACACAGAGGGTAAGTAGCATTAAAGATGTAAGACCTGAAAAACAGGACATTTATGAAACAAATTCACCGCTTCGCCCACAGTATTTTCGCCAGTGCCGCCGTTGCCCTGGGTATGATTGCTTTTACCGCGCCTGCAAGCGCGCAAGCTCCGTTAACCACAGCTCCCGCAAATGCGAAGGTGAGCGCCAGAGTGGTTGGTTTTACAGGCGAAGCCCGGTACACCACTGATAATAAGAGTTGGACCAGAATTCAGAAAGGGGACGTCCTCAAGTCGGGAACCGTCATTCAAACTGCCGGGAAATCTTCGGTAGATATTATTCTTGGTGATGCAAGGGAGCAGATGAGTAACGTGTCCAGTAGGAACAACAATTCACTGGTCATCCCCGACGAACAAGCTGCCAATGTGGTGCGAATTTTTGAGAATACGGTCTTGGGTATCGACAAATTAACTGTGGAACAAACTGGAGCAGACGAAGTTAGCGAGACGCAGTTGGATTTGAAGGCGGGAGAGATCATGGGCAACGTCAAGAAAATGTCGGCTGCCTCGAAATATGAAATCAAAATTCCCAACGGAGTTGCCGGTATCCGCGGGACCACTTACCACATTGCCGCTTCAGGTGTTGTGGACGTGCTGGCTGGCCAAGTTGTAATTGCTGTAGTGGGCAAGGATGGAACTGTGGTAACCCGGCAGGTCACGGCTGGTTTCAGGTATGATCCGGCAAGTGATAAGATTACGGCAATTCCCGGTCCGATTTTCGACAATTTGAAATCCCAATATTTAAGCGTCGGACCAACTCCTGCCACGGTCTATACGAAAGACCATACCATTGTTTATGTTTCACCCGTTACGCATGGCCATGGCCATGGCCATGGAAACGGACATGGCAATGGCAATGGCAATGGCAATCCTCCGGAATAATAATCAAGGGTTGAGAATCTTATTTGACCAGAGCATTAAGTTAATAAGATAAAATTTCAAACCAGAGCAGCCTTGTGTTGCTCTGGTTTTTTTGTGTACTTTTATGGTGTGAAGCTGAAAACTCTTAAGCGGGCACCTTTCCTGATTGCTGCTGGAGTCATCGGGTTGGTTTGTCTCGTGCAGGTGCTTCGCTGGGACTTCGTTGAGCGATTGGAACGCATTACATATGACATGCGCGCGCGTCGGGCGGTCAAGCATTCTCCCCTGATAGCAACCAACCTGGGCTTTGTGGCGGTTTCTGATGATACTATTACCAGATTAAAAAATGGCTCATTGGGATTTCACTATGGGTTGTATTGGCCACGTCATATTTATGGTCGCGCGTTACGGGAAATGCATGAGCAAGGGGCGAAAGGCGTGGCTTTTGATATACTCTTTAGTGAACTGCGCCCTGATCACGCCCCAGTTCTGATGTCAGATGATTCGACCGTTGAATCCGATGATTATTTTGCGCTGCAAATGAAGAAGGCAGGCAATGCCATTCTGGCAGCCGAGCAGCGAACAGTGCCGCCTGACCTCTTTCGCACCAATGCGCTGGCACTCGGAAATATTCAGGCGGAAAAAGATCCCGATGGCATTTTGCGCCGGGCGAGAGCCTTCGGAATTTACACCAATTGGAATCGCTTTTTAAGGCAAGTAGAGCGCGACCCAGCGTTTGGAGTGGATCTGGCGAAGGCTGAAATTACACCGGAAATGCTCATTCTGCATCGCACCGAACTCGCCCCGGTAAAAATCCCATTAGACAAAGATGGCACGTTTGATCTGGCAGTGCTTGGCGGAAAAAACCTCCCGGCAAAAATAGCACGTCGTCAGAAAGCTTTTACCGAAGAACGCATCTGGCACATGGGTATTCAATTGGCTGCGCGGGAATTAAAGCTGGATCTGGAACACGCTCAAGTTGACTTGCCAAAAGGGCGGATCACCTTGCATGGAACCAATGGCATTGTGCGCGAAATCCCGGTGGATGAGGGTGGATATTTTTATATCAATTGGTGCCTGACGGGCGGAGACAAACGATTGACCATGGACGCATTTGAAAATCTGCTCAAACAGGATCAATTGCGGCACAAGGGTGAAACCAATGAACTCGTCAATAATTGGAAAGATAAATTGGTGGTCATTGGTTCGACAGCCACGGGAAATGACTTAACGGACCGGGGAGCAACACCCCTGCAAAAAGACACCATACTCGTGAGCAAACATTGGAATGTGGCTAACTCGGTCATTACGGGTCAATTCGTCCGGCACAGCTCTTTATTTGTAGAAGTGCTATTGATTTGCCTGATGGGCGCCAGTGCTGGTTTGTTAAGTTGGATTTTTCGCGGGCACAGTGTTCTGGGCGGGTTTTCAATATTACTGGTATTGGCCGGGTATTGGGTGATTGCGTTCATGATTTTTATAAACTACCGCTACTGGATTCCCATAGTTTTGCCGGAAGTGGGCGGTGTTTTAATGACTTACACGACGCTGATGATTTACCTGGTGATGTTTGAACAAGAGGAGCAGAGACGCGTGAAAGGTGTGTTCAACCGGATTGTTTCGCCGGACGTGGTAAGTGAATTGCTTAAAACTGAAAAGTTGTCACTAACCGGCGCGCGACGGAATGTGACGGTGATGTTCGCGGACATTCGCGGGTTTACGGAGATGACGGATGTTAACCGCGATAAGGCCGCGGAATATATCAAGGAACATCAGTTGATGGGGGACGCGGCGGAGGCGATTTTTGATACTCAAGCCCGCGAGACTTTGGCAACGGTCAATGCATACCTCAAGGTGATTGCGGAAACTGTGCTTAAGCATAACGGCACCATTGATAAATTTATTGGAGATTGTGTCATGGCGTTTTGGGGCGCGCCCATTAGTAATCCACAACATGCACTGTGTTGTGTGCGTGCGGCCATCGATGCACAACGAGCGGTTTATCAATTGAATCAGGAACGTGAGGCAGAGAACAAGCAACGGGAAATAGAGAATGTTAAGCGTTTGGCAGCGGGCCAACCGCCGTTGCAGCCTTTGCCCATTTTAGCAGTGGGCACCGGCATCAATACGGGCGTGGTAACTGTGGGGCTAATGGGCTCGGATAAGCTATCGAGTTATACTGTTTTTGGACGCGATGTGAATCTGGCTTCGCGGTTGGAAAGTGTATCCGGTCGGTCACGTATTATCGTTAGCGAAGCAACCCTTGCGGAAATGATTCAAGATGATCCGACGCTGGCGCTTACCTGCGTGGAATTGGCACCGGTGAATGTGAAGGGTATTCGCACAGCAGTTCATATATTTGAAGTGCCTTGGCGGCAGGATCAAGTGCCTGCCCCACCAGCTTCCGCCCATTGCGAACCTTCCGGGAAAGCTGTTGATCCGACTCAAGCCGACAAGGCAGTGGTTAGTTAGGAACACTTTTTAAGTGGGAATCCATGATGGGTTTGTTAAATTTCAGCTTATGCGCACGGTGATTTATCCCGGAAGTTTTGATCCTTTGACCAATGGCCACTTGGACGTCATTCAACGAGCTACCAAGTTATTTGACCGGGTGATCGTGGCGGTGGCCAAGAATGAGAGCAAATCACCGCTTTTTACCCTGGCGGAACGGGTGGAATTGGTGGGAAGTTGCATTGATCATTTGCCGAATGTAGAGGTGGACAGTTTTGACGGCTTATTGGTGGAATATGCTGAGAAATGTTCAGCACAAGCCATTATTCGGGGATTAAGGGCAGTATCTGACTTTGAATTTGAATTTCAGCTCGCCTTGATGAATCGTAAATTAAACGAGCGTGTGGAAACAATTTTCATGATGCCTAAGGACACCTACACCTTCCTCAGTTCACGTATCGTTAAGGAAATAGCCCGTTTGGGCGGGGACGTCAGTGCTTTTGTGCCTAAAACAGTGCAACAGGCATTGATTGCGCGGTTGGTGGAGGCTCCGGCATAAGGAGTTGATTATTATGGGTTTGTTAATAAATCTGCGTCAGCTTGAGAAGCAAAACTTGCATTTGGAGGGTGAAATTCCTCCAAGCGAGTTGGATATTGAGTGCATAGATGAGTTGGTCCGGGCGGAGCAGCCTTTACAATACGATATTGAGGTGCAGAAGCTTGAAGGGGGTATTTTAGCCCAAGGAAGGCTGAAATTGAGCCTTAACTGCGAATGCGCGCGGTGTTTGAAGCCTTTTGAGTATACCTTGGAATTGAATGATTGGACCTGTCATTTGCCCTTGGAGGGGGAGGACAAGGCTGAAATAGTAAATGATTGCGTGGACTTGACGCCCAACATCAGGGAAGATATTCTCCTAGAGTTTCCGCAACATCCGTTGTGTAAAACCGAGTGCAGTGGACTGCCAAAAAAGGCAGTTGAGAAAACGAAAAAGACTGGCGGTACTGGTAAAGCGAAAGAAGTTTCGTCTGCCTGGGCCGAACTGAATAAACTTAAATTTTAGAGAATATGGGTGTACCCAAGCGTAAACCGTCAAGAAGTCGTCAACGTCAGCGTCGTGCTTATAACAGCGTACTGACCCTGCCTCAACTGAGCATCTGCCCTCAATGTGCTGCTCCCTTCGTACCGCATCGGGTTTGTCCCGCGTGTGGTTTCTATAAGGGTCGCCAAGTCATTACGGTTACGGCCGGGGCTTGATTTATTTTTAAGATTGCGGAGTCGGAGATAGCTTTTCCGCGCTCTTTTTCTTTATGCGAATCGCAGTGGATGTCATGGGTGGCGACCACGGCTGTGGGGTCGTCATCGAAGGCGTCAAGCGTGCATTGGAGGCGGATGATAAAATAACCGCGCTCTACCTCTCTGGTAAACAGGAGGAAATTCAGGACGCACTTCAGAAGGCACAGTTGTCTGACAGCCGAGTTCAAATCGTCCATGCCTCCGAGGTGATGACGATGGAGGACAAACCCACGGTTGCATTGCGCAAAAAAAAGGATTCTTCCATCGCTCGCGCCATTGACTTGGTGGAGCAGGGCAAGGCTGATGCAGTTATCTCGCTGGGTAATACTGGAGGGATTCTTACCTTTGCCACTTTCAAACTACGCACCCTTCCCGGTGTGGACCGTGCAGGCATTGCCACTGTTATTCCAGCTCCGGATAATGAGTTTGTGTTGCTGGATTCAGGCGCGAACATCGAATGCAAGCCGCTTCATTTATTGCAATATGCCGTTATGGGCAGTGTGTATTCCCGTGAAATTCTGGGTTACAAGAAGCCGCGCGTTGGGCTGTTGAGCGTTGGCACTGAGGATGGCAAAGGCAATGAATTGACCTTGGAAGCGTTTAAGCTTTGCAAGCAAATCGATATTAATTTCGTCGGCAATGTTGAAGGGCATGATTTGTTTGCCAATCATGTGGATGTGGTGATTTGCGATGGCTTTGTCGGTAACATCGTCTTAAAAACCTGTGAGAGTCTTGCCATGGGAATGTTCGAAATGTTGAAGCGTGAGCTTATTCGTAATCCCAAGCGCCAGTTGGGAGCTTACCTGGCGCAAAACGCATTTCGCGCAATCAAGCGCCGGATGGATCCGGAAATTTATGGCGGCGCGCCATTACTTGGTTTGAATGGAATTGTAATGAAATCACATGGCTCGGCAAAGGAACGTTCGATTATGAACGCCATTCGTATCACCACGGAAAGTGTCCATAACCAGATTAACCAAACTATCTGCACTGAAATCCAGCGCGCAAATGAGCGCTTGGCGGCGACCAAATCAGATGTAATATCATCCGCGCAAGCATGACTCCATCTTCTCCCAAAAAATTTAAAAATCCCCGGGCAAAGTATAATTTCCAAGGGCAGACCTGTTCCATTTCCGGCGTAGGCTCCTATGTTCCGGAGCGGATCGTCACCAACGCCGATTTGGAAAAAACGGTGGAAACCACGGACGAATGGATTACCACCCGCACTGGAATTAAGGCGCGTCGGGTTGCGGCGAAGGATGAATATACTTCAGACCTGGCTACGCAGGCGGCATTGCGGGCCATGAAAAAGGCGGGTGTCAAACCTGAGGAAATTGATCTTATCATTGTGGCCACGATCACGCCCGACATGCCGTTTCCTTCCACCGCATGTTTGGTGCAAAAGAAAATTGGAGCTTATCGTGCGGCGGCTTTTGATATCGAAGCAGCCTGCTCCGGTTTTATTTTTGCCTTGGAAATCGGGCAGCAGTTTATCATGTCGCGCACGTACAGCACGGTGCTGGTTATTGGAGCGGAAAAACTTTCTTCCATCGTGGATTGGACGGATCGCAATACCTGCGTGTTGTTCGGTGATGGCGCCGGAGCGGCTATTCTGCAAAATCGTCCCAACTCCCACGGTTTGCTCACTGCGTGTATGGGCTCCGATGGGCAGAAGGCGGATTTGCTTTCCATGCCTGGTGGTGGCAGTCGCTGTCCTGCAAGCGCGGAATCGGTGGCGGGAGGACTTCATTTTCTGCGCATGGATGGCAAGGAAACTTTCAAGAATGCGGTCCAAGCAATGCAGACGGCAGCCTTGGAATCGTTGCGCCGATGCGAAATCGATATTACCCAACTGAAGTGCATTATTCCGCATCAAGCCAACCGTCGAATTATTGACGCGGTGTGCGAACGTTTGGGTGCGAAACCTGAACAAGTCTTTATTAATTTGGATAAATATGGAAACACCTCGGCGGCTTCGGTGGCTATCGCCTTGGATGAAGCCGTTGAATCCAAACGGATTCAGCGGGGAGATTTAATTCTTTTAGTGGTATTCGGGGCTGGCTTGACCTGGGGTGCGGCCGTTATTGAATGGTAGGTGTAATTTGACGTGGGTTGAGAGTATGGTAGTCTTTAAGTAACACTATGAGCGCAAGAAAAATTAATGGCATTGGGGTTTTCCAACCTTTAACCGTTCAGTCGCCTCAGACTCGCTTGGATCTTGCGCCCAGCCAGGTGAGAGTTCGCAAAAACGGTGTGGAATTTCGTTCCCATACACCCATCACTGCATGGACAGAAATGACCGTGACTCTTCAATCCAACCGAGATGCCGGCAAGGTACATTGCACAGGCGTAGTAGTAGCCTGCACTGGTGACCGGCATAGTGGTTATATAGTTTCCATGGTGTTCACCAGCCTTTCCAAGCAGGCACAGGCTCGGTTGAATCAACTCGCCTACTCCTGATAAGCTGGTTTTGCAATGCGATTTCTGCCATAGTTTCTTCAATTCACTTTTGAATTTCCCAAAGATCAAAATTGGAGCTGGTCTGAATTTCATCATGTCTGTTAATTATAGAATATGGAACTTTTTCATAAGATTTTAAAACTTGCCGCGGATGGCGGCGCTTCTGACATCCACATCAAGGTCGGCACCCCGGTGATTTTCCGTATCAGTCGCCAGTTGATAGCAATTGAATGTCCCATTCCAACGGAAGAATGGATGAACAACGTGGCCAAACATATTGTTCCGCCACATATGCACAAGCGCCTGGAGGAAGACCGGGAAACCGACTTTTCATACTTTGAACCAGGCACTGGCCGTTTCCGCACCAATATTTTTCAGCAACGCGGCACCTTTGCACTGGCCATGCGTTTGGTAAAAGCGAACGTGCCCAGTTTTGAAACGTTGGGTCTGCCCGAGACCATCAAGAAGATTGCTGAATCTCCGCGCGGGATTGTGCTCCTGGCCGGATCCACCGGCAGCGGCAAATCAACCACCCTCGCCGCCATGATTGAGCATATCAATGCGGTCAGTAAAAAGCACATCGTCACTCTGGAAGATCCCATCGAATACGTTTTTGAAGATAACCAATCTGTGCTTGAACAACGGGAAGTGGGCTTGGATACAAAGTCCTTTCAAGTCGCCTTGAAAAGTGCATTGCGCCAGGACCCTGACATCATCATGGTCGGAGAAATGCGCGACTCGATAAGTTTTACTGCGGCCATGAGTGCTGCGGATACCGGGCATTTGGTTCTCTCGACTTTGCATACCACCAATGCTGCACAATCGGTCGGTCGTATTTTGGACTTTTTTCAGGCCGATGAACGGGAACAGGTGCGACGCCAGCTAGCGGGTACAATGCAGGCAGTCATTTGCCAACGCATGGTGCCGACTTTAGTCGGTGGCATGACCCCCGCTTGTGAAATCATGATCAACACCAGCACGGTGAAAAAGATGATTGAAGACAACCGGCTCGAGAAGTTGGGCGCTGCCATTGAAACCGGCCAGGATGATGGCATGCAGAATTTTAACCAGGCTTTGTTTCAGCTAGTGAAAGAGGGCAAGATTTCCCAACAGGAAGCATTGGCCAAGGCCAGCAATCCGCAAGCGTTGGAAATGAATTTCAAAGGCATTTTCCTCAGCGAGGGCAAGCGAATTCTCGGTTAGGTGTAAAATCGCTGGTGATGCAATCGGCGCTTCAAGCGCACGGAAGAATTCATTTTTTTGGAATCATGTAGATGTCCCGGCCTTCAAGGTTGCGCAGGATCATGTCGGCGGTTCGCTCGACTGCACCTTTGTCTCTTTCCACAATTTCTTTCGCATTGCGTCCCAATTCTTCCCGGCGCACCGGGTTAGAGAGCAGTTCACAAAACACTTTTTCCAGTTCCTCCGCATCACGCACCTGCACTGCGCCGTTGCCTGAGACAAACATGCGGGATACGTCCGGAAAGTTTTGCATGTTGGGGCCGAATACGATGGCCCGGCCCAAGGCACCCGGCTCAATCGGGTTTTGTCCTCCCTGGGCAGTGAGGCTTTTGCCGACGAAAACGACCGTGGCAGGTTCGTAAAAATATCTCAACTCGCCCGTGGTATCCACCAGCAGACATTCCAACTCGCCGGAATCAAATTGAGTATCCGGCGTCAGTTCACTGCGATGAAAAAATTTGACCCCCAATCGGGTCAAATCATGATTGATCTCCTTCGCCCGTTCGAAATGGCGCGGGACCAATATCAGAAAAAGGTCAGGGAACTTTTGGCGCAGGCGGAGAAATTGCTCGGCCAAAATTACCTCTTCACCGGCATGCGTGCTGCCAGCAACCAACAATGGAGCATTGGTAGGAACGCCCAGTTGCGCCAGCAAGGCGGAAACATCCAGCGTGCGTCGTCCTTCCAGTTTGGCGGCATCGAACTTTAAGTTGCCGACGACGTGAACGGCCTCGGGACGGCAGCCGACTTCTTTCAACCGGCGGGCATCGTTTTCATTTTGTGCGCCCACGCCAGTGAAAGAACCAAAAAGCCGCCGGAATAGAAATCCGAATCGTTTGTAACGCGGAAAGGAGCGATCAGATAATCGGGCATTGACTAGAAAAAAGGGAATGCCCATCGAGCGAGCCCGCCAGATGAAGTTAGGCCAAATTTCGGCTTCGACCAGAATGATGGCATCCGGATGAATAACGCCGAGGGCCCGAGCCACGTATTTTCGGCGGTCAATGGGATAGTAAATCTTCCCAATGTGTGGTGGGAGCTTCTTTTGCAGTTCACCCATGCCCGTGGTAGTCGTGGTGGAAACGATGATTTTGATATTGGGCAATCGCGGTTCCAGGGCGCGAATCAATTGGAGACAGACATTTATTTCGCCAACGCTGACGGCATGCATCCAGAGGACGTGCCGGTTGCTGAGAGACTGCTTGAGTTTGGTGTCATACTGGGCAAAACGCTGGCCGAACCCTTTTTTCCAGTTGCCGCGCCGCCGCAATCGGAAAAAATAATACGGAGAGGAAATAACGAAGAAGAACAAAAAAAGAATGTTGTACAAAGAACGCATTTAAATTCAACGGCAGCGGCTGAAGAGTTATCCTCATAATGGAAAAACACTTTTAAAGCATTTCATCCAGGCAGCGTTAGCTTGGATAAGAATTTAACCACATAAGTAATTAATTCAATGCCGAAAGAATAACCACCAGACGATCACGAGCATCGGCACCATATACGGAAATGTGTATTTAAAAATGTACGCCAGAAAGCCAGGCGTATGAACCTTCTGATGATCGGCAATGGATTTCACCAGGAAGTTGGGACCATTGCCGATATAGGTATTGGCGCCAAAAAACACTGCGCCTACGCTGATGGCCACGAGATACTTGCTTAACTGAGCATTGCCCAGGACGTAAGCCACTTCGATTTGATCCGTGCCTATTCTCCCCAATGATAGATTAGCGGGATAATTTTTTTGCAACATTAGAAAGGTTTGCCTGACATCTTCTGAAACGTTGGCGAGATTCGCGCCATGAGCTTGGATAAGATCATTCACTTGAGTGATGATGTGGGGATCGACAAATCGGCCAAAGATGGCTTTTAGAAAGCAGACGTAGGTTGGAGCGTTGTCGAGCAAACTGGAAAGAGTTCCTGAGCCCCAGTAAAAAAAGGAAGGGCCAACGGCATTGAGCTTGCCCGCGTTCACCTGCAGCCAGTCGAGTGCCGGCATCATGGTGGCGAAGATGCCCACAAAGAGAATGGCAACTTCCCGAATGGGATGAAAGTTGAAGTGATTGGCTTCATGCACTGGTTTCCGGGTTGTAAAGTAGGAACCTAGAGCAGCAGCGATCATCAAAATCTCACGCAGAAATAAAGGCTCTTTAATAAAAACGGCCACTAAAATTACCAAAAGGAAGAAAATGTTTGCCATGCCGTCGAAGCGCCATTGATCTGGAGGCTCGGCCAGTTCCGCGCGAACCTTCTTAGGCGCGCGCAAGTAATTGCGATAGTCCACCACAAAGAACATTACCAATAAAATTGCCACGCCAGTTGCCCACATCGGAAAACAATTTTTGGCAACCCACCAAAACGGGACACCCATCAAATAACCTAGAAAAAGGGGTGGATCGCCGATGGGCGTGAGACAGCCTCCCACGTTGGAAACGATAAAAATGAAAAACATCACATGGTGCGCGGTGATGCGATATTTGTTCATTCGCAGCCAGGGACGGATTAACAGCATGGAAGCGCCCGTGGTCCCCAGAACGTTCGCGAGAAGAGCACCGATGAGCAGAAAGACCGTGTTCACAAAAGGGGTGGCTTCGCCTTTGACATTAATATGAATGCCGCCTGAGACGATAAAGAGGGACCCAATCAGCGCGATAAAACTGACGTATTCATGGGCGGTATGCCAGACGCTGGAAAAAGCATTGAGACCAAATAGGTAATAGGCGAGTGTGATGGCTCCCAAACCGCAAGCAACCTTAGGATAATGTTTACCCCACCAGGCAGGGAATAGTAATGGACCCAAAGCGATCGCAGCCAGGAGAATGCCAAAGGGAAGCATCATCCAGGGATTCGGCTGAATAAATCCATCGTGCATGGCAAAAGTTAAACTGACGTGAAGCGGGGTTAAAGACAATCCATATATCTGGAGCCGCGATGGGAATCTAATTTGCAATTAGTCATCCGGTGCCTGAATGGGATAAAGTGTCGGATAATCCGCTTACGCAAAAATTATCCCACTGCATTTACCACCACTCAGACCACCCGGATGACATTGTTCCCCACCTGCAAAGGTGAACCGGCATGAGAAGCCGTTTGCGCGAGCGAAGCATCGCCTGCGGAAACGGCTTCCCATGAAGGAACCAATGCCATCAGCATGGGCATGCTCATGCGGCCTCCAGTGCCAAGTTCAGGCTGCGTTCGCGCACCTGTTTTTGACGTTGCAATTGCAACTCGGTAGCCCGTGCCTTTTCTTCCAACAGAGTTGGGAAGAAGAGCAGGGGAAAACAGGTGGCCCAAGCCAGAGCAGCCGCGTCGTTGGCCGCCCGGCGCAACAGGACGTTTTGCTCAGGATCGGTCACCTGATTGAGAAACTGCAAAAGCAACCGGTTCTTGAGGTTCTCAAGCTCGGTGGTTTCCGTGGCGCGGAAAGGCACCGTTTTCACCTCGAAACGAGTTTCGGGTGCGAACCTTGTCGGCAAACGTTTATATCTCTTATCATTCATGTTCTTTTCTTTCATTTTGTTTTTGCCCGCATGGGCTTTGTGTGTTTAAACGAAAAACCCGCGATTGCTTTGGCAACCGCGGGTTTTTCGAAATTCTATATTATTTATCGGTTAGAAATTCCCTCCCACGGTGCCAATGGACCATGATACGCGGTGCCAAATGGTAGACATCTGGCCCTTGCCGCTCATGGCGCACAGGTTTTTAGTTGTAAACGTGGTGTTCATCTCTTAACTAACGGCACTAGGAGATACTATTTTGGCCATCCTGTCAATTCGTTTACAGCACTGTTCATGTTAATGGTTGTGTTGGAGAGATTAGGCGCTGTTAAAATATGTTGGTAGGATTTTACCCCGTAGAGTTATTGAGAGGTTAAAATAACATCTAAACTTGTGGTAGGAATGGTAAATGCTATCATTTAAAACGTGATGACTGCAACAGGAGAAGAACGGAAGCAGCTACGCATGATTACATGCCCGGGCTGCAATGCCAAGGTGTTCATTCCGGGGGACTTGCAACCTTTAACAACCACGCCGTGCCCTAAATGCGGCTATGCCGTGATGGTGCCTTGGAGGCTGCGGCAGTTCGAGCTTCGCGCATTTATTGCTGCAGGTGGTATGGGGGCCGTTTATCGTGCTTTTGATGTGACTTTAGAGCGAGAAGTTGCGTTAAAATTGATGAAGCCTGAGTTATACAAGGATTCGCAAGCTCAAGAGGGATTTTATAGAGAAGCACGGGCATGCGCTGCACTCAATCATACGAATATCATCCATGTTTATACATTCGATGAGGCTGAAGGTCATAAGTATCTGGTAATGGAACTGGCGGATCAGGGGAGCTTGGATGGACGGATTGATTTGTACCAGCGTTTGCCAGAGTTGGATATGCTGGATGTGGGAATCAAGATTGCGTCAGCCTTAAATTTGGCTCTCAAGCACAATTTGCTCCATTGCGATATCAAGCCGGGGAACATTTTGTTCAATACTGATAATGAACCAAAGTTGGTGGATTTTGGCTTGGCGCGCAAAGCCGAGTCCGAACGAGACACAGATGATGGAGCTTTTGGAACCCCTTATTATGTGGCGCCCGAGAAGATCAAGCGCGAACCAGAGACGTTTTTATCCGATATGTATAGCTTGGGTGCAACACTTTACCACGCCCTGACCGGACATGTTCCCTTCGATGCACCTACCGGAGATGAGGTGGCTATTGCCCATGTGAATACTCCGTTAACCCCGCCGAATCAGGTCGTTCCGGAGATCAGCCAAGCTTTCAGCGATGCTTTGTATCGGGCCATGGCCAAAAATCCGGCTGATCGTTTTCAGAGCTACGACGAATTTATAATTACTTTGGAAGCGATTCGCAGCCACGTATTGAGGCAACAAGTCCGTGAATCGGCATCTGCTGATAAGCCGTCCCGGGGTGGTGGCTGGTGGCGTCGTCAGGGGTAAAAACAAAAAGGCAGGCCATAGGGCCTGCCTCATAATTAAGTTAGTAAGCGGTCAGTTATTTCGTGGTTTCGGTCTTCTTTTTGACTGTAGCTTCAGGCTTTTCACCGAGACGAAGTGATACAACTGTGAGCTTGCCGTCATCACCCTTCTTATAACGTCCGCCCAACACGTCACCTACTACAGCGTCATCCAATGTGGCTGGTTTGCCATCCTTGTTAATCTTGGTTTCCGATGTGATCTGGAAGGTGCGCTTGGTTTTTTCATCCAAAGTGATGGTCTTGGCAGACTTGTCCACAGCACCCAACTTGCCATGAAAAGGAATCGCTGAGTTCTTGGGCGCTGCTGGTGCTGCAGGGGCTGGCTTCTTAGCATCTTCTGCTGAAACGCGAACGGGCATGCCTAAAACAGTGGCTGCCAAAATGCCAACGAGGGATAATTTTCCGAGGGATTTAATCATAGTTTTATAGTGTTAATTCAATCTGATGTGGCGGATACTGCTATCAAAATACTAAATTCGGCAAGCTCTTTTTGGCAAAGCGACGCATTTTTTCGGTGCTGATAGCCCAAAATCACTCATTCCGCGTGATTTTCACGCGTAAATGAGCTTTTACCAAGTTCCATCAGCCAATAGAGCGGTGGCTTTTTTTGCCAGGTCATCTGTCATAAGAGGAATGGCTTGCCGTTCAGCACTGGTCAGATCATTCCCAGCACGCAAGGTAGTACGGCCGGTGACTGGACGGTCAAAGATAATTTTGCCAGTCGAGCGCTCGCGTGCAATGACTTGGGCTGTCATCCTTATTTCGTAATCTTGAACGGTAATAATATCATTCGGTTGGAAACTTAGTTCGCTACGGTTATAGGAGGTAATTACGCCACTGAGGAGAATATCACCCTCATCGTGGGTGTTCAGTCGGTAGGTGCCGTCCTGCTGCAAGTTTTTGCGTAGCGAGCTTATCAGGTAATCACTGAGACGCGGCTCAAGAGTTCTATTAACAAATGGATTAATTTGCACTGAATGCGCACCAGCAGTTTCACCATTCGTGGGGCCAAGTCGGTAACCCGCACAGCCCGTCAAGGCAAGCATGCCGCCGATCAAAAGAGCGAAGTGAAAAAAGCGGTGCACTTTATTTGCTGGTTTTCTCAGTAAGCTTCTTCAATTCCGAAATCCGTTTCAAAGAAATGGCCGCGTAAGGCGAATCGGGATTCTGCGATTGAACTTCGTTGTAATAGATTTGCGCACTATCCCAGTGCTTACTTTTTTCGTAGAACCGGGCGATTTCATAATTGCCACGGGCTTGTTCTAGTTTTAGCAAAGCAATCGTTTTTTGCGCTTCGGCTACCCGTGAATCATTCGGGTATAAAGTGATGAAATCGATGTAGAGCGCGATCGCTTGTCCGGCTGTGCTCTGATCATATTCCGCCGTTTTGGCCTGTCTGGTATAAGCCAAGGCCGCTTTGTAGAGCGCGTCAGCGGCCACTTTCGGGCGATCATGATAACGATCCGCAGCGCGTTCGTAAGCCTTGGCTGCCTGAACATAAGGTTCATCGTTATTCAAAAAGCGGGTTTGCTTTTCACGTGCCGTGCCGATGTTCATCTGTGCCTGGGGAGCAATCTCACTGTAAGGCCCGTTTTTAATAACTTTCTCATACATTTCCACCGTTTTGTCCATGGATGGAAAGAAAGGAATGTAACCCCAGAGCTTGAACCATTGACCGCCAAGGAAACGATTGCAGATGTCGTACTGGCGTTGAAGAACTTCCTGATAATTTTCTATTTTTGGATATTTTTCGAGCAGGTTTTGATATTCCTTAAAAGCTTTTTCATCCTGCTTACTTTCTTCATAGCAGCGTCCGGCCAAATATTGCGCGCGCGGAGCAAAGTCCGAGAGCGGCCAATTCTTAACCACGCGGCGGGCGGCTTTCAGTGCGAGGCTGTAATCTTTTTTATCGAATGCGGCCTGGGCCACATCCAACTGATCTTTGGCGCGGGTTCTCTGCCATTTTCCCTCACCGCCAACCGGTTCATACGTCCAACCTTCGCCAGCGCGATAGACGAGCGGCGCGGGCGAGCGATACGGAAAAGCCAGCACACAAATCGCGGTCAATAATAGACAGAGAGACCATCGTTTCATGGCTCAACCGTATCCAGCGGCGATTTCCAAGTCAAGGAATGTAGCCGCCGATAGGCTTTTACCTGGAGTTCCACAGAAGCAGGCTCATAAGCACCACCCAGAGAATGCATGCCAACAGCAGCATCCGCCGACAGAGCATTTCCGTCTTAAGAGTGCCTATACGGTCAACCTCAAGCCATGAATCATCCACAATCCATCGAACGCCAAAGTAGCCGTCGGAGTCCGGATCCGAAAACCATTGGTAATGGTCAGGAATGAAACCTTCAGCAGCCAACTCCTTGATAAAATAGACTTTCCTCGCCTCGGAAAAATTATCAAAAGCAGCTCGGATCATGGCGCGATTCTTATTATTTTCGACCAGAATGAAGTTTTCCGGGTTCTTCTGGTGGAATGTGACACGTTTTGGAAAACTTGTCTCTGCTTTCATAGTCGGGAAAATTTATGATGCTTGCCACCTTGTAACCAGCGGACAATAGGCTCATTACACCTGCATCCGATTTTGCGATCTTCCTCCTCAATTGAACTCGAGCTGAATTCAGCTTGAACTCATAAGAAACATTATTCCGGTTTGAATTTAAATCAAGCTGGCTATTTCCACGAAAGTAATAAGTGGAGCTTTACTCCTCAACTTTCCAGTGACGTGACTTCCACCTTCACTGTCATCGTTTTCTCCCGAGTGCCTTTGTAACTTCCTTTTATTGGAACGATATCGGCGTAGTCACGTCCCACCGCGACTTTGACATAACGTTCGTCGGCAGGCTGGTTGTTGGTCGGATCCAATGCGCGCCAGCCGAATTCCGGCAGGAAAACTTCGCACCAGGCATGAGAGGCTTGCGACCCCTCCAAAGTTTGGTCGGGACTATTATAAAGATAGCCGCTTACGTATCGGGCGGGCATTTGCAATGACCGGCACATGCCCAGCATCAAGTGCGTGAAATCCTGACAGACACCGCGTCTTAACCGCAGGACTTCCTCCACCGTGGTGTTCACATTCGTCGAACTCGGCACATAAGCAAAGTTGCCGTGAATGTATCTCATGATGGTGTGTGCAGCCCGCCAGGCATCGGTTTCACCGGCAGTAGCATCCAAGGCCAGTCGCCACACCTCCGGGCCAAGTGTCACGAATGAACTGGGCTGCATGAAATCGTAGCATTTTTCCATCCGGGCACATTCCGCCAGCTTGCTTAACGGAATCCCGACTGCATCTTCCGGCAATAGCTTGTAAGAAGTGGTTACGCGCGAAGTGCTTTCTATCGAAAGCATGGCATGCGGGGTCAACACTTCAAAAAAATGGACGTAATTTTGGTAGAAATCGTAGTAATGTGACAGACGCGAACTGGGAAGTATTTTTAAAATGAACGACTGGCAATCCTGCCCTTCTTTAGACATCGGTTGGAGCCGGACTTCATTGAAACTTTCTATGACGGGCAAAGCGTAACGAAATTCAGTGCGGTGAATGACTTGCAATTTCATTGTCAAAGCGGGTCAAGGGCGGGGGAGGCATCGGTTTGGACCATTGGCTGCAAACGGACTTGTTGCTGTTGCTGCTGCTGTTGAAGCGCATCGTGGGCAAGCTCGGCAAAGGGTTGGAAAATATAGACTGCGAAGAGCGCTTCACCAATCTGGTTGAAACGCTGTTGCAACAAATCCAGATATTCGTGCAGTCCCTGTTTCAAAATTTCCTGGATGGTGCTGAACTGAACTTCCGAAAGCAACCGGCCGGAAAGCTTTTC
>JAQGPC010000141.1 GCA_028293285.1 Pedosphaera sp.
TCACTTCCTGCTTCGTTTTTTTACTCATGTCGCTGTGCATGTCGGGTAACACCGACTTTTGGCGCAACGACAGGTCTACGCAAACCTGTCACCTCACTCCGGGTAACATTCTTTTTGGCGCGAATCGGCTTGCAAATTCCGATTTTTAAGTGAAATTAAAACTTGTCAAAGTGTCAGTTGCTGGTAGGTTTTCCAGCCTTTGTTATGAAAGTTGATTTACATCCGAAATATCAGGAAGCGGAAATTCGTTGCGCCTGCGGCAACGTGATTAAGACCCGCTCTACGAAACCCGTCGTTTTACTCGGTATTTGCAATGCCTGCCATCCGTTCTACACGGGCACGCAGAAGTTCGTTGATACCGCTGGCCGCGTTGATAAATTCCAGCAGCGCATGGCCAAGACCCAGGCTGCCCAAGCTGCTGCCGCGACCAAGAAGAAAAAGAAGTAGCTTATTTTCCCAGCTCCGCCCGCCTGGTTTTATCGCCATGCGGGCGGACTGCTTTTTACAGGCCATGGTTTTTACCGCCAGGCACCTTCTGTTTACATTGGATTCCAGCGCAAACTGATTCCTTATGGATTTTCGCCCACACATTGAAAAATTCGCCCGCCGCTTTGCCGAAGTGGAAGCTTCGTTAAGCGATCCCAAGGTTTTTGACAACAATCAGCGTGCCCAGGAATTGTCGAAGGAATATGCGACGCTCAAGGAATTGGTGGTGAGCGGGAATGCTTATTTGAAGGTGTTGGCTGATTTGAGCGAGAACCGCGCTTTGCTGGAATCCGAACCTGTTGATTCTGAATTGGGAGTCATGGCCCGGGAGGAAGTAGCGCGCTTGGAGGCAGAGGAAAAACGATTGGGCAAGGAAGTTCTGGCTGGCATCGTGCCGCCTGAGCCCACGGATTCACGAAATACGATTATTGAAATTCGGGCTGGCGCGGGCGGATCGGAATCTGCGCTTTTTGCGGCGGACCTCTATCGGATGTACACGCGTTATGCTGAGGCGCGCCGCTGGAAAGTGGAGGCAATGGATTCCAGCACATCCGACCTTGGCGGGTTCAAGGAAATCATTTTCATGGTGACCGGGTCGGACGTTTTCAAGCGGCTCAAATACGAGAGCGGGGTGCATCGTGTTCAACGCGTTCCTGCCACTGAAGCGCAAGGCCGGATTCATACCAGCACTTGCACTGTCGCCGTGATGCCCGAGGCGGAAGAGGTGGATATTGAGATTCGCCCGGAAGATTTGGAAATCAACGTTTGTCGTGCGTCCGGCAAGGGCGGGCAGGGCGTAAATACGACGGATTCGGCAGTGCAAATTCAACACAAGCCGAGCGGTTTGATTGTTCGTTGCGCCGATGAACGTTCCCAACAAAAGAACAAGGCCAGTGCGATGACGGTTTTGCGTTCGCGGTTGCTGGAGCGCAAAATTGCGGAGGAGGATGCGAAGTACGCGGCTTTCCGTAAAGAGCAGGTCGGCACGGGCGAACGCAATGAGCGGATTCGCACTTATAATTTTCCGCAGAATCGCGTGACCGACCATCGGATCGAAGTAACTTTATACAATTTGCCGACGTTTATCGAGGGTGACATTGATGGGTTGATAGAGCCTTTAATGGCGAATGCTTTGGAAGAAAAGATGGCAGCGTTAAAGATTTAATTCATGAAACTACAAAATAACCACCTGCAAGGAATTGTTTTTGATTGTGACGGCACGCTGGCGGATACGATGCCGCTGCATTGGCGGGCATGGCAGGCCATTTCGAAGCGGCACAAGTTTCATTTCCCACAGGATCGCTTTTACGCGCTCGGCGGCGTGCCATCGCGAGATATTTTGAAGATGCTGGGTGAAGAGCAGAAGATTGCACTGGATCACCTGGCCGTCGCGCGTGAAAAAGAAGCTGAATATCTACCACTCATTTCGCAAGTAGAACCAATCAATTTAGTGGTGGCCGTGGCGCGTGAGAATCATGGCAAAATTCCAATGGCCGTGGCTTCAGGCGGGACTCGTCCAATTATCGAAGAAGTATTGCAGCACTTGGGCATTCGTCACTTGTTCAACGCGGTGGTCACCAGTGAGGACGTCGTGAACCAGAAGCCAGCTCCTGATATTTTTCTGGAAGCGGCGCGCCGTATTGGAGCGGCGCCACAATTCTGTCGCGGCTACGAGGATACCGATTTGGGAATGCAGGCGATTCGTGCGGCGGGCATGGAAGCTATTGATGTCCGTGATTTGCTCGGATTAAGAAGCTAGTTCGGAAACTGCTTCCTCTTTCAAAATTTTCGACGCGGTTGGCCGTTTCTTCCACACATAACGGAACATCAACGTTCGCAGCACGGCGGTCAGGGGAATGGCGAGAATGGCCCCCATGATGCCTCCCAACAAGGTCGTGCCTACCATGACCGCGATGATGATGGTCAAGGGATGCAGTCCGGAGCGTTCGCCGATGATCTTGGGACCGATGACAAAATCTTCGAGCATTTTGACCGCAGCAGCGATAGCAAGCACCAGTAGTGGATGCGTCCAATCACCGAATTGCACGGCGGCGACGGTAAGTGCCAGCACGAGACTAATAATCGCCCCGATGTAAGGTATGATGCCGATCACGGCAGCCACTGCGCCGAGCAGCACCGCGTAATTTAATCCCAGAACCAGATAGCTGACGGAGAGCAAAGCACCGACACAGAGAGCGACCAAAACCTGTCCCCGGAAAAAAACGATCATGCAGTCGTTGATCGATTTAAGGATAAAGACCAGTTCGGTTTTAGCTTTGGATTCCTGAATGGGCAGGTAATCAGTCCAGCGGCTATTGATACCTTTCTTCTCCAAAAGAAAATAGAAGAGGAAGACCGGCACTAAAATAAATCCGATAAGAAACTCAGCCCAGGTGGTCACTTTGCTTAATTGTTCGGTGAACCAGTTTGCAACTACGGGAGCTATCTTGGTCAAGCCGGCTACAGCAGCATCACTGAATGGAGCATCTGGAGCCACGCGGTTAGTAGTTGTGACCACGGTATTGCTGTTGGTGTCGCGAATTTGAGTTTGGGGCGCAATTTGGGCGATGGTATTTGTGGTTGGGGTGGCAGCGACGGGTGCTTGTGTCCGGTGCCAGATGGCAGGTAATTGTTTGCCCAGCGGGGTCTGCAGAAAACTTTCAACACGGACACGCAACGTTTGTCTGGTCTCGGGAAATTCGTCAACCAGCTTGCGGGTTTCATGAATCAGACCGGGAATGACCGACCCAATGATGCCGGCAAAAATGAGCAAGCCGAGCAGGTAAACCAGCAGGATGGCCCTTAAACGGGGAACTTTTTTACGAACAAAAAATTCCACCACGGGATCAAGGATATAGGCAAGTATCAGTGCAAAGGCCACCGGCAACAGCACGGCCGACAAACGGTTTAAAGCCCAGCTTAAACCCCAAACCGAAAGAACGACCAGCGCGACCGATACGGTCACAGCCAGCGCGGTTAATGAAAACCAAAGTACGCGCGCCTGCTTGGGAGTTGGGGGTGGAAAGCTCATTCCATATTTATTTGCAATTATTCACCATTGTTGCCTTCAGCACTAAGATTCTCGAGTCAGGCCGGGGGCGCAGTTATAAAGCAAAGCCCGTTTTATAACGATTGCTTTGAAAGCGATCAGCCTTGTCCAAGCTTTTTTGATTTTTCCGTCGCGGCACGGACGGCGCTCATCAAGGTGCCCCGCAGTTTGCCCTTTTCCAATTCATGCACGCCCTCGATGGTTGTTCCGCCAGGACTGGTGACCATGTCTTTCAGCGCGCCCGGATGCATGCCGGTTTCCAAGACCATCTTTGCTCCGCCGAGGACGGTCTGCGCCGCAAGCTTGGTAGCGATATCGCGCGGCAGACCCGCTGCCACGCCACCGTCGCTCAAGCCTTCAATCATCATATAAACATACGCAGGGCCACTGCCGCTTAAGCCGGTGACGGCGTCCAGCAAGGATTCTTTGACCTGAAAGGCGATGCCAACCGCAGCGAATAGCTTTTGTGCGAGTTGGCCGTCTTCAGGCAGCGTTGATTTCCCGAGTGCATACGCCGTGGCGGAAGCTCCCACGAGTGCGGGAGTGTTGGGCATGACGCGGATTGCACGGGCATTAGTGGGAAGACCAGCTTCGATTTTTGCCAGCGGCACGCCGGCCGCGATGGAAATCAACAAGTGCTTATCAGTGAATTGGTCTTTAATCTCAGCGAGCACTCCGTTCACTTGATCGGGTTTCACGGCCAGCAATAGAATTTGGGCGAATTTGGCAACTTCCACGTTGGAGGAGGTGGACTTTGCGCCAACTTCCTTGGCGAAGGACTTGCACGCGGCGTCAATGGGATCGCTGGCGATGATTTGATCGGCGGAGACGAGTCCCGCCTGAATAAAACCTTTTGCCAGGGCAGTACCCATCTTGCCCGCACCCAGAAAGCCAATAGTCAGTTTCGCAGACATGCCGGGTTTGTATCAGTTCGAACCGGCGAGCGAAAGCCAAAAGCAGGGCAGACAATGCTTAATTCCATTGCAACTGGGCGGAAAATGGGTTTGCAGCCGTCACGTCGAGAGAAATCGCGCGGCAAATTCCGCGGGCGGGTTTGGTCACTATTAACCAAGTCATCCAGCTATTTCCATACAACGACACACGACGGTGTTATCGGGTAAGTGCTCCTCAATAAGCAGTAGGATTAGCGGTTGTAAAAGAAAACCGGCCAGTCCGCGAAGCAGCTGGCCGGTGAAATGAGGTGGTTAAGGATTAATTAGTCTGCACTAATCTGGCCTTTGCTGCACGAAACTTTGCCCAACGTGCCTTTACGGCGGCGGCAACCTTGGCGCGGCCTGCGGCACTGAGACGATTTTTCTGGGTCGAGATGGCTTGGGGACCTTTGGCCGCGTTATACTTTGCCCAGCGCAGGCGTTGTGCAGCCGCAATTCTGGCCCGGGCGGAAGGGCTTAAATTCCTTTTTGCATTACCATGGCCGTTCCCGTTGGTGCTTCGGGTATTTGTATAAATGAGCGGTGATGAACCTAGAATCTGATTGAGTTCATGGGTCATCGATTCGATCTGCTCGCGGATTTGAACTGCGCGTTTGAGTTGTTCCAGAGATAAGTTGGCAAATGAATTTGTCATAATCAGCTATATTAAATTATAAGTTTTAGTTTATGAGTTGATCCCTCTATTACCCCAAGGACTACGACAAACTTCATAAACCAATCAAATTTGCGCCGAGACCAACGGAGTAATTGGAACCAGCACCCTGACTGCTCTACCTTAAGAGTAAAGCCTGTTAGCAGCAGCTTCCGCTATTACATATTTGTGTAATGTTAACTGAAATGATTAAAGTGCTTCTATATGGAATTTTCGTTTGGTACCGGAGAATTTGTAATTAAAGCGGTTTGGAATTAGGAGTGATTCGCTGGAAACCCTTGCTTTAACAATGCAAAGTCACTCCGATAACATGTTGAAGAGTCATCGGCAGGGTTATAGCAGGTGAAACTAAACTTGTAGCCCAGCTCTAAGTCATCCTAAGTAGGTATGCAAAAGTAATTTGACACTTTCTCTCACCTGACCCGCAGCCAGTAGCGCTCGGAAAAAAGGCCCGTCTTTTGGAAGACCTGCCAGCGGCTCAGGCTTTGGATCCAGTTTTCAGCGTGGTCCGCGCCCTCATCGATGGTTCGGAATTGCCGGTTGGCGGCCATCTCCTTCTTTACTTCCTTCCAGAGTTGGTCCATGGGGTTAAGCTCGGGACATTGCTTGGGCAACCAGAGCAGTTGGATGTTCAACTGCCTGGCGAGCCGTCGATTGGCCTTGGCCGTGTGGCTGGGGTCCTTGTCCAGCAGCATCCAAATCGGGCTCTGCCGGTAGCCGCGACGTAACCGGCGCAGAAACATGCCAAAGTTGG
>JAQGPC010000142.1 GCA_028293285.1 Pedosphaera sp.
GAGTGCGCGACTCAAACGCAGAAGGTCCTGCGCCTGCCAAAAGTTGGACCTTGCGCCGCTCTCCTTTTTCATGCACCAACTTCAGACAAAGCGCCAATCTGTCAAAAAACTTTTGGCTACCTACTTAGACTGGAGTTGATTATCCGTTAGTTGTGCTGCGTGAGCCGCATCCATGTGAATGTAGATGGCCCCGGTCGTATTGGTATAATAAACTGGACTAAAACCCCAGCCAGCATGATGGCTGCCTAGCACGCCATCAAATACCAATCGACCTTTGAGCATCTCTTGCCAGGACCAGGTATATAAACCCTGCTGACCGCGGAGATAAGTAACTGCCAAATCCCCAGCTGCGAGAAGCAGAGTCGGAGGTGTTCCCCCGGTGTATTCGCGCAAGACTTCTTCGCCATGAGAGTAAAAATTATATACCTGGGCATTGGCCAAACCCGATAAGCGGTCGCGCCAGGTCAATTCACTGCGGTGGTCGCCGGACGTGAATAGCTGATACCATTCACTGGCCCAGAGTCTTTCTTCGTAACTATACCATTCGGGGTGAACCAAATTCGTCGATTGGATCGCACCGCCGTCTATGGCTTCAATTGGAAGTGCGGCATCTATCATAAATGCTTGATCAATTTTCGCATTGGTATCACTTAACGAACCAAGGATGACCATATTGCCGAGACTATGTCCCGCCAAGATGTTTGTGCCTGGCAGGGTATCCAGAAATGTTTTTAGTTTGGGGGCGGTCAGGAGAGCGCTGACTTCGTTCGTGTGGAAGTTGACCGTTACCGTTCCAAATTTCTGAGAAACGTGGCCACGATAGTTTACACCGTAAAATCTTGCTCTGGAACCTGACCAATAGGGCCGCTTAAACATCGCACAAAACCAGCCTCGTGCCTGATTAGGATTTACGTTATAACCATGCAGGAAAACCATGTTCTTTCCGCTGGTTTCGGGCTCGTTGGGAACGTCTGAATCGCCCAACCGATCGATTGGACCATCAGGAATATTAGGCGTCGTCTCGCGGATCAGGTTTTTGTAACGGAACATTTGTTCCACACTTGTAATGTTAAGATCAAGTGAAGTGGTGGCAACGAAGTTGGTGCCGCGCCAAATTTCTAAAATTAAGGGTTACGCTGTGTTTGTGCGCGCTTCGACGAGGATTATTCCCTTGCCTTCATCTCGTATTTTAGTGAGAAAAGCCGTCGTCAAGTTGGTGCCGGCACCGGTGATCCGAATGACCGGAGCTTGTGCCAGTGAGGCAGCCACGGTGGTATTCGTAAGATAGGAATGAGCCTCTTCCGGGGTCAAATCGGTATAGACAAAATTAAGGGCGCTATCACCTTGGCTTAACCGAAACTGAATCGCAGAGTTGAACTGATTCGTCGGGAGAGTTTGCAATAAACCTCGGATGTTCACGTAAACCGGAAAGAAATCGACCAGATCGCGGACGCCATTGACCGTCCCATCCAACCCGTTTAATTTGGACTTGGCCGCACCCGGAATATCGGTTCCTTTGGTATCACCCGAATCATCCGTATCATTCACCCAAAAGCGGTAGGGCTTTGCCCATGTGGTGAAGTCCGGCCCGTTAAAAGAAAAGTCCATCGCCCCGTCATGATTGGCATCCACGTTAAGCGAGATGACATGCACGATGCCGGTGCCGCGCTGGTTGGTATCAATATCCGGCAGGGTGATAAGCGCCGTTGAACCGGCCTCCGTCGGGAAGAACTCGCCATAGGGCGAAAGCAAACCGGTCTGATTGGTGGTGGCAACCCCGTTGACATCTGTTTTATAAGCCTTATCGAAGTATTGCTCCAGATAACCAAATACATTGCTATAACCATTTGTGATCGCCTGTTTGGCCCAACCCGCCACTGTAATTGGGTGGCCAACGGACGTAACGATTGATGGAGAGGTGTTGGTAACGAAAAAATCCGGGGATCCGGGCAAGGGCGGGCGCGGCGCATCCCCATAAAACAGGTGACGGCTTTGGCTAGCGAAGTAATAATCGACAGTTTGCAAGGCGGGCGCAGTGAAATTAGGGAACCATGGCGATGCCGATGCGGAAAAGGTTGAACCTGGCAGCACCAATCCGTTGGTGCCAGCTTGCAGTGAATTTAGACTCAAGCCATAGCAGTTGCGCACATTGGAATTGAGAACCCGATGGCCGCTGCCGTCAAGGCTGACGCCCACATCCGCAGCCGCCTCTGGATCAAAATAGTTGTTAAACCAGCGGTAGTAGAGCCAGGAGGAATTAGTAACAGTCAGCACCAGCGGCAAAGGCGTTTGCGTGATAGAGCCAGAGAATTGATATTTCGGGTTTGTCAGCGTGCGAGAACTGTATCCGTCAAAATCTGCTCCAGTATTGAAATTTCCGTTGGTAAATTCGCTGGTGTTAAATACAAAATTGCGCCATAAGTGATTCTCCTGCACAGGCCGGAGTTCCTGTAACGCGGAAAGATCGTATCCGGCATCAAAAACGCGGATACCTGAGTATTCATAGTTTGTTGAAGCTGCTGGCCGAGCGAAGTGGATGACCGGATAAACCTCGAACGAGGCATCGGGATCATAAGAATCATCCAGGGGATCGACTCCCAAATTTGAGGCGTAGCTGAAAGGTAGCGTGACCGTTGCTGAACGCATCAAAAACTTTAAATTTTCCTTTATATGTATTCGAGCGTCCGCGAAGCCATAGGTGAGATTGTTCCATGCTTCCTCGGCAAAATAGGGAAAGGCAAAAAAGCTTTCGGCAAAATCGCCATTGGTGGAAATGAGTTGATAATTAAATGCCTGGCCGGGGGCATATCCATTCAGCCCGTTCAAAGGAATCGGCGCAATGCCATTGACGAAATTGGTCGCATAAATACTTACTGAGCCAGGGGAAGGACCAAAGTCACCCCAAAAGAGCAGGATGCGAGACAAGTTGGCAGGCGGCGAAGCGATGGCAAGATAGGGCTGACCCAGCGGTCCGCGCAAGAGAGTCACATCTGTATTCAAGCTCGGCTTAAAAACGGTAAATTCCGGGCTGTCTGCATGTGTTCCGCCTGAAAAATAGGCGCGGATAACGTAAGTTGGCTGGGCATACGAACTGCCAATGAATTGATAGTCCGGGCCATCAGTAAAAGTGAAAGTGCCCGCACTGACGCTGCCAATTTCGCTTCCGTATCTTACAATACCGTATTGCGTGACTGGGCCGCCACCTGATGACCATGTCAATATAACGTTTGTGCCAGTCGCATCCAGGTGTGCTGCAACATTTCTTGGCGGCGGTGGGATATTGAAGCTCCCTGGATTGGCGCCATTTTGATATTCCTGAAAATTCGTCCATCCGTCACCGTCTGGATCGGCATACGGATCAACGCCTTAATGGCCAAAATTTTGCAGCTGCCACCAGTCAGGCAGGCCATTTCCATCGCTATCAAGCGTATAAGCCTGAGCACGAAAGAACAAAGTAGGTCGTCCTGTCATCAAAATAGTCGTGGTGGTAAAGTTCGTAATCTCAGAACCGAGCAAGCTTTGCTCCAATGCCCAAGCTGGATTAGTCAAATTGGTTGTGCTTAGCACTTGATAGACAATGCCCGAAAGGGTTCCATGCAAAATCAGAGTGATGGAGTTGGTGTCTATGTTGTAGGCGTTGGTTCCCAAGGGGAGAATTTCCAGCCAAAAATCATTGGTGGTATAAGTTCTGCCGAGAGGCGCATTGGTTGAGCCGCCGCCATCACCTCCATCGCCTCCTGGAGAGGGAGGTCCGGCGTCATTCGGCTGAAACAATGGCGGGTTGGCGATGGAGGCGTAGAGCGCATATTCACTGGCAATAACAGTAGCGTCACGCTGTGGGCCATTAAAGGTTGCAAAATCTTCAAACTGTCCATGCGCCTGAGCCGTGCCGGTCAAGTCGCTTCCGATAAAAAAGCCGTTGGTAAGTGCATTCGCTCCCGGCCAGAGGGTCACGCCCAGCCCATTGGTGGCCAATGTTCCGTCCAGATACAACGCCGTATTCGTCAGGCAATAGGTAAGTTCAATTTCGTGCCAAGTGGCAGCATCCCAAGAAAGCGCTGCGGAAAGAAATGTAGTTTGAGAACCGTTATTCGTTTGGGCAGAAAAGAAGAGACTGGTGCCTTCAGGATTCAGGTAAAGACTCCACCAGCCATAGGAAGCGTTGCTAGTCCACGCTCCCACGTCGATCAGACGGCCCCAATCACCGGGGCCGGTGCCACCAACTAGATTTGTGCTGCTCCAGTTGGGCTTAAACCAAAACCGAACAGTGCCGTTATTGAGCATCAGGTTCGTGCGATTATTGCTCTCGACCAATTTATAGTGGAGCCAAGCTGGGGTGGCGTTATCGACTTGCAACGCATTATTATTCCACGAAGGAACAAGATCGATGTTGGTGCTGCTCAAGGGAGCATCCTCGCCCCAGGCGGTGAGCCAATTGGTATCGTCAAAGGCCCAGCGATTGAGGGGGAAAAAGGGTTCGGGTAATGCTGGCGGGCCGGACTGAGCGAAGCTGCTGGTAATGGATGAACAAAATAAAATTGCCGCTAAAGTGAGTATCCTTCTGATGGTCATATATAGGTTCGGTTTTTTAAAGCTGGGGCACCTAACCCATACGTAGAAAAAAGGCCCAATCTTTCAAAAATTTTTATCGCAATCTTCAAGTGGCTAACATTAAGCAGTTTACAAACAATAATATTGCAATTCGGTTTAAAGGTTCCCTACTTTGCCATCCAGCGGTTCAATTTGCCTTCAACACTCGCTCGTGGAGTAGCAAAGCATCCTCGCGAGCGGGCAATCAGTTTGTGTTTGCGTCCGACACGGTTCTCCAAAGGCGGTAGCGTCTTGGCCCGAAAGGGTTGTTTGTTGGTACCGTTCTCCAACAGCTTCACAATCGCTTCGTAACGGTCGAGGTCAACAATGGTGGTGGCAGGAAATTGATTTCCAAACTCTTTTTCTACCGCCTCAGCGTCGGTGTGACCGACACGAAAGGCAATCAGAGTGCCCACGTTGCCAAAAACAGCCTGCCGAACCGGCAAGGAAAGCTGCTCGATATATTGATGCGAAAGTGTAAGGCAGAGTCGATACTTACGAGCTTCGGCTAAGATCGAAGCGAAAGCCTCGGTCGAGAAATTTTGGAACTCATCGATGAACAGGTAAAAATCACGACGTTCTTCTTCGGGGCGATTTGCCCTGGCCATTGCTCCCAGTTGAAACTGAGTTGTGAGCAGAGAGCCAAGCAAATTCGCTTTGTCATGACCCAATTTTCCCTTGGATAAATTCGCGATGAACAAGCGTTCGTTGTCCATCAAAAAGGGGATGCTTACTTTGGTTTGAACTTGGCCGAGAATGTTCCTCACCACGGGGTTGAGCAGGAACTGACCGAGCTTATTTTGGATGGGCGCGATGGCTTCACGCTGAAAGCGTGGATCGTAGCCCGCATATTCCTCCGCCCAAAACGCTCGGATGACCTGGTCGGGAGTGACGTGGAAGCCGAATTGCGCGACGAGCATGGCCAGCGCGGGTGCGCCCAAACCGAAGCGGCTGGCGCCGTTGGCGTCAAGGACACGCATGAGGGCGATGCGAAAAAGTTCTCGTTGTTCAGGACTCATGAATAGATGTGGTTAAAGGTTGGTGTTGATGTGAACGAGGTGACGAAAGCAACGGGCAAGCTCCGTTGGGAACGGCATGTTTATGGGACACCGACCAACTACCCCGCGAAGGAGACGTGATGAGGTGGTAATGGGCGATGTGGTTGGATGGGGTTGCGTGACCCTCTTTTTTCATGCCGCTCCTAGCGGAGCTTGAATCACTATATGACTGAGGTTCTATAAACATGGCGGCCCTATGGACCTTGGGAAACCGGGTGGGCACGCGTGTGGGTGAGGTATAGCGGGCCGGGTGTAACAACGTTGAAGCGGCGTGATGGTTTTTGATTTATTAAATCGGTAATGATTGGGGCAGTAGTCCGACGTAGTGAAGGAGGGACTTGGAGCCGGTGATGAAGCGGGCCAGGAACGTGCGCACCCGCTGTTGGAGTTGCTCCCACTGC
>JAQGPC010000154.1 GCA_028293285.1 Pedosphaera sp.
GATAGAGCCATGATTACGAAGCTGGCCAAGCCGGAGGTTGCATGTGAGGGAAAAATTCTGGTGCTGGATGATGAAAAATCGCTGGCCGAAATGCTGAGTGAGATGTTGGAATTGTTTGGTTACACCACGACGGTTCGCCACACGCCCATGGAAGCGCTGGCATTGATTGAGGAGCAGGAATTTGATTTGATCATTTCTGATTTCCGCATGCCGGGTATTAACGGCCAGCAATTCTATGACCTGGCCATTCAAAAGAAACCGGCCCTGGCGCAACGAATTATTTTTGTCACGGGTGATTTAGTGAATGAAGAAACACAGAAATTTTTGCAATCCACCGGCAATCCGCATTTGCCAAAGCCATTCAGCCTGGTTCAGGTGAAAGCCGCCGTGGCGGAAGTGATTCAGAGAAATTCAACGACGGAGCCGGGTGCCAGTGCAATCAGCTTAAGAAGTGGAGATTTTCCGCCTGGAAGTGGCAAAAGAACGTAGCAATTCCAGTCGAATAAGAGTTTGACACCAGCAAGGCACAACTTTAACTTGGCGTAAAGTAACACTATGGCAGATAACATACCCAGTTTGCCCGGGGGCGCGGTTCCGCCGACGCCGCCGGAAGGTTCGAAAGTTCAACCGAAGAAGGAAACGGTTCGCATTAATCTGCCACCCAAGCCTTCTGCGGCTCCCACGATCAAGTTGCCTACTTTGCCGCCCGGTGGTCCTTCAGGGCCTGGCTCGGCACCATTTGCTACTGCTCCGACAGCGACTGCGGTGGCTGCACCTACGGCTGCTCCAAGAGCAGCGGGAGCGGCGCCGGCTGCGGTTCCTGCTCAACGCCCCGCGTCACAACGGGCCGTCATGCCTCCGCCCAAGCCTGCTTTAAGCACAATTGATACGGTCCTGGCCATTGTTGCTGCTGTCGCGGCTTTGATAGCGGTGGGCAGCACGGTTTATTGCATGACTCTTTTCAATTAAGCCCGACGATCACACTTTTCACCTTTATTCATTTTAGCAAATGGCTTCCCCTAACATCATTATTTTGACGAAGGACAATTTTGAGCAAGAGGTAATCAAGGCTACGACGCCTATCCTCGTTGATTTCTGGGCCGAATGGTGCGGCCCCTGCAAAATGATCGGGCCAATTCTTGATGAATTGGCGGAGGAATATTCCGGCAAGGTGAACATCGGCAAAGTCAATATTGATGATCATCAGACTCTCGCCACGGAATATGGCGTCCGGGCCATCCCCACGCTGTTGCTTTTCCAGAACGGCCAAGTCGCCGAACAAATGGTCGGCCTGCGCAGCAAGCGCGACCTTAAAGCGAGCTTTGATCGCGTGGCCGTCTGAGTAAACCCCGCCAGGCGTTATGGCACTGATCATCACGCCCCGGCAACTTAACCAGCGCGCGCAATTTTATTATCAACTCGGCCAGTTGAGCGGGGCTGGTATCGGCCTCATCAACGGGCTGGAGATGGTCAGCAAGAACCCGCCCGCCGGTTCTTATCGCAAGCCACTCGAACAAGTCCTCCTGCAATTATACGGCGGTTCCACGTTTGGGGACGCTGTGCAAAGCACTGGAACCTGGACACCTTCCTTTGACCTCGCGCTTTTGCGGGCCGGTGAACATAGCGGTCGGCTCGATTCCGTATTTAAAATGTTGGGAGATTATTATACGGATCGCGCTGCGTTGCTAAAGCAGATGATAGCCGATTTGACGTATCCGGCGTTCCTGCTGCACTTCGCGGTGTTTATCCTTCCTTTTGCGGAATTCTTCAGCACGGGCAATGCGATGGTTTATTTGTTGAAAACTTTTGGAGCGCTTATCCCGATTTACATTCTGGCTTTTGGAATTATTTATACGGCGCAAAGCCGTCGTGGCCTGGGGTGGCGCACAAATCTGGAAAGGGTGTTGAGGCCGGTGCCGGTGTTGGGCGCGGCGAGACATTATCTGGCGTTGGCGCGATTATCGGCGGCGTTGGAGGCGCTGATACGTTCGGGGGTGAACATCATTGAAGCGTGGGACATGGCAGCGGCGGCGAGCGGATCACCGGCGATGTATAATACAGTGCAGGCTTGGAGACCTCGCGTTTTGGCCGGACAAACCCCGGCTGAAGCGGTGCGAATTGCCACGTCCCAATTTCCGGAACTGTTTGCGAATCTTTATCACACGGGTGAAATCAGCGGGCAACTGGATGATTCGTTGCGGAGTTTGTATAAATATTATTCGGAAGAGGCGAGGGGCAGACTGCGTTTGCTGGCCCAATGGATTCCCAAGTTTCTTTACATGTGTATCGCAATCATGATCGCCTTCCGTGTCATCAGCTTTTATCAGGGATATTTTAAGCAGATTCAGGATGCGGGCGGGTTTTAGGGTGAGTTGTGGTCGGTGGTCAAGAGGACAGAGGACAGAGGACAGAGGACAGAGGACAGAGGACAGAGGACAGAGGACAGAGGACAGAGGACAGAGGACAGAGGACAGATATAAAAAGAGGGTAGTTAAGGTTTGGCAAAGCAATACAATTTTGAACACTTGCGCGGTTGTGGTTCTTTGATTAACTCATGCCATGACTTTAGCTGAGTTGCTTTCCAACGAAGAGTTGCGACAACACGAATTTCCGGTGACGCGTGATAAAATTTTTCTCGCGCATGCGGGGGATTGTCCGTTGCCGAACCGGGTGGCCGAAGCGGTGGCGACCTACGCCCGGCAAGCCACCACGGGCGATCAGGAGAAATTTATTTATCCGCAGATATTGGAGACAGGCCGCGCGCTGGCGTCGCGATTGCTTAATTCCAAACCCGAGGAAGTGGCTTTTGTTGGGCCGACTTCGCTGGCGCTCAGCTTTATTGCGGGTGGGCTGGCCTTGAGGAAGAATGATAACATCCTGATCTATTTTGATGATTATCCGTCGAATGTTTATCCGTGGATGGCTTTGGCGGAAAAAGGGGTGCAAGTTCGACTGATTAATACGCGCGAGCTGGGGGTGATTCGGCCGATTGATGTGATGGGGCAGGTGGATGAAAATACGCGATTAGTTGCGCTGGCTTCGTGTCATTTCGTGACTGGGTATCGGCTGGATTACCAGGCGATTGGTAAATATTTACATGAGCGGGGCATTCTGTTTTGTGTGGATGGAATTCAGACGTTGGGAGCGTTCCCGACCACGGTGGAGCATATTGATTTCCTCGCGGCAGACGCGCATAAGTGGCTGCTGGGACCGTGCGCGGCGGGATTGATGTATGTACGGCAATCGCAGCAGGAATATCTTAATCCGCGGGTATATGGTTGGAATAATGTGCGTTGCCAGAATTTTGTGGCGCAGGAGGAGATTGTTTATCGTCAAAACTCACAACGATTTGAAGCGGGCTCGCATAATTTTTTGGGCATTGTGGGATTGCACGCCTCGATGGAATTGATTTTGGAAATCGGCGTGGAGAATATTGCGGCGGAGTTGTTGCGCAAACGCGCTTTGCTGGTGCCTGCCTTGGAGGCGAAAGGATATAATGTGCTTCAAGCGAAAGCTGGGCCGGAGAATGCCAGCGGGATTGTGACTTTCAACAAGCCGGAGACGGATTTGCCGGCGCTGCATGCGAAGCTGGAAGCGGCGAATATTATTACGTCGCTGCGGGCGGATCGGAAGGGGAATCGTTATATCCGGCTCTCGCCGCACTTCTACAATACGGATGCGGAATTGCATCGGGTGTTGGAGATGCTATAAGGCGCAAGCTGATGGTTCTTGAATAATTAAACCGATAATCCGGCAGGGAGGAATGAGTCTTACGCTCGCCCTCACCCCAGGAGAGGGAACCGCCCACCGTTTGGGGTTGTGCACGGTTCTGTTGCATTTATCGGTAATCGTCTCGATTGCCCAATTAAAATTTCAGTCAGCCGCGCTCTTACGAGACGCGGCTACGGGAGTAGAAATTCCGAACAAGCGACCCGATTATTTACGTTGGTAAATAATCGGATCCTTGCTTTCCACCATCGGCGAACTGAACACCTCCCTGGCGTCCTCGGAAATCACAAGTTTTATGGCATCGCTGCCTGAAATCTTTTGCACGGTGCAGGATTTGATATAATCGCCCCAAAATGATTTGCTGACATTTCCTTTGCTACTGAGCTCACCTTTGACTTCACGTCCGTTTTGTAAAAACACATAAGAACCGGTGAACTCACCGGCATCAGGCGAGCCGGAGCCTTCCACCACGATGTTCAGGGGCCTTGCATTCGTCAGGGGAGGGGCGAACCGTTCCGTGATGACGCCGGACAGGTAAAAGCCGCCGTCCTTCTGACCGTAAGGTAATTTCATTTCGGACACGCTGTTATGGGTGGTATTGGTCTGGCGAAATTTGATAGCCACCAAACCAAGGACTTTGAGATTCGGCGTGTAACGGACGCCATTCATTTCGTTAGTGAGGGGGAAGCTGACAGGTAAAGGCGCCAATTCGATGCTGCGAAATTCCTGCATTAAACAGTCTGCGACGATCTTGCCGGTCATGGTTTTATATTTGTCGGAAACTCCGTCCCAATTAATGAGCGCCATATAGGCGTTGGTATCCTTTGCTTTCACCGCGTCGGAAACCTTGTTTACCAACTCAAGCGCCGAGTTCGGCGTACTTTTGGCGAATGCGGAGGAGAAGCCGCCCAAGATAATGAGTAAACTCAGGATTTTTGTGAGGTGATGCATGGGATTGTTTTTATGGGCTTTCATAAATCGATTTTATTCAAGCATTGCACGGTAAAAGCGCAGGGTCTGTTTGGCTGCTTCAGCATCGGTGAAATCCACCTTGCCGTTATTATTTGTTGCGGGGCCAAGCCGGGTCCAGGTGACAAGGTTGGTGGAGACTTCTATAAAATATTTGGCGTCGGGTTTGCCCGCGAAACTTAATCGAAATTCTCCGCCGGGCAGGCGTTCGAAGGAGGTAAGATTTAATGGCGCATAACTCATCCCGGCGATATTGGGTGAAGCCGGAGCGGTGTTGGCGCGAGAAACTGAAAATGGAGCCAGATTGGGCGGGGAAAGCAGGCAGGCGTGTCGCACTCCGTCTTTGCGCGCGACCGCCACGATTTGACCGCGATCATTGATGGCATCACCACTGCCGAGGCGCCAGCCGGAGTTGGAGATGACCAAGTCATTGAGATTGGACATCTGGTTATTTTCCCAAAGAAAGGCATCGCTGTGACCTTCTGAAGTGCTGGTGTAGCCAATCACCTGGCCACTATTGTTCATGGCGTAGGCGCGGCTGGTTTTGCCGCCCAAGGTGCCCAAATCCTGCATGGTTCCGTTCTTCCAGATGAACGCATGCGCGGCATCCAATCCGGCACCGTCAAGGGTTGACCAACCGATTACAGTTCCGTGATCGTTGAGGGCGGTGGCATCTGCACGAGTTCCGCCGAGAGTTCCCAAATTATTTACTTTTCCGTCCTGCCATACAAAAGCATACGAACGTCCACTGCGATCAATGGCTTGTCCGACTATTTCCCCGCGATTATTGATGGCTTGGGCGTGACAGAGGCTGCCATCACCAAGCAGGCCGAAGTAGGCGGTTTTGCCCTGGTCCCAAATAAAGGAACGCTGATTTCCACTCTCAACGGTCAAGCGACTGGTTACGCGCGATTGGTCGTTGATACCAACACCGGGATTGTAGTTTCCACTATCTCCCAGCCTGGCAAATTTATCGAGCACACCGAGGTCGGCCATTTTGCCGTCGTGCCAAATAACTATGTGCCGCTCGCCATTGAGGATCATGGCGCCGACGATGTCGCCGGAGTTGTTGATGCTGGAGGCGAGGCTTTCCGAGCCGCCGGACGTCCCCAAATCTTTCATGACACCATTCTCCCAAAGGAAAGCGTGGGTAATGTCGTTGGTAGTATCAGCCCAGCCCACGATCTGACCCTGGTTATTGATTCCAGTCGCGCGGCTGGAAATAAATCCCGGCAAGGTGCCGAGATCGGTCAGGATATATTTTCGCGAACTGTGGGGGCGTGGTGGGGTTGACCCAAGTAACTGATCATTTTCGAGCGGTTGAGAAGTGTTGGTTGCGGAAATGGAATTCGCAAGGGGCGGAGTAGCACCGACCAATCCGGGCGGTTGGTCGGCGGCTTGAGAGCCTTCGACTTTTTTACCGGGTTGGTTTTGAACCAGAAACAAGGTTGCTGTGCTGGCAATTACAAGGGCACTAATGACGCCCAGTTGTAGTTTGGTCAACGCTGTGAGTTTTAAAAGAGTGACGGAAATTCCGCCAGCGGCAGCCCCAGTTGCTAGAGCGGCTCCAGCAATGCTTGTTGCCAATCCAGCCGGGGCGGCGGTGACAGCGCCGGCGGCCAACGCGGTTCCCAGGGCGGCAACGGAGAGAGTGGTGCCGCGACGTTTGAGGATGGAATGCAGTTTGTCCAAGGCGCGGGTGACGCGCATGCGAGCGGCATCTTCATTGCTGCCAAGGGCCAGGCCGATGGAGCGGAAGTCGCGCTGTTCGAAAAAGCGAAGCAGAATCGCGGTGCGATCTTCAGAGCCGAGTTGAATAATTGCTTCGTCAAGGATTGGATCGACCTGTCGCAGATTGGCTGCGGAATCGTCATGCAGAGTGTTCATTGCCACAGCCTCCATTTCGCGGGTTTGACGGCGTCGCTCGGCCCGCGCCGCTTTGGTTGCCACATGATACGTATGCTGGTGCAGCCATCCACCCAGCATCACTTTACTGGAAAGAGTCCGGCCTTTGTTGGCGAGGTTGATAAAGACGGTTTGGGCCACGTCCTCGGCCAGTTGGGTGTTGCCGTCAACGAGCCGCAAGGCGGTGGAATAGACAAAGTTGATATAGCGCGCAACCAACTCGCGGAAGGCGGCTTCGGAGCCGTTCCGGGCATACTCGGCGAGTAATTGTTGGCTGTCGATCGTGTCGGTCATGCTCTGTTCATTAGTAAAGCCCCGCCGAAAGCGGAAACCGAACAAAAATTTACGGTGGGGAATGAACGGAGTGATGGATGCGGAAGGGGGAAGTCAGCCGCGCTCTTACGAGACGCAGCCACGTGAATGGAGGACTGAAAAGGTGTGCAGCGGGAATCGCAGCGGCTTAATGCGTCTTGGTTCCTGCGCGTACGAGAAGGATGGGGACAGAGGTTTTGTGGCGCACTTCGTGGATGGTGCTGCCGAAGAAAAGGTCGCCGAGCAAACGATGGCCGTGAGTGGTCATGGCAATAAGGTCGCACTGTTCACGCTCGGCAGTCCGCAAAATTTCGGTGGGAGGATCGCCCAAGGCGAGGTGGGCGGTTACATTCAGCCCCGCAGCGCGCAGTTGTGTGGCGGTGGATTCCAGATATTCGCGGTCGGCTTTCATCTCTTCAGATTCGGCAAGTTTAAGGCGGTCAAAGTTACGCGCGACCCAGCCGTCGGCAACATGCACCAGCAGCAATTGGGAATGAAATGTTTTAGCCAGTTCCGTCACGTGCGGAAGCAGGCTTTCATCGGCTTGACCATTTTCGAGGGCAACTAGAATTTTTTTATACATGAGGCCTCGCTTATTTCAAAAGTCGCATGATCCACTCGGTAACCGTATCATACAAATACTTGGCGTTGAGAGAAACAATGATGGCCGCCGTTGTCCACGCCAGAATGTTGACCCACAGTGGATTGACGAACTTGCCCATTTTCTTCCGGTCTGAAGTGAAAATAATCAACGGAATAACGGCAAAGGAGAGTTGGAGGCTGAGCACCACCTGGCTGAACACAAGCAGCTTGGCGGTCCCACTTTCGCCGTAAACGGCGGTGGCAATGACTGCCGGGATAATGGCAATCAGACGCGTCAGCAAGCGTCGCACCCAAGGACGGAGACGGATGTTGAGGAAGCCTTCCATGACGATCTGACCGGCGAGCGTGCCGGTGAGAGTGGAGTTTTGGCCGGAAGCCAGCAGAGCCACAGCGAATACGGTGCTCGCCAAAGTAATGCCAAGAGTAGGAGTAAGGAGTTTATAGGCATCCTGAATTTCAGCGACTTCCTTCTGCCCATTGGAGTGAAAGGCGGCGGCGGAAACAATGAGGATGGCCGCGTTGATGAACAGGGCAAACATCAAGGCGAGAGAGGAATCCAGCACGGCGAATTTGATGGCCTCGGTTTTGCCTTCGGCATTCTGTTCATACTTGCGGGTCTGGACGATGGAGGAGTGGAGGTAGAGATTGTGCGGCATCACCGTGGCACCAAGAATGCCGATGGCGATATAAAGCATCTCCTTGTTTTTGATGATTTCGAATTTGGGGACGAAGCCGCCAAGAACGGCGGTGATATCGGGTCGGGAAAAGATGATCTCCGCCAGAAAGCATCCGCCGATGGTAAGAATCAACACAACCACCAAGGCTTCGATATAGCGAAAACCCTTATTTTGCAGGTACATTACTGCGAGCACATCCAGCGCGGTAATGCACACACCCCAGACGAGAGGGATTTTGAAAAGCAAGTTCAGTGCAATGGCGGAACCGATGACTTCGGCAAGGTCGCAGGCGCAAATGGCGATTTCGCACATCACCCAAAGGATGATCACGGTAGGTTTGGAATAATGATCGCGGCAGGCTTGGGCGAGGTCGCGTCCGGTGACGATGCCCAACCTGGCGCAAAGGGATTGCAACAAGATGGCCATCAAATTCGAAAGCAGAATGACGCTGAGCAGGGAATAACCGAACTTGGAACCGCCCGCGAGGTCGGTCGCCCAGTTGCCGGGGTCCATATAACCGACAGCAACGAGATAACCTGGGCCGGAGAAAGCGAGCATCTTGCGCCAAAAGCCGAAATGCTTGGGCACGGCAATGGTGCGATGGACTTCCTGCAAGCTGGGCGTGTGGTTCTTGTGCCGCCAGCCTTTATCTGGAGAATCTGCTGATGCTGCTGGATTATCGGCTTCCATAATATGTTAGAAACGAACAGAAATTCCGGTGAATGGATTAAGGTCATCCGCAGAACGGGTGATGCCGAGATTGATGCCGGCATCGAGTTGAACATTCTCGGTGAGGAGATAAGTGAAACCAAAATCGACAGTGGTAACCCAGGGGGAGTGCACTTCCGCACTCAAAGCACTGAAGAATTCCGCGTAGCCCGAAAGTTTGCCAATAATGCCATGAGAAAAAGCGATGGAGTGGATATATTCAGCGTGATAGCCGCTGCCACTGGCATCCACATTTAAATCGACTTCGGCCATCAAGCCCATCTCCCAACCTTGGGGCAGTTCAACCCAGAGGGGGAGGATCAGGCCGCCTTCGAGGGAATTGTTGCCAAGATGGTGCTGATTGGTGGGGAGTTTCAAAAAAGGCATGACACCAAAGGCGGTGGTGCCGCCGTCATTGCCCCACAGATTTACTTTCAGACGAGTGATGAGGTCGCCGAAGCCGGATTGGTTTTGGACGGCACCGGAGGTCAGATCGTGGGTGCGGAAATGATTGTAAGGTTGAATGACAAGTTGAAGATCGGCGGTGTTGCACAGACCGACCTTCATATTCAGTGGACCGATGCTGATGGATTCATTGCGGAAATTTCCCGGTCCGTAAGAGTAGCGGTCATAGCTGTAATTCAAAAGATCCATTTCAAATTGGAAATGACCGGCATCAACCGTGTAAGGCGATTCAGTTTTGTCCGGACGGTCCGTGGCAAAAGGGCGCATCAGCGAGTCCGGAGTGGGGTGGAACAGGGAGTATTCGTTTTTATCAGGGGTTGTGCTCGAAGGGATTTGAGGTTCTGCAGGAGCCTTCAGACCGAAACAAGAAAGCGTGGTCAAAGCGGCAAGCAACCTGAAGGAACGATTGGGGTTCAGGCAGGCGGAAGTATTGGCGGATGACACGTTCATTAATAATCTAGAAAAAGGTGCCACAATCAAAATTTGAGTCAATAAAAAAAGTTAGGCAAGGCTATACAACAACCGCTTAAACCATGAGATTCACTATAAGGATTGAGTGAGAATAACGAAGAGATAGACGCTCAGGGCATATCAACGTTAGATTAAGTCATGCGACCGCTGGACATTCAACCGATTGGTGAAGAGTTGGCCATCAAATGGGAAGATGGCACTGAGAGTTTTGTGCCGTTGGAAAAGCTGCGCCGGTGCTGTCCCTGCGCCGGATGCAAGGGCGAAGTTGATATCATGGGGAATGTCTATAAGGGGCCGGACAAGCCATTGTCTCCCCAGGCATTTAAGTTGATGCGCATGGCGAATGTGGGCAGTTACGCGATCCAACCCGTTTGGGCTGATGGTCATGCCACGGGACTGTACTCTTTTGATTATCTGCGGAAAGTGGCTGAGGCAACTTGAGACGGGCAGGGGAAGTTTCCGAGCTGCCGGGTAAAAACAAAACCACCGCCCCTCAGAGAAGGGCGGTGGTTTGTGAATCGTTCTTAATTATTTGATGAAGTTGGAATCGTCTTCTTCACCTTTTTTGGGCTTTTTCATCAACTTGCTCCAGTCCTGCGGCTTGCCACTGTCCCAAGCACCGAAGTCGGTGGCATTTTCATTGGGGAGCTTGTTCTTGAGGAATTCAGTCTGGGTCGGTTGATAATCTTCAGGTTGAACAATGGTGGGGGTGATGAAGATGATCAGATTTCTCTTAAGCTGACTCTTGGATTGCTGACGAAAGAG
>JAQGPC010000158.1 GCA_028293285.1 Pedosphaera sp.
AACGCTGGATCGCTGCTCTCAGCAAAACCGAAGCCTTGCGCAAAGCCGGCATCCTCTCAGATGACTTTTGGCTGAAAGCTTTTTTGCCATAACTTTCCCTACTTCACTTAGCCCCAGTGCCTACAGCTTCTAACTCTTGAAAACGAATGAGTGAGAAGGGAGAACAGCCCTGTGAGACTTTTAATTCCCCACATACCTAGCCCGATAATATCGCGAAGGCGGCGCGGGCAAATCCTGGAATCCAAATCCACCAGCAGGCGACGCCACAATATTCGTCAGGGTCTGCCAATTCGGCGGTGACATTCCGTCCGTGTATTCAATGGAATAGTTGGCGTTAGGCTTGCCGGAGAAGTTTGCCCCGAACTGACCATTGAAGATCACCGGTGAACCGGTCATGACCGGTATCACGGAAGGCGGCGCGTTGGTTACTTCGATGATCACTGAGGTCGCCGTATAGGTGAGCTTCATCCCGACGAGATTGGTCGGATAAGTAAAGTTCTGGAAAGTGCCGTTGCGCGAACCGGCGGACAGAATCGTGAAGGTATTATTGGTCGCGGGGACAAAACCATTCGTAAACGTCACGCTTAACGAGCCAGTCAATTCCGCCGCGCCGCTGACGTTCAATCGACCGTAAGCGCCCGCTCCCGCGCCACCAAGAACCACCTGCAATGTTCCCGCCGCAGTCTGTGAAAAATTCGTGCCCACCGGCAACGTACTGCTGGCCGTGACAATTCCGCGATTACTTAAGCTCCCGCTGAAGCTCATGGGACAACTCAAGTCCGGGCTTATTCTGCCGCCCGCGTCCACGACTGTCAGGTAGCTGTTGATGTTCCCGCAGCCCGTGAGCGCAGCCCCCGTGGTTATCCCAAGACCGAGGGCAAACGAATGTGTGCCACCGGACAGGTGCATCGTGGCGGGGTCCGCGCCAATACCCACAAAATAGGGCAAACCGTTATCCACCGTCGTCCCGCCAGTATCAAGCGTTCCACCGTTGAGCGCCACGTAGCTGCCATTGGAAACGACCAATTGCGGAGTAACCACCTGGCCACCGCTTGAAATTAATAAGGCATTCCCCTCAGGACCACCCCCATTAATAAGGCGGATAGGACCGGCGCTGGTCAAAGTCGAATTCGTGGAGACCGAAACGGTATTGTTGTCGCCACCATCCCCAATGTCGATACCACCCGCGCCGATGCTGACCGTGGCGCCATCGACAACGATCAAGCTGTTGTCGTTTCCTGCATCCACGCCGAGTTTGAGGCTGGACCCGCTGGTCATCTGCGACCCCGGATTATGAACGATCACCGCATTGTTATCGCAACCTTCCCCGATGCTGGCAGTTCCGCCGACGATGAGCGACGCGCCCGCTTCCACGAAGACACCGTTGGTGTTGCCGCTGTAATATCCCACGGTCAAGCTGGTCTGGTTATTCCAAGTCGAGCCAACGCCGCTGACGAGGACGCCATTAAGGCCCGCATCGTCAAGCCCGACGTAACCGAGCGAATCCGTCACTACGCCGCCTCCGACAATGTTGAGAAAGGCGTTTCCGTTGGTGAGTCCGACCGCAAGGCCATAATCAACTGCGATGGCGGAATTGGTTATGGCCACAACACCGCCGGAGTCGATGAAAAATCGTTCGTGAATCTTCAACGGAGTCGCCAGTCCAGTGTTAAACATCGCGAGATAATTGGTTGAGCCAGCGGGTGCGGAAAGCAGCAGGTTATTTATATTCAACGAAGCTGGAAAATTAGCCGTGGTCGTGGCATCGATAAGCGCGATTTTAGTGGCGGCATTGGTGATGTAATTGGCCGTGTTGCCGAGCGACGGAATACCCGCGGACCATTTCGCGGTCTCTTCCCATCTTCCATTAACGCCGCTGGTCCACCGATTCACGCCATTGGGCAATCCCGCCCGGATAATGCCATTGGGAGTGTCCGCCACATAGACCTTCCCATTGGCATCGACGGCAATACCGATGGGATTCTTAAACCGGGCCGCACTGCCGGTGCCGTTGCCCGTGCCAGTGAGACCCGGCGAACCGGCTATCGTCCGGACAATCCAATTAGTCCCATCCGGCGTGATCCGGCGAATCGTGCTGTTTCCGGCATCCGTGACATAAAGATTGCCATAAGTATCCACGGCTATGTCATTGGGAACATTAAAACGCGCGGCGCTGTTGGTGCCATCCGTGCTGCCGGTGACTCCCTGCAAACCCGCAATCGTCGTGACTACCCCACCCGGCGAGCATTTGCGGATGGTGTAAAGCGTGGAACTGGCTAGAAATATGTTGCCGGCTGCGTCCACGCACGCTCCGCCCCCATACTCCGCCACCGTGGGAGCTCCAATCGCCAAGGTGCTGACCGCGCCGCCGGGCGTGATTTTGCGAAGCCGGTTGTTGCCATACTCCACTGCATAGATGTTGTCATCGCGATCGATGGCCAGGTGGACGATACCGTTAAACCGGGCGGCCCCACCCGAGCCATTGAGGTTTCCGGAAGTTCCCGCCTTTCCGGCGAACGTCGTGACCACCCCGGCTGGAGTGATTTTGCGGATCGTGTTGTTCCCTGAATCCGACACGAACACATTCCCATGACTGTCCGTCGCCACGCTATTGGGATAAGTGAAACGGGCCGAACCGCCAGTCCCGTCGTTGGTGCCGGAGGAATTTGCCGCACCGGCAAAGAGCGTAATGCTCCAGTTAGTCCCGTCGGGGGTCGATAATTTGCGGACGGTATAATCAGTGTAGCACGCGAGATACATGTTCGTAGGCGTGTCCACGCAAATGTCATAGGGCTGAATGACAAACAAGGTGCTGCCCGAACTTCCCTGCGAACTCATCGTGGTAAAAGCATAAGGCGTATAAGTGGTCTGCCCCAAAACCGCCATCGGCGGAGCGATGATGCTCCAAGCCAATAACAAAACTTTGCGAATGCCGTTTAAATTGAACCTTTGCCCGTAGTCCCCAGTAGCCATAGAAGTTGCGTATCTGTAGCTGATTGTCCGCAGACAATCAATCTCTTGCTGGTGTTTCAATGGAATTACTATCTGTCATCTCGGGCAGCTTGAGTTCGAGCTGTTTTGTCATTATTCTCAGGAGCATTTCAGTAATGAGCACCGAACGCCCTAAACGCCCATCGCAACGCGTATCTAAAAAACGTTCTCGTTCCTCTGCACTCGCGGAAACCACGTCCCGCGTCCTCATCCGCCCACCCACCGCTGCCGATTGCATCACCTTTCTCGCCGCCGTCCGCCGCAGCCGTTCCCTGCATCAACCATGGGTATCGCCGCCCAATACGCAGGAAAAATATGGCCATTACCTTGAACGCCATGTCTCACACGAACACTGGGGTTTTCTGGTTATTCATAAAGATACGAATGACCTCGTCGGCGTCGTTAATATCAACCACGTCATTTGCGGTAATCTTCTAGGTGCTTATCTTGGTTACTACGCGTTCGCACCCTTTGCCGGAAAAGGTCTCATGCGCGAAGGCATAATGCTCGTGCTCGACTACGCCTTCCGCAAAATGAAACTCCACCGCCTCGAAGCCAACATCCAACCGGAAAATAAATCCTCCATCGCACTGGCGAAAAAATGCGGTTTTGTGAAAGAAGGCTTTTCCAAACGCTACCTCAAAATCGGCGGTCGCTGGAGAGACCACGAACGCTGGGCCATCCTCGCCGAGACATTCAAGCGCCCGCCTGATTTTCCATGAACTGGACTTTGCGATTAGCAACAGAGAGCGACATCCCGGCGTTGGAAGAACTCATTCCACTTTCCGTCCGCGCCTTGCAAGCCCCGCACTATTCACCCGCGCAAATGGAAGCCGCCCTGGGGCCGGTCTTCGGCATTGATCGCCAGTTGATCGCGGATGGCACTTACTTTGTCGTTGAGCAGCAAGGCCAGCTCATCGGCTGCGGCGGATGGAGCAAGCGCAAATCTTTATTCGGCAGTGATGCTAGCCACGATCATGATGATTCTCAGCTTGATCCTAAGCATGATTCCGCTCGCATACGCGCCTTCTTCGTCCATCCACTCTGGGCCAGGCGCGGCATCGGCAGTACCATTCTCGTCGCCTGCGAAACCGCAATACTCTCCGCTAGCTTCCAATCCGCTGAACTGGTGGCGACACTCGCTGGCGAACCCCTCTACGCTTCCTTTAACTATATCGTCGTGGAGCGATACGAAATCCAATTACCCAATGGGCTCAGTCTGCCCGGAGTGCGTATGACCAAAAGTCTGAAAGATGTAAAATCGTAGGGCTATCTACTCGCAAAAATTCGCGCCCCTTCGCGCAATTCGCGGATAAGACTCCCTACTGTTTCCCCGCCGAAATCGAATCGAACAAGCTCTCCAAGCTATTGATCGAATCATCCTTCTTCGGATTCAAAACCTGTCGCAGATAAATAATCGCGTCCGGTATCGTCTTGATATTGCGCGGCAGCGTCGCCCCACAAGCATTCGCATGACCGCCACCCTGCAATTTCTCCGCAATCTTCAACGCCTCGCCATTCTTGCTGCGCAGACTCGCAATCACGATGCCATTCGTCCGGCGAAACAGCGTAACGAGAACAGGGTAGGGAGTCGCTTTCTCTTCCAGCAACTGGTGGACAATCAAGTTGTTGTTACCAATAACCGTATCCACGTAACCCACCGTCGGACTGATCTCCGTGACATTCTTCTTGCTCCACGCAAATCCCAGCGGGTTCTCAATGCGTCGCTTTACTTCCATCACTTCCAGCAGCGGATGATCCAGTAACAGTTCCAATTTCCCCTCAATCAACGCATGAACATTCCAGAATTGATAAACCTTCACCAGGTTCGCGTAGTCATTTGCGATCACAAAATCCGGATGATCCTCCAGGAAAAGATCCGCCACATTATTATAATTAACCAGGCGATCCAATTCCGGTGACCCCAATCCATGCTGCTGGCAAAGTTCATAGCAGAGCAACCCTGCGGACTTCGTCACATCATGAATCAGATGCGCGGTTTTGGCTGGCGCTTCCGTGGTATGATGATCGATCACCACCCAATTCTCCTTGTCGAGCCGCGCTTCAAAATTCAAATCCGTCACCCATGCCGATTTCTCCCGCAAGTCGCGCTGCTTCCAGGTATTGTAGTGAAAAGCCTCGAGTCGAACCGGCGTTCCAAAAAGTTTATGGGCCAGCCGTTGCAATAAAAGTCCTGCCACCAACCCATCAAGATCGCTCTCGTGAGTGAAAATCACGTCCGGCTTCGGTAAATTATCCATCGTCATCGAGACTAATTCAATTGCGCCTCGCATGCCAGCAGTCATTTGATAGCGACATCCTCCAATTAATCTCTACCTGCTTCTCTCTAAACATCTTTTGCGCAATCTATCTCCATCTTCTGACCCTGTTTCGCATGGGGTGGAATACCCCGTGGGTTGGGTACTACGCCCAAGTTGTTCCACCACTGAGTCAGGCTTATGGTGAAGCGCAATCAGTCATCAACCTAAAACACACAACAACAAAATCCTATGTTAGAAACAATCGCAATAATCCTAGTCGTCCTTTGGTTGCTGGGAATGGTCACTTCCTACACCATTGGTGGATTCATTCACATCCTGTTGGTGCTCGCCATCATCGTCATTTTGGTGCGCGTCATCCAGGGCCGCAGACTCTAGCATTCGCTTCGGCCGTAAAACTGAAGCACTGCTATGTATAAGCCTGTATCTGTGGCGCTCTTGATTGCCATCGTGCTCCTGGTGTTCGGTTGCAACACCTCGATGTCAGTCAGCCTGGATGTTTCAGGGGTGTTCACCGGTTCGCCGGTGAACCGGGCCATCTGGATGATTTTCGGTGATACTCTGGCCGCCACGGCTGGAATCATCGGCCTCAAGCGTCTTTCCAACTGAGCCGAACCTATCGCAATATAACTGGTTCACTCGCTTCCACCGGGTGAGCCTGTCTTTGCATCTTCCTTTCTCGCACTTTCGCTTCCCGGATTCTTCAATCTCCATTCACAATAATTTCCTTCACCGAAAGAGCCGATTCCCCCACAATCGTCTCTTAAACAATGAAATTATTCGATCTTTCAGGAGAAGTAGCGGTAGTGATTGGCGCAACCGGAGCTTTGGGCGGAGCCTTGGCAGAAGGACTGGCCCAAGCCGGAGCTAAAGTTGCCGTTGTGGGCCGTAACGCCGAACGCGGCGAAGCCTGCGTCAAACGCCTCACCGCCCTCTGCGGTCACGGCAAATTTTTCCCCGCCGATGCCATGTCACGCGACAGCATCCGCACCGCACACCAGCAAATTCAGCAAGCCCTTGGCGCCCCGACCATTCTCGTCAACGCCGCCGGCGGCAACGATCCCAAGACCACCGTCACCGCCGAGCGCAAGGTCGAGGAAATTGGCCTCGACGATTGGCGCGCTAATTTCGACCTCAATGTCGTAGGTGGCGTCTTGCTGCCGTGCCAGGAATTCGGTCCCGGCATGATCAGTCGCGGGAAGGGCAGCATCATCAACATCGCCAGCGTTTCCGCCAACATCCCGCTCTCGCGCGTCGTTGCTTACTCTGCGTCCAAGGCCGCCGTATTCAGCCTCACTCAATTCCTCGCGCGCGAATGGGCTTCCAAGAATGTCCGCGTCAATGCCATCACTCCCGGGTTCTTTCCCGCCGAGCAAAATCGCAAACTCCTCTTTAACGACGACGGTTCGCCAACTGCCCGCGCCGCTTCCATCCTGGGCCACACTCCCATGGGCCGATTCGGCAAGGCTGACGAACTCATGGGAGCGGTTATTTTCCTCGCCAGTTCGCAAGCGAGCAGTTTTGTCACCGGCACCGAGATTCGCGTGGACGGTGGCTTTTTGGCACAAACGATTTAATATATTCCCGTGCAAACGACTCTCTCCCAAACCGCACCCGCCAATGGCAACGTAACGCCTGAGCAAGTTGCCGACATCATGGCGCAAGCCTGTCCCGCCAAGGATTATCGCGACAAAAAAGTCCTTATCATCGTGCCGGATGGAACCCGCACCGCCCCCGTTGGATTGCTATTCCAAACCCTCCATCGTCAGATTGCCGAAGTCACCAAAGCCTTCGACATCCTGATCGCGCTCGGCACGCACCAACCGATGAGCGAAGAAGCCATTTGCGGACGCTTGGAGATTACCGGTCAGGAACGCGGAGACAAATACCGCAAGGTTCGCTTCTTTAATCACGAGTGGAACAATCCCGCCGCACTGAGGAATATCGGAACCATTCCTTCCGATGAAATCAGCAAGTTGACGGACGGCCGTTTCGCCATGGATGTTCCGGTGGAAATCAACCGTCTCGTTTATGATTACGACCAGGTCATCATCATCGGCCCGGTATTCCCGCATGAAGTCGTCGGCTTTTCCGGTGGAAATAAATATCTCTTCCCCGGCGTCGGTGGCCCGCAAATTTTAAACTTCTTTCATTGGCTCGGCGGCGTCGTCACCAACCCAATGATCATCGGCAACAAATGGACCCCGGTTCGCAAAGTCGTGGACCGCGCGGGTGCGATGGTCAGCGTCGGCAAGCTTTGCTTTTGCATGGTCGTCCGCCCGGACAAAAGTCTGGCCGGAGTTTTTGCTGGCACACCCGAGAGCGCCTGGGACCAGGCCAGCGAACTATCCCGTGAGATTCATATCACCTACCGCGATAAACCATTTCACACTGTCCTCTCCTGCGCGCCGAAGATGTACGATGAAATTTGGACCGCCGGTAAGTGCATGTATAAGCTCGAACCCGTCGTGGCTGATGGCGGTGAATTGATCATCTACGCACCGCACATCACCGAAGTCTGCGTCAGCCATGGCAGCGTTATCGAAGAAGTTGGTTACCATTGCCGCGATTATTTTTTAAAGCAGTGGGACAAGTTCAAGCATCACCCTTGGGGTGTCCTCGCGCATTCGACGCACGTCCGCGGTATTGGCACCTATGAAAATGGCGTTGAAAAATGCCGCGTAAAAGTAACTCTGGCCACCCAAATCCCACGCGAAAAATGTGAGCAAATCAATCTCGGCTATCGCGACCCAAACACCATCCGCATGGAAGATTATGCCAATCGCGAAGACGAAGGCGTCCTGCTCGTTCCCAAAGCCGGTGAAATGCTTTATCAATTGAATAACCCGCCAGAATGGGCTCGTCGTAGTTAACAAATACTACCGCATGGTTTACGCGCTTGGCAGAATCGTCGTTGTTCTGTTTCTCCTTCAAAGCGCAAACGCCGCCGATTGGCCGCAATGGCGTGGACCGGATCGCACCGGCCATGCGCCATCTGATGCTGCCGTTCCCGCCACCCTCCCGGTCGAGCCAAAATTTCTTTGGAAAGTCAAAGTCGGCGATGGCGTAGCCTCACCGGTTGTTGCGGGCGGTAAAGTTTTTTATTTTGATGCACAGGCTGGACAGGAAACGTTGCATGCTCTTGATGCCAAAACCTCAAAGGAGCTTTGGCAGTTCCAAGTCGCTCCCGTATTCAAAGACCTCCAATCCGCGCCCGGCCCGCGCTGCACGCCGTTGGTGGATGGCGACCGCGTTTACGTGCAATCTTGTCAGGGTGAGCTCAAGTGCCTCAATGCCGCTTCTGGAAAAGTAATTTGGAAGACCAGTTTCACCAAGGATTTTGGAGTGACGTTCATCGGTGAAATCGGCAATGCTGCCGGCGCTGTGAGGCATGGCTATACCGCCTCTCCCGTGATTGATGGCACAACCCTCTTCGCCACCGTTGGCAATACCAATGGGGCGTCCATCGTTGCTTTCGAGAAGCAGACTGGTCGCGCGCTGTGGAAATCGCAGAACGATGAAGTCGCTTACTCTGCTCCTATCGTTACAACGATTGTCGGAATAAAACAACTTGTTGTTTTCACTGTGGAAGGCGTAATCGGGCTTGATTTGAAGGACGGCAAACTTCTCTGGCGTGTCCCATTCAAGACCACTTTTGGCCGCCATGTCACGACGCCGGTGATTTTTGAGGACATGGTCGTTGTCGCCTCGCATGAAGCGGGATTGATCGGTATCAAAGTTTCCAATGCAACTGGCGGCTTGCAAGCAACTCAAGCCTGGTGCAACAAGGAAGCCGCCATCAATTTCTCCAGCCCCGTCGCCGTTGACCAATATCTTTATGGCTTGGGCCCGACTCGCAATTTCATCTGCGTGGACATAAAAACCGGCAAACCGATGTGGTCAAAGGACAGCTATATCATGACCGATGGCGCCAGCGCTTACGCCTCATTCCTCGTATTGGGTAATAACATCCTTTCCCTCACCGACGGTGGCCAACTGGTCTTCTTCGCCGCCGATCCCAAGGCATTCAAAGAAATTAGCAACGTGCAGGTTTGCGGAAAGACCTGGTGCAACCCGGCCTACGCGGATGGTAAATTGTATTTGCGGGACGGGCGCAGCCTCCTGTGCTTCCAACTTCTGCCTTAGAAAAGTGCATCTCATAAATAGGATGGATGGTAAGGCCAAAGATCAGTCGCCCACTGCTCCTTGCCATGTTCATCTTCCATGGTTTTCAATGTTCATTCCGTTACACTGCCAGAACTGAATAGTGAAAAGTCGTAAAAAAACTTGTTACGCGTTTAGGATTCGGCTCAAAATTTGCTGGTAGGTATCTGCATGCTGCACAAAAAGCAGACAATAATAATTTATGGAGCAGGACTTTTTGCCGCTTTTCAGCGCGGGAATGTAAAGGCCATGGCGTAAATTATGGAATTTTCCCGATTTCCATTCGCCATTATTTTACTGTTCGTCTTTTCCGTTTATGGTTGGGGACGCTTTTGCAGGTTGTTTTGTGATCGACGACTCTTTCGCTTTCATACCCTCACTTTTGTCCTTGGTCTCGCGATCTTAAATGTGGCTGGTGGAGGGCTCAACCTTTTTGGAGTGGCTAAATCGTGGACACTCCTACTCCTGATGCTTTCCGGTGCAGCTCTTGGCGCTGTGGAGATGGTTAAATTGCGGCCATGGCGCAAGTTTACCATCAGACAGGAATCGCTGCCTGTCTGGGTGGCCGTGGTTTTTGCCCTGGCAGCCGGTGCATGGCTTGTTCCGTCAGAGGTCTTCAATATTGGTGATGATTTTCATACCTACGTGGTGCGTGCCGTCCGCATGACCCAGACTGGGTCTATGGGAGGGAATGCATTTGATCCACTTGGCCTGGATAGCCTTGGCAGCCAATCGTTTTTTCATTCATTCTTTCTCCACGCGGGGGACGTTCGCATGCTGAATGGCTTTGATGCCGTGATTTGCTTTGCCTTTTGTTTATTACTGATAGCGGAATTGTCCATACGCTGGAGGTTGCATTGGTTGACGGGCACTCTGGCCGTTCTTTGCACGGTGGTGATCAATCCACAATATGTTAATATCTCTCCGCTTTACTCCGGCGCATTGGGAATTATGAGCCTGCTCATTTGCGGCATGCTTTTAGCCCGGAGCCTTGCCTCCAGCATGCTCAAAAATCGTTGGCGCATCCATCTCACCTTGGGTTTGATTTTCGCCTGGTTGATCGCCCTCAAAGTTACACTGGCGATGGTCGGCGGTTGCTTCCTGGCTGTGCTGTACTTATTGCTCTTATTTAAAGTGAAAGTGGCGCAACGCCGCGCTGTGTTCCAATCCGGTTTTGCCGTAGCTGGAATTACGGGAATTTTTGTCCTGCCATGGGCATTGATCTTTTTGCCGACGATAATCAAAGCTCGTGAACTGGCCGCGGGTCTGGGTTCCCAGGCTCAACTGGCGACGAAGTATTCATCCCTTTCGGCGCATGACATCCCCGCGATGTTCTCAACTGCTTCCATGTTTTATGGAAACAGGCCGCTTTCCTTTCTTTTCATCGTGCTGGTTTGTGGAGTAATGGGTTTGATCGGATTGAAAGCCTGGTTGCGAACCCCAGCGGGTAAAAATTCATCCTCCGGAAGCGCGATTGCCGCTCTCGGTATAACACTGCCCGTGATATATCTCACGTTCGGACATTTGTTTCCCGCCGACACGGCGATCCGTTATCTGTGTCCTTCGCTTATCGGAGCATTCGCCGTCACACTCCTCTGCTTCATCAGGCTGACTAGTCCTGCTCTCCGCAATCGTTCCCTCCGGCTTGGATGGGCGGCTGCAGCGTGTCTGTTTGTAGTGATCGTTCTTTTCAGTGGAACTTTTTTCACGCGGGTTCGTGTGGCGGTTGCAAACCGGACCTTGCTCGCCTTTCCAATTCATTCCGAGTACACGGTTTATAGCCGTGGCAGAGTATCACCATTTGAAGCCGAATATTATTCGTCAATCCAAACAAACATGGCGGCTGGAGCGGGAGCGCTGGTTTTTACCGTGGCCCCATTTCAAATGGATTTTACTCGCAACCGTTTGCTTACCGCCTCAGTAACCGGGATCATCAATCCGGCACTCCATTTTCCAGCCGGGGCGGATTTGGAAAGCTTTCAACAATATCTCCGGGGGCTCGGCGTGCGATATGTGCTCATGGAGACCAACGGATATGGCGTTCCCAAATTAGATTACCTGGAGAATTGCCAGCGAGGCCGGTTTACAGTGAACCAGAAAATAGGAGACTTCGGAATTTATCTGAGACAGACTCTCCTGGAAATGAGCAAGCGCAATCCCATTTGTTATGCCGATGATCGCATGGTGCTTTATGAATTGAAGGACAGCGCTGGTTCAGTACAAACGGTAAATAGTTTCAGCAAATCAACCCCTTAAAGCGGTGGCAAAATTTATTGAGATACCCCGGGACTATCTGGCTGAGATTGCGGAAAACAGCGATCGCATTCCGCGGCTCTATTACGCCAGCAATTATCTGTTAAGACGGATGTTCTGGCGCCGCCTGTATGCATTGACCTCGATCATGAATCGCACCTTGAATGCGCGTGAGTCCTGCCTGGATTTCGGCGGCGGTGCCGGAGTATTCCTGCCCACTCTCTCGCGCTCCTTCAAGCAAGTGACCCTGGTCGATCTCGAAGCACACCAGGCGGAGTTGGTGAAGAACCGTTATGGTTTAAACAATGTGAATATCGTCCAGGGAGATGCCGCGGAGCTTGATTTTACTGACAAGCCGTTTGATGCAGCCGTTGCTGCAGACGTGCTGGAGCACTTCAAAGATTTGAGCCTGCCAATTCCGCTGTTGCATAAATGGGTGAAGCCGGGAGGATTGCTTTTCACCTCCTTGCCTACAGAAAATTGGGTCTATGTGCTGCTGCGCAAATTTTTTGGCGTCGAAAAACCGTGGGACCATTATCACACCGCCTACGAGGTGGAGGCCTGGCTTGAAAAGAACGGATTCCAGAAAATCAGGACTTCGTGCGTCCCCCTGCGTTTTCACATTGCACCGCTATTTCTGATCACCGCGTGGCGTCGCATTTAGCATGGAGACTGCATCCCACATTCCTACAAACGTGTCCCCGACCCACTACCGGATTGCAGTAGTCATTCCCAGCTATCGGGTCATTCCGTCGGTTCTGGAAGTCATCCGCCGGATCGGGCCGGAGGTTGAATTCGTGTACTGCATTGATGATTGTTGTCCCGACGGAAGTGGCCGCTACATTGAGGAGCATTGCCGGGACCCGCGCGTGCGGGTTATTAAGCATGAGCAGAACCAGGGCGTCGGCGGCGCAACCATCAGCGGATTCAAATGTGCCTTGGAGGATGGTGCCGATGTAGTTGTCAAGATAGATGGCGATGGTCAAATGGATCCTGCCTTGTTGCTGCGTATGATCAATCCCATCGTTGCCGGACGGGCCGATTACTGTAAGGGAAACCGCTTTTTCAATGTGCAATCCGTTCAATCCATGCCACCCATCCGGCTGCTGGGAAATGCGGTTTTATCCTTTGTGACCAAGCTCTCCAGCGGTTATTGGAATATCTTTGACCCGACGAACGGCTATGTTGCCATTCATGCCAGAGTAATATCGGAGTTGCCACTGGATAAAATTCACCGCCGCTACTTTTTCGAGTCTGACTTGCTTTTCCGGCTCAACACCATTACCGCCGTGGTGGAAGACGTGCCGATGAATGCGAAATATGGAGCAGAACAAAGCAATTTGCATATCCGCACCATCATCGGTCCGTTCCTCTTTAACCATCTGCTGAACTCCATCAAACGCGTGGGTTACAACCACTTCCTCCGCAATTTCAGTGCTGCATCAATTGAGCTCACCCTGGGAATTTCGGGCCTTTTATTTGGTTTCACCTTTGGAACAGTCCGTTGGTGGCATTCGATTTCAACCGGTCAACCCGTCACCGCCGGCACGGTGATGCTTGCGGCCCTGCCTGTGATCGTAGGCAGTCAATTGGTGCTCTCATTTCTGAATTACGATGTGCGCAACGTCCCCCAGATTCCACTTCATAAGCGGTTATGGAATTAGTGGCTGCTAAACTTTATCTTTGAATTCTGCGGGATTTCCGGCCAAATTACCTGTTCGTTTCTGTAGCGGCGGTTTGGAATCGCTCATGCGAAGGGACGGACGGTTGACGCTCGTGGAGCGTCGCTGCCATAAGATTATTCATGAAACGTACGCATCATTGCAACGAACTGCGCCCGGCACACATCGGGCAAACGGTCACTTTATCGGGTTGGGTCCATTCCCGTCGCGATTTGGGCGGGCTGATTTTTATCGATATCCGCGACCGCGAAGGCCGCACCCAGACGGTATTTGATCCCTCGAATTTACCGAAGGAATTATTCGACCGCGCCGCCGCGCTTCGCAGCGAATGCGTCATCAGCGTGACCGGCAAGGTCCGTCACCGTCCCGAGGGCACGAACAACGCCAAGATTCCCACTGGCGAAGTGGAACTTGGCGTGACAGCGCTCGAAGTGCTGAACATGGCCGAAGTGCTCCCATTCCCGGTAGATGATCCGGAAGTCGCCGCCAAGGTAAACGAGGAATTGCGCTTGCAATATCGCTACCTCGATTTGCGCCGCCCCGAAATGTCTCGCAACCTGCGCCTGCGCAGCAAAGTTGCGACGGCTACCCGCGTCTTCATGGATGAGCAGGGCTTTCTCGAAGTTGAGACCCCTACGTTGTTCAAGTCCACTCCCGAAGGCGCGCGCGAATTCCTCGTGCCGAATCGCCGTGAGCCCGGAACCTTTTACGCGCTGCCGCAATCGCCGCAGCAATTCAAGCAGATCCTGATGGTTGCCGGTGTGGAACGTTATTTCCAATTGGCCCGATGCTATCGCGATGAAGATTTGCGCGCGGACCGCCAGCCAGAGTTCACACAGGTGGACATCGAAATGTCCTTCATTGATCGCGAAGACATTTACACGCTAATTGAAGGTCTGTTGAAGCGAGTCTGGAAGACCGCGTTGAACGTGGACATTCCCACGCCATTCAAGCGTCTTTCCTTCAACGACGCATTGAACCGCTACGGCATTGATAAGCCGGACACCCGTTTCGGCATGGAACTGGTCGATTTTACCGAAGAGTTTCGTGCCAGCACATTCAAGGTATTCAGTGGCGCGATCAGCAATGGCGGCGTGGTCAAGGCGCTCAACGCCAAAGGCCTCGCCGATGCTACCCAAGGCCAGATCGAAACCATGACCGAATACGCCAAGAGCTTTGGCGCAAAGGGTCTCGCATTCATCAAGGTTGAGAAGGGCGAATGGAAGTCGCCCATCGTAAAATTCTTCAACGACGCTGAGAAAGCGGCGTTGACGCAGAAGCTCGCCATTGAAGAAGGCGATTTGATTTTGTTCGCCGCCGACCAATGGCTGACCGCCTGTGAAATCCTCGGCAAGATTCGGCTGTATTGCGCGGATGTGCTCAAAGGGCAGGGGAAGCTCTCCGTTCCGGCTGACCGCTTTGATTTCCTGTGGGTCGTGGATTTCCCGCTGTTGAGTTTCGATAAGGAACAAAACCGCTGGTATTCCAGTCATCATCCCTTTACCGCGCCCGTTGCCGAGGACGTTCAATTCCTTACGAGCGATCCGAAGAAAGTTCGCGGTCAACACTATGATATCGTCGTCAATGGTGTCGAATTGGGCGGGGGCTCAATCCGTATTCACCAGCCCGATGTGCAGAAGACCGTCTTCGAACAAGTTCTGCAGATTCCACCCGAGATGGTGAAAGCCCGTTTCGGTTACATGCTTGAGGCATTCCGTTACGGCGCGCCGCCGCACGGTGGCATTGCCTTGGGCTTTGACCGACTCATCGCGATCCTCTGCGGCACGCAAAGCATCCGCGACGTCATCGCCTTCCCCAAGACCGCGAAGGGAACCGATTTAATGACCGATTCGCCCGCGCCCGTGGAACCTAAGCAATTGCGTGATTTACACCTTGAATTGAAGATGGCCAAGAAAGAGTGAGTCAATCCGCCGTCAATGCCGTGAATGCTTCCACGCTCGCTGATTTTACCAGCGAAGCTTTGATCATTCCCGACTTGAAGGCGCGCGATATGACTGGCGCAATCCTTGAGCTGAGCAAAGTCTTTCAGCAGAGCGATAAACGTTGGGATGCGCAGAAGCTGAATCAGTTTGCGCTTGAGCGGGAACAGCAGATGAGCACTGCGATGAACTTCCTGACGGCTTTTCCTCATGTCCGTTCGAATGCCTGTCTTAAGTTGCAATTTGCGCTGGGCCGGACCAGCAAACCTTTTGAATGGGGTAAGCCGGGTTCGTTGAGCGTGCAATTTGTTTTCCTGAATGCTGTTCCCGCCACTGAAGCGCTCGGTTACCTGAAATTACTTTCCGGCATGTCCAAGCTGGGCAAGGAACCAGCGTTACTGGAACAGTTTAAAGCGGCAACCACCGCCAAAGAATTGTTCGGATTACTCCGCAAGATTTCACTGAAGAAGTGACGTTCAACGGAAACTATTCCTGTATGAAATAGCTGAGATTCTCCAGCTCGATGGCGAGGTTCACATTGTTCACCATGACTTCCTCCGGCACATGCAGAACGAGTGGTGCAAAATTCAAAATTCCTGTGACGCCACAGCTTACCAGCGTGTTCGTGACTTCCTGGGCGGCTGCGGCGGCAACAGTCAGGATGGCCATTTTGACCCCTTTTTCATGAATCACGTCACTCAGCTTGTCCATGCCTAGAATTGGCAGGGTAAGCTTTTTATCGCGTTTGCGTTTGGGATCGATATCAAACGCTGCAATGATTTCAAAACCTTCTTTTTCAAAACCGCGATAGGAGAGCAGTGCTAGACCCAGATTGCCAACGCCAACTAATATGACCGGTTGCAGGCTCTTGGTGCCCAATTCGCTCGAGATCATCGCCGAGAGTTGCTCGACATCGTAGCCCAAACCGCGTGTGCCGAATTGGCCGAAATAGGTGAGGTCCTTACGGAGCTGTGTTGACTTGACGCCTGCCACCTTTGCCAGGGCTTCACTGGAAACCGTGCGGATGGCATTGTCCTTGAGTCGCGCGAGACAGCGCAGATAAATCGACAGGCGATAGATCGTCTTGCGCGGTATTTCTGGACGTTCCGGTTTCTTCAAGCTGGCCAAGAGATAATTCAAACCCGCCGGTCATGCAAGCTGACAAAGAGCACAGATATCCAGCAATACCGCATCTACAGAAATATAAGTTTGGAAGTGCAACATGGAAGCTCTGGAAAACTTCACCTCTTAGCTCCCCTGATATGCACCACTATCAGGCTATTTTCAGTCCATTTTAACTAATCGAAAAAATTAAAATAGACTACCCGCATTGAAATCCGGCAATGCGGGTAGTTCAAAAATGGAATCAATTATCGTCGAGAAAAATCCTTTAATGGATGAGATCAGGGTGGAAAGGCTATCGAAGGTTCAAGCGACATTCTTATCGCAACTTTAACTTAATCTACAAACACCAGTTCATTGGTCAACAGCAAGACTTGGGCGTATTTTTGCCAGGCACTCAGGTTTTCATGGCTCGGTTGCGTGGCTTCGGCAAAATCCTTTAGCGCGTTCCATTCCATTTTCTGACTGGGGGTGGTGTTGCCATCAGCAACAAAGCGGATCGTCGGCGACCATGCAAATGAATCATTTTCAACATTATCGCGACAATCGGTGACGAAATCGATGCTCTCACCCTGCTTGACTTCAACTTTTTCAAGGTGCGTTTCTTCTTTGCTTTTATGCACCAGCCATTCGCCCAGTTCGCCCTTGCGACTTGAAACAATCCGTCCCCGTACCCCATCACCCTTTTCCAAGGCATGAGCAAGTTCGCCGGTTATGTTAATCTTGCCGTCGCGCGGGGCGATCCAGCGCCGGATGGCCGAGTGTTTTTGATCTCCAGGATGACCGCCCGTGCCGCTTACTAACACCCAGCCTAATTTCTTGTCGGGCAAAGTCGGCCCACCTTGGAAAGAGTGACCATCAAAATAGGGTAGTGGGCGAAAATGTTGTACCTGCTTCGTTGCGGCATCGAATGTGCCAAATCCAAATAGCCAATTGGTCGTTGCTGGCGGTGCTTGGACACCCGGCGGTTGTGCTTTCGTGAATTCTTCAGCCAGTTTAATCTCTTCACGCGTGGGATCGCGTTGAAGCGCCAATTGATACATCAAACGCAATTTTTGTTCCTCCGTCGGAGCCGCCTTGAACTCAGGACGATCCACCAGATTCTTTGCCTGTTCGACCACGAACGGGCTGTTCATCAGGAACAAAGCTTGTTGTGGCACAGTAGTGAAGAACCGTCGTGGATTGGTGGTATCCGGACTCGCGAAGTCAAACGTGCGAAAAAGATTCGGAAGGTTCTGGCGATCAATATAACCATAAACCGTGCGCCTGGTGGAAAACGGTTGGCCGATAATATCCACCGAATGTCCACCCTGGTTGCAATCCAGCTTGCCTGAAACCATCAGCAACGTATCGCGCACCGATTCAAATTCCAGCCGTTGCCGGTTCATTCTCCAAAGCAACTGGTTGCCCGGATCAATTCTGGCGTAAGCGGGATTCTCCTGGCTGCTCTGCTGATACGTACTGGAAAGCATAATTAGGCGATGCAGCTTTTTAATTGACCAACCGTCCTCCATGAAACGTGCAGCGAGATAATCGAGCAATTCAGGATTCGTGGGTGGATCAGACCGCAATCCAAAATCACTCGTCGTGCCCACGAGCGGCACCCCAAAGTGATGCAGCCAGACACGATTGACAAACACGCGTGCGGTCAGGGGATTATTGCGATCAGTGATCGCTTGCGCCAATTCAAGACGTCCACTCCCTTTGGTAAATGGCTTGCGATCCTTGCCCGCCACAACTTCGAGGAACTGTCGCGGCACTTCCGGCCCACGATTACCGGTATTGCCACGAATAAACACCTGCACATTGTAAGGCGTCGCCTTGTCTTCCAGTGCCATGGCGCGGGGCGGCGCGCCTGCGTGCGTGGCATCAAGTTCATCCACCTTGCGTTTCAAGGCACGCATCATCTGACTCGAAGGAATATCGTAAAAACGGTCAAATTCGTTGTGCGGCAGATTGGCTGGAGCATCCGCGGCAAAAAGGACCTGTCGCAAAGCCTCTTCTGCGGCATCGGCCAAAGCTGTTGGTGCCGTGTTGGTAGTCACCAACGCTTTCTCCCAATGCTGGTCAGCTTCCACCAACAACTTGCCGTAACGCTCCGCCACGTCCGCCATATTGGTAGGCGAAGCACCAGCAAACGCCTTCGCAACCAGCGAATTAATAAGCGCCCCCTTGTTAGTAGAGAATTTTGCGGCCAGTCCCTTCGCCTTGGCTGGAAAATCATTCGTTTGCAGGGCCGCAAAAGCAAACCATGGCGCAAAAATGGAATTAGTCGTTTTGCTCCAAGTGTCGAGGCTGGTTACCCACCGATTCAGCAAACCGGCATCCAACTTCTTCTTCGCTGCCGCATCTGCCGCCTGCTCTTTATCAGGCGAATGTTGCTTCTCATAAGCTGCCAATAGGTAATCCCCAGATCGGCGGCGAATTTGCGTTGCCACTTCCTTCTCCTTATTGGCAATGAAATCCTGGCGTTCTTTTTCCCGTTTGGCGTGCTCCGCCAGATATTCCTCATAAACCTTTGAATCGGGATGGGTGCCCAACAGCGGTTCCTCCTGTGGTTCCTGCGAACTGGCAAACACTCCGTAGAGCGAATAATAATCCTTCGTCGGAATGGGATCAAACTTGTGGTCATGGCAGCGCGCGCAGGAAACAGTCAGCCCCATCATCCCGCGTGTCACCACATCGATACGGTCATCAATGATATCGTGGATGTTGTTTACAAAGCGACGCCCCAAAGTGAGATAGCCAAGAGCGGCCAATGGACGTTTATCATTACCCAGCGGCATTAAATCAGCCGCGATTTGCTGCTGAATAAATTGATCATAGGGCAAATCTTCATTGAAAGCCCGAATCACATAATCACGATAAGTATAGGAAAACGGATAACGCCGTTCCTCTTCGAAAACGTAGCCTTTCGTATCTGCGTAGCGGGCCACATCAAGCCAGTGTCTGCCCCAACGCTCGCCATACCGCGGCGACGCCAATAGCCGATCCACCACCTTTGCAAAGGCGTCCGGTGAAGTGTCCGCAATAAAAGCCTCCACTTCTTCCGGCTTGGGCGGCAGGCCGGTCAAATCAAAGCTCGCCCGGCGAATCAATGTGCGCTTGTCCGCTCGCGGGGAGGGTGTTATCCCTTTGCCCTCCAGCCGGGACAAAATAAAATTATCCACCGGCGTCTCCGTCCAACGTCTATTTTTAATCGTAGGGAGGGCGGGGCGGCTTACCGGTTGGAACGCCCAATGTTTGCCCGCCTTCTCCCGGATGGTTTCGACCGGCATGCTGATTTTGCCAACCCTTGGATCCGGCGCGCCCATTTTGACCCATGCTTCCAAACTGGCAATTTTCTCTGCCGACAGCTTTTTGTTCTTGGGTGGCATCTGCAAATTGTCGTCCGTATAGCGGACTGCCTTGATCAGCAAACTTTTATCCGGATCATGTGGTTCGATGGCCGGGCCGGTATCGCCTCCCTTAAGCAACCCCTCGCGCGTGTCGAGCAGGAAATTGCCTTTGATCTTCTTACTTTGCTGGCTGTGGCAGGAGTAGCAGTTATCAGCCAGAATAGGGCGGATGGTTTTCTCGAAGAATTCGATTCCCGCAGGATCATTGGCTACCGTTGCAGCCTTGGCCAGCATAGGCATCAAAATAGCCAGTCCCGCCATCAACACAGCGGACTGGAATGTCAATTTTCTCTTCAAGTGTAACAAAATATGGCCTTAAACGGGTTTGAATCCAAATTTACCAAACAAAGCTCCAAGAAAGGACGAAATACAGGTTAAATTTCTTCAATCTAGCTTGCGATAATCTCCACCTCACTAATGTCAAAAAATACGGTAACAGCCCTATAGAGCAACTGGGTGGTGGCTTTAGGTTGTAATTAGGGAAATGTTGATAAATTCCCCAAATACCAAAAATGGAATTTAAGAAAGGATGTTATGAACGAAGATAAAAGAACTGAAGCTAATCCCACAGCCGAATCGAGGACAGCAAGTAGAGGGGATTTGAACCGATATATCGGGTACGATGTGGTGGATAAGGCCGGCAATAAAATCGGCACATTGGATTGTTTGTGGTCGGACCATACTGGTGATCCTGCCTTTTTGGGTGTGAAGACCGGGTGGTTCTTCGGAAAAACCCATGTGGTGCCCGCCAATGCCGCCGAGGTCAACGAAGGGTCGCGTATCATACGTCTGCCCTATGCGGAAGATATGGTTAAAGGCGCGCCAGCTTACGATGCGGACTTGACCCTCGACGAGGCCACTGAACGGGAAATTTACGATTATTATCACGTCAGCGGTGGCCGCGCGGAAAGTGCCACGGAAGAGCCTTTCGCGGGAGAACGCCCACGCTTTGATACCGGTCTGGAACACGAAGCCTCCGCTCCCAAGCCAGAAGGCACGGAAGAAGCGCGAATTCAGCTAAGTGAAGAAGAGATCAAAATCGGCAAACGCCAGGTTGAAGCTGGTGGAGTCCGTCTGCGGAAGATAATCCGGACTGAAACAGTTAATCAGCCGGTGGAACTTCAGCGCGAGGAAATCGTCATTGAACGAGTTCCGGCTTCTGAGGCTCAAGCTCCAAGCGGACAGGCATTTTCCGAGCAGGATGTTTTCATACCCTTGCGTCGCGAAGAGGCTATTGTCCAAAAAGAAAGCCATGTGCGGGAGGAAGTTCGTGCTCATAAGCGCACCGATACCGAACGCCAGCAGGTTTCAGAATCTGTCCGCAAAGAGGACGTGCAAGTGGAGAAACAGGGGGAAGACGTTCGTCTGAAAGACCGCGAAGGGCGTACCTCGTAATCACGAAGGGAAAAGATTACAGGGTTCTTATAATCGCTTCCGTGGCACGCTGGCTTGCACCAGTGTTGCCTAAGGAAGTGATTATCTCTTTCAGTTTGGCTTTAATTGTATTTCGGCGCGTCTCGTCGCGCAGTAGTTCAAGTGCGGCGCGAGAGATGTTTTCTGCGGTGGCAGTATCTTGAAGAAACTCAGGAAAAATTTCTTCATTCGCCAGCAAATTAGGCATCGCCATGTATTTGACGGTGATGAGTCGTTTGCCGATTTGATAGGTGGGCCATGATGTTTTGTATAACGCCACGGTTGGTACACCAAAGTAAGCGCATTCCATTGTGACTGTGCCAGTGGAAGCAATGGCTAGGTCAGCTCGCGAAAGGGATTCTGCCAGACTACTTAATCGAACTTCCAAGTCCGCGGGCAACCCCATTGCCTTGGCTTGTTGAACTAGACTTTCCTCGGGCAAAACCATGCGCGCACAAATTCCGGGAATTGCAGCACGAAGTTTGCGCAACGAATCGCAGAGCACAGGCAAATGACGCTTTACTTCCCCCGGACGGCTGCCGGGCAACAGTAAGACTAAAGGCGAGGACGCGTGCGATGTTTCCGTTGCAGGCTGCGGAAGAAAAGTGGCATAACGATCTATTATTGGATGGCCAACAAATTCCACGTGCAGCTTCGGAACGCGGCTGGCATACCAATCTTTCTCGAATGGAAAAATACTCAGCAACAGGTCATACGCTGCCGGCATGGTGTAGGCGCGTCCCGGGCGCGACGCCCAAACTTGCGGCGAGACGTATTGGATGATTTTTGGATTCCAATTGTTGAAAGTGCCCCGCTGTGATCGGACATGTTTTTTGATGGCGCTGGCAAAACGACGATTAAAGCCGGAAAAATCAACGCAGATAATGGCGTGCGGCTCGCGCTCCAAGGCAAGTTGATAAAGACGGTCGAAGAGTTGCTTGAACTTGCGATATTTTCTCAACACTTCCCACAAGCCTGTGACCGCATGTGAGGTCATATCAAATTCGAGTTCCACTCCGGCAGCAGCCATCCGCTGGCCGCCCGCTCCGAAAAATCGCGGAGCCAAGTCAGCGTGGAGCGGTTGTAGATCGTCCGAGTAACGGTATTCCGCCATCAATTCCGCACGCAACGTCTTCACAAGCTCGGCGGCAAGCATGTCGCCACTTGTCTCACCGGCAATCACCATGAAGCGTTTTGGAGTCACGGATTAGGAGGCGGATAGTGCGGGTGCTGTTTACGATTTTCCTTCAAGAATCCGGCAACTCTCAGCGGCACAAGACCAATGGCCACCCCGCACAAAATGTCCGTGATAAGGACAGCATAATGAATGGCCGCAGGAACCGACGATTCTTTCCACGTATCATCCGTTTGCTTTTGGGAGAATCTAAGCGGAATAGGAAAGCCGGAAATGCGCCCATTCGGGACCTTGTATTGTAAAAAAAGCGTAAACCAGAGGCCGAGCACAAGTCCACAACATGCTGAAATGCGGAAAGCGCGCCACCAGATGGCGTCATAGTTGCCACGACGCAGCCATTGATGTATGGAAACGATTCCGAAGATTGCTAGTGCAGCCAGCGGAAGTATGACAATGAGGCCCATAATCTCCCAATTTAATCGAGCTTGCGGATTCCTTCCTGGATTTGCCGCGTGATCTCAAAAGCAAGATCCAGCGCCAGCTTGGCCGAAGCGCCGCTGACCACAGGCGTTTGCCGGGCATGCACACAATTAACAAAGCTTTGCAGTTCCAATTTCAACGGTTCCGCCTTCTCGATGGGTACCGGTTCTCGCACGATGCGCTTGCCGCCAAACTCGCTCACGATGGTGGAGTCCTTTGCCGCCAGCAATTTTTTCAGCAATGATGATTCCTCCTCGCCGTCGCGGGCGATGCGATAAATATAGCCTTCCTGCGCACGATAATCGAGCGAGACATAACTGGTGGTCTTGCCGCCGCTGAATACACGAATCTTCCGCATGCGTTCCGGGCTGACGCGACTGGCCGTGAGATTCGCGACACAACCATTGGCACAGCGGATTCGTGCATTGGCAATGTCTTCCGACTTGCTCAATACCGGTATTCCAACGGCATCCACGCTGGTTACTGGCGATTTTACAAAAGCCAGCACTACGTCGAGATCGTGAATCATCAAATCAAGCACCACGCCGATATCCGTGCTGCGCGCGGGGTAGGGCGAGAGCCGATGAGTTTCGATGAACCGTGGATGAGTTGCCACGGTTTCCAAATAGTTGAACACCGGGTTGAACCGCTCGACGTGGCCGACTTGCAGCACACAATTGTGTTGTTGCGCGAGTTGGACCAGTTCAGTTGCCTGGGCCGAATCATCCGTCATCGGTTTCTCGACGAGCACATGCTTGCCTTGCTGGAGCAACATTTTGGCAAGCTCAAAGTGGGTGACCGTGGGCGTAACCAAACTCACGGCATCACTGGCGGCGGCGGCGTCAGCGACGGTACCAAAAGCTTTTACGCCATGTTTCGCCGCAATTTTATGGGCTGTATCAGGAGAGGCGTCATAAACGCCCACGAGCTGCACCAAACCGGCCTTGGCAAGTTCGGCATAGATGCGGACATGTTCCTTACCGAGCGAACCGGTTCCAACTACCGCCACTTTGATGCTCTGCGACATGGGAAACTTATAAGGTTCAAAGTTTCCCGTTCATAGTTTAAAGTTCAGAGAACCCTCATAGAGAAGTGCGATCACGGAAATGTACTTTTATGGTTTCCCAGTCAATGGGTTTTTCTTCACCGGTTTTGAACTTCTCTTCCCGCTCGCGCAATATCTGTTCATGCCACGCTGGTGAAGGCAGCTCTGCTTCGTTTCGGCTCAAATCAGACCAAAGAGTTTCCATTAGCCGCAACTTTTCCGTAGTGCTCATATCTTCCAACCGAAGAGTGGATATCCATATCTTACTATAGTAGCAGCCGACGTAAGGAGGCTCGTCTGCGTTTCAACTTAATAATTTTAAGAAGTCTTTAAATTTTCCACGACAGGCACCTCTTATTTCGCCGGTTCATCTTAATTATGGATTGGCTTATCCAAAAACTTGGAACCGGCAACTCACCACAACGTTTTAATTAATAAATCCTCATCAACCAGGCAAATGCATCATTAATTAAACAACTAAGATATTTAAATATTTTCCAAAGAATCAGAACATTAAAACAAGTCTTGAACAAAACATAACCTATGGGCATTGAAGTCGCCCGAATCATTACGATGAGCTTTGAGCTTGCATTTTTTGGTGAATTTATTTGGGTGGTAATGGTCTGGAATATATGCCAGCGATCACCAAAAAAGAAACCCGTCTCAAACTCGAATTCGTCGCCA